>NZ_CP065958.1:5108379-5416759 GCF_041270065.1 Streptomyces fradiae | reverse complement strand
CGCGCGCCGCCGAACGGCCTCGCACGGGCTCCCACTCGGACAACCGTCCGGACCCCCGCCAGGACTCCCGCCCGACCCCTGACCGGTCCCCCATTCCGCCCCGTACGGGTCACCGCTCGTCCTCGCCGAGCAGCGACGGGCCCTCCAGCGGGGCCTCGAACGGCGGGCGGTCGGGCGGGTCGTAGAGCACCGCAAGGCCCTCGGCCCAGGCGTGCTCGGCCCGCTCCCGGGGGTCCGCCTCGGTGTCGCCCACGCGCCGGCGCAGGGTGCGCACGGGACGGTGCAGTCCGTCGGCCGCGCCGGCGCCCGCGAGCAGCACCCCTGCGCCCTTGTGGAACTCGGGGCAGTCGCCGTGCTCGCGGGCCGAGTGCCGCCACAGCGCGACGGGGTGCCCGGCGGCGAGCGCGGCGTCCAGGGCGCGCCGCCCGTCGCCCGTACCGACCGCGCCGCAGAAGACCGGCACGCTGCCGTCGGGGGCCGCGTCCAGGCGCTCGTACGACGCGGTCCGGCTCTCCTTGCGCAGCTGCGCGGCGTGCGCCTCGGCGCCCGCGGCGAGCACCTCGGCGCGCAGCGGCACCGCCCGCAGCGGGCCGCCCTCGCTGCCCCGCCAGCGCCGGTGCCACTCCGGGGAGGGCCGGCGGCGGCCGCGGTGGCGGTCGCGGAGGACGACGGTGCGCCGCTGGCCGAGGGGCAGGGAGCGCTCGCCGAAGGGTTCGTCCTCGGGCGCGAGCCGCCAGGTGTCGAAGGGCAGGTCGAACAGCTCGCGCGGCACCACGAATTCGACCGCGGCGAGGTGGTCGCCGCTGTCCCCGTGGCCCAGGGCCTCGTCGAGCGGGCCGCGCAGGCTGTCCTGGAGCTGGTCCCGGAGCAGTCCCTCGTCGTGGCCGGCCAGCGGGGTCATGGTGCGGCCGTCGAAGAGCAGCATCACGCGCCAGGTGTAGCGCGGGGCTCCGGTGGCCCAGGGCACGGAGTCGATCTCGATCCGCACGTCGGCTCGCGGTCCGGCCGCCCTGGCGGGGGTGACGGGGTCCGCCGGCGCGGGGTCGAGCAGGGCGGCGATCTCCTCGCGCACGGCGGCGTGGGCGTCGCCGGACTCGTCGGTGATCCAGTCGACCAGGCTCCCGAGCCCGAGGGCGGTCGGGGTGCCGGGGCCCGCCTCGGCGCCGTAGCGCTCGGTGAGGTGGCGGACGACGTGCGCCGCGTAGAGGAGCACGGCGTCGAGTCCGAGGTCGGTGCTGCCGCGCCCGTCCTCCCGCTCGCCCTTGTGCAGTTCGTGGAGCAGGCCCACGCCGTCGCGCCAGGTGCGGGCGTCGGTCTCCAGGACGGCCTGGTAGTCGGGGTGGAGGACCCGGCGCTTGACCGCGTCGACGAGGGCCATCACCTCGCCGGGGCCGGTGGGCGAGGGGAGTTCGGCGAACCGTCCGTACAGCTGGGTGCGCCGGGCGGGGCTGACCCCGCGGGCCGCGGCCGGCCACAGCGCCATCTGGCCGTCGGTCCAGGTGCGTCCGGAGCGGAGCGAACGGTGGCGGGCGAGGTGGTGCCGGTCGTGGGCGCGCAGCACCTCGTGGAGCACCTGGCCGCCGGGCACGTCGTGGAGCTCGCGCAGCGAGGTGAGCGGCACGGCGGCCCCCTCGTCCTGGCCGCGGCCCTTGTTGACGCCGATGACGGCGCCCCGGGTGAGGTCGACGACCGGGCCGCCGGAGCAGCCCTCGACGGGGACGCCCCACTTGAGGAGCAGGGCGCCCGCCTCGAAGCCGTACGCCGTGCCGAGCACGTCCCGGACGCCGACCTCGCCGGTCTGCCGGGCCCAGCCGTGCAGGCTGACCTGGGTGGGGGTGGTGGGCGGGCGCTCGCTGAGCCGGACGCAGGCGGCGTCCTCGGCGCCCTCGACCCGGACGAGCGCGAGGTCGGGGAACTCCCAGAAGCCGGGCTCCTCGTCAGGCGTGGCGGGGCGCGGCTTGGCGAGCACCAGCCGGCCGGTGGTCCGGCCGCCCTCCCAGGTGATGCCGACGGCGGGTTCCTCTCTCCACACCGCGCTACCCCCCTTGGCCACGACGTGGGCACAGGTCAGCACCCAGCCGGGGGCGATGAAGAATCCCGTGCCCCAGAACGGGTCGCCGTGCGGGTCATACCCGTCGCCGGGAGCGGCGATGCGCACGAGCGCGGGGCGCACGAGCGCGTCGAAGGCGCTCATACGGCGCCAGGGCCGTTCTCCGGGGAGGCGGCGGGCGGGGGCAGCGGCAGGGTGGGCGCGGCGGGCGGGGCCGGGGGCATGGGCGGCACGGAGGCGGGTACGAGCCCGGGCGCGGCGGCCTCCTCCGCGCGCGTGGCGCCGTCCTCGGCCGGACGGCCAGGTTCCGTCCAGGTCAGGGAGACGTTGATCGAGGCCTTGCCGCCGCCGTCGGCGAGCACGCCGATCACCTTGCCCGCCTGCGCGGAGAGCTCGATCCCGAAGCTGACGGCGACCTCGACCGAGCCCTCCGGGTCGAGTCCGGCGCGCAGCGAGCCGACCACCCCGCGCACCACGTCCGTGAGGCCGCCGGCCATGGAGACCACCCGGTCCCCGATCCGGTCCCCGATCCCGGTGTCCTGGAACGCGCCGCCGGGGACGCCCCGGCGCAGCTCCTCCGCCCCGCTGACCCGGGCCCACACGGGCGTGCCGTCGTCCAGCCGAATCCGGGCGATTCCATCCGTCACAGCGGCCCCCGCTCCCCGAAACGATGATGAAAGAGGCTAGTCCGTGGTGCTCAAGAGGAACAGGGGACGCGGTCGGCTCCGCTGACCACGGCCTATTCTGATCGCATGTACTTCACCGACCGTGGCATCGAGGAACTGGAGAAGCGGCGCGGCGAGGAGGAGGTCACCTTCGAGTGGCTCGCCGAGCAGCTGCGCACGTTCGTCGATCTGAATCCCGACTTCGAGGTGCCGGTCGAGCGCCTCGCGACCTGGCTGGCGCGGCTCGACGACGAGGACGACGACGAGTAGGCGCCGGTCGCGCGATCAGGGGGCGGCTTCCGGCAGGTGGCCGTAGAGGCGGGCGTAGAGGCGGTCGTAGGCGAGGCCGGCGGCCCCGTGGACGACGAGCAGCGCACCGGCCGTCGCCCAGCCGCCGCTGCGGCGGCCGATCCCCCAGGCGAGCAGCGGAAGCCCGGCCGCGAGCTGGGCGGCGGCGAGGACGCGGGCGCGGGGACCGCGCAGGTACGGGCCGATGCGGGTGTCCTCGACGGCGTCGAGTTCGGCGCGTACGGCGTCCCGCCAGCCGGACCATTCGAGGAGTTCGGCGCCCTGGGCGCGGGCCGCCGAGCGCAGCCGGTCGGCGCTGTCGCCGGGCGTGAGGCCGGCGGGCAGGGCGAGTCCGGTGCGGGCGAGGACGGCGACGAGACCGACGAGCCGGGCGTGGGCGTCGGCGTCCGGGTCGGGCCGGGTGAGCGGTTCCAGGGCCTGGACGTCGAGCACGGGGTCGAGCGCGAGCCGGGCGGCGAAGGTCCGCATGGCCTCGTCCTCGCCGACCGGGGTGCCGTCGGCGAGCCAGGTGTAGCCGACGGTACGGCGGAAGCCGGCGGCCAGCGTGAGTCCGGCGCGGTCCGCGTCCCACCAGAGGGCGAGAACCGGCCAGATGGCGGCGCCGACGGCAAGAGCGGTGGCCCAGCCGGTGACGACGCGTTCGACGGGTTCGCCGTCGTCGAGCCAGGGTTTCCCCTCCGGGACCAGCACGCTCCAGTCGGGTCCCGCGGGTGCGAGCAGGAGCTGCTCGCGGAGCAGCTGGGCCGGCGGGCGGACCGCCGGGGGCTCGGCGCGGCAGAGCAGCAGCGCTCCTGCGGAGCGGGATCCCGATGTCGCAATCATGCCCCCAACGTAGGGCAATTGTCCGCTTCAAGGAGTGAATGCCCCGGATTACGCACGCCCCCATCCCTGTCAGGGTCGGGCTCGACTCCGTCCGGGGCGAGTCAGGGTTGACTTGACCGCACCGCGATATATCGTGTCTATCGGAAGACGCGATATGTTGCGTCGCAGTCGACATCGTGACCGTGACACGGGAGGGCAGCACCATGACAGAGTGGTCCGTCACCGAGCCTCGCAAGATCCCGCTGACCGACCCCGTCCGGCGGCTCCAGGTCCGTGTGGTCAACGGAGCGGTGAACGTGGTGGGGACCGACGAGAGTTCCGCGCGGGTGGAGGTCTCGGAGATCGAGGGCCCGCCGCTGATCGTCTCGCAGCAGGGCTCCACGCTGGTCGTGAGCTATGAGGACCTGCACTGGAAGGGCATCCTCAAGTGGCTCGACCCCAAGGGCCACCGGCGCCGGGTCGTGGTCTCCGTGGCCGTGCCGGCCGGCACCGACGTCGAGGTCGGCGCGATCGGCGCCGAGACGGTGATCTCCGGCGTCAGGGGACGCACGGCGGTGCGTGGCGTCACCGGCGACACCACGCTCGTCGGCCTCGCCGGCCCGGTGCGCGCCGAGACGGTCTCCGGGAACCTGGAGGCGCAGTCGGTCACCGGCGCGCTGCAGATCAACTCGGTGACGGGCGACGTCACCGTGATCGACGGCGCCGGCTCGGCGGTGAAGGCCGAGACGGTCAGCGGGGACATGGTCATCGACCTCGACCCGGCGGCCGGCCAGGACGGGCCGCCCGCCGACATCCGGCTGACCAGCGTCTCCGGCGAGGTCGCGATCCGGCTGCCGCACCCGGCGGACGCGCGGGTCGAGGCCAGCACCACCAGCGGTTCCGTGTCGAGCGCCTTCGAGGACCTGCGGATCGGCGGCTCCTGGGGCACCCGTTCCATCTCCGGCACGCTGGGCGCCGGCCAGGGCACCCTGAAGGCGACCACCGTCTCCGGCTCCATCGCCCTGCTGCGCCGCCCCGAGCCGGAGCACGGGCCGGACGGCGACGGCGACGGCTCGGCCGCCGCCTCCCCCGCGTCCGGAAAGGTCCTCTGACATGGCGCCCGTCTTCGCCCACGGCCGGCTCCGGCTCTATCTCCTCAAGCTGCTCGACGAGGCCCCCCGCCACGGGTACGAGGTGATCAGGCTCCTGGAGGAGCGCTTCCAGGGCCTGTACACGCCCTCGGCGGGCACGGTCTACCCGCGGCTCGCCAAGCTGGAGGCGGAGGGTCTGATCACCCACGCCACCGAGGGCGGCCGCAAGGTCTATTCGATCACCGACGCAGGCCGGGCCGAGCTGGCCGGACGCGGCGGCGAACTGGCCGACCTGGAGGAGGAGATCCGCGAGTCCGTCTCCGAACTGGCCGCCGAGATCCGCGACGACGTGCGGGGCGCCGCCGGAAAGCTGCGCAGCGAGATGCGGGCGGCGGCGACCGCCTCCCGTACGGCCGGCGCCTCGGCCTCCTTCGACGCCCGGGAGGAGCTGCGCAAGGCGAAGCAGGAGCTGAAGGAGCAGGCCCGCCAGGCACGGGCGGAGGCGCAGTCGGCCAAGCGGCAGGCGAAGGAGTACCAGCGGATCGCGCAGCAGCTCCAGGACCAGTTCCAGGACCGGCTGAAGGGCGGCGACTGGCCGAAGGGCGTCTGGGAGGGCATCTCGGACATCACCGCCCAGCTGGGCAACCTGGTGACGAGCACGACCCACGGCCCGGCCGCCGGCCGGCCGAGCTCACCCGAACAGGCCGTCTCCGACTGGGCGAAGGACATCGACGGCGCCGCCGAGCCGGCCCGTGAGCTGGACCGGCTGCTCGACCGCTTCCGCGACGACGTCCGCGACGCCGCCCGCGACCACGGCGTGAGCCGCGACCAGCTGGCCGAGGCCCGCCGCCATCTGGCGACGGCGGCGGACGGCATCCTGTCCCTGCTCGGCCCGGACCGCCGCAGGCCGTAGGGCGGGGCCGGGCCGGGAAACCCGCAGGCCGTAGCCGCCGGGTCGGGTCCGGGCCCCGGGCGAGCCCGGGCCCGCCCAGGGCGACGCCCTTCCCGCCTCCCGGCCCCGTCAGCCGCGGTCGGTGGCGGCCACCGTGACCGTCACCCGGGTGCCCGGGGTGGCGAGGACCAGGGCCTTGCCCTGGGCGGGGCGGAGCACGATCGCCCTCCCCCGGGTCGCGACCTGCCACGCGCCCGGGGGCAGGGAGAGTTCGGTGACGCGGGAGCCGCGGGGGCCGGCGGCGTCGTACTCCAGGCGGTAGACGCCGGCCGCGGCGTCGTAGGAGGAGGCGCGGACGGTGCCGGCGACGGCCTCGGCGTAGGGCTCGGCGGTGAGCTCCTTGTTCGTACGGAAGGTGCCGTCGCCGTTCACCGCGCAGTAGCCGCCGCCGTAGCACCAGACGTAGCCCGCCCAGCCGGAGCTGTAGCGGCCGAGCGAGACCATGGCCTCGCGGTAGAAGCGGTTCATGTTCGGGAGGGAGTTGTTGAGCGGGCCCCATTCGCCCACGACCACCGGGACCTTGTACTCCTTGGGGTACTGGGTCACCGCCTGCTCGTAGCTCTCGATCCAGCCGGCGGCCGGGTCGTAGTCCGCGCCCGCCTCCATGCCGGTGTTGTAGAAGTGCGGGGCGTACACGACCTTGGGGTCGTCGATCCGGCCGAGGCCGGTGGGCACGCCCTCGCCGACGATCGGGGTCGGCTCGACGAAGACCCAGGCGTCGCGGTCGGCCGAACGGATCGCGTCCGCCAGGCGGTTGTACATCGGGGTGAGCTGCTCGCGCTCGATGCGGCGGGCCGCGGTGGGCAGGTCCTCGCCCTCCCGGAGTTCGCCCATGGGCTCGTTGACGGGGTCGTAGCCGATGACGGCCGGGTGGCCGGCGAAGCGTTCGGCGAGGACGCGCCACATCCGGGCCTGGGCGCGCCGCAGGTCGGCGTCCTCGTAGAGGTGGGTGAAGGCGCGCTGCACGGCGGGCTGGAAGTACTCGGAGAACCAGTCGTCGGGGTTGCGCTCGAAGGGCAGTCCGTCGGTCCGGGTGGCCCACTCGGGGATGCCGCGGTGCCCGAAGGCGGGGCCGAAGACGTCCTGGTGGGCATCGATGAGGACCTTGACGTCGTACTTCTCGGCCCAGTCCAGGATGCGTTCGATCCTGCGGAGGTAGTCCTGGCTGTACTGGCCGGGGCGGGGCTCCAGGTCGTCCCAGAAGACCAGCAGGCGGGCGAAGTTGAAGCCCTTGGCGCGCATGTCGCGGAAGTGCTTCTCGGTGATGGCGGAGAGGGCCTGCTCGCCGCGGTGGGCCTTGTCCTCGACGTTCCAGCCGCGCAGGGTGAGGGCGCGCCCCTTGGCGTCGGTGAGGACGGGGATCGCCCCACCGGTGCCGTCTTGGGCGGCGGCGGTCGGGACGGCGGCGGTCGGGGCGGCGGTGGGAGCGAGGAGCGCGGCGGCGAGGGCGCCCGCCACGAGGGTGGTACGCAACAAGGGGGACCTCCGGCAGGCGATGTGAGCGTTGTTCACCTTTTCGCGATGCCGGAGATCCCATCAGGACAAGCGTCCTGGTTCAAGAGGTCGGTCCGGAGGTCTTCAGAAGGTCTTCAGTCCGTCTTCAGGACGATCTTTCCGAAGAGCTCGCCGGACGCCATCTTCTCGAAGCCCTCGCGCGCCCGGTCGAGCGGCAGCACCTCGTCGATCACCGGGCGGACGCCGGTGGCCGCGCAGAAGGACAGCAGGTCCTCCAGCTCGTCCTTGGAACCCATGGTGGAGCCGACCACCTTGAGCTCCAGGAAGAAGATCCGGGTGAGTTCGGCGTGCGCGGGGCGGTCGCCGCTGGTGGCGCCGGAGATGACCAGGGTGCCGCCGGGGCGCAGCGACTTGACGGAGTGGGACCAGGTGGCGGCGCCGACCGTCTCGATGACCGCGTCGACGCGCTTCGGCAGCCGCGCGCCCGGCTCGTAGGCCTCGACGGCGCCGAGCTCGACGGCCCGCTTCCGCTTGGCCTCGTCACGGCTGGTGGCGTAGACCCGCAGCCCGGCCGCCTTGCCGAGCGCGATCGCGGCGGTCGCGACACCGCCGCCCGCGCCCTGCACGAGCACCGAGTCGCCGGGCCGTACACCGGCGTTGGTGAACAGCATCCGGTACGCGGTGAGCCAGGCGGTCGGCAGACAGGCGGCCTCCTCGAAGGAGAGCTCCTTCGGCTTGGGCAGCACGTTCCAGCTGGGCACGGTGACCCGCTCGGCGAAGGTCCCCTGGTAGCGCTCGGTGAGGATGGAGCGCGGCTCGTCGGGGCCGACGCCGTGGCCGGTCTGGCCGATGACGGAGTGCAGCACGACCTCGTTGCCGTGCTCGTCGATGCCCGCGGCGTCGCAGCCGAGGATCATCGGCAGCTTCTCCTCGGGCAGTCCGACCCCGCGCAGCGACCACAGGTCGTGGTGGTTGAGCGAGGCGGCCTTCACGGTGACGGTGGTCCAACCGGGCCGCGCCTCGGGCTCGGGGCGCTCCCCCAGTTCGAGGCCGTTCAGCGGCTGGTCGCGGTCGATTCGGGCGGCATAGGCAGCGAACATGGCCCCGACCCTAGGCGCGCACCGGGTGATCGCGTAACCACACCCCGCTGTGACGCGCGTCCCTCATCCAGGCCCTGCCCGCCCCCACGGCACGTACACGAATGCCCCGCCCACGCGAAAGCCCCGCCCGGTTCGGCCGAACCCGGGCGAGGCTTCCTCTCGACTTGCGCGGCGCACGAGGCGCGGGGCGCGATACGCGCTGCGCGTCAGCGGCGGGCGACGCCCTCCGCGCGGGCCGCGGCGGCGACCGCGGAGGCGACGGCCGGGGCCACGCGCTCGTCGAACGGCGACGGGATCACGCAGTCCGCGGACAGGTCGTCGCCGACCACGCCGGCGATGGCGTCGGCGGCGGCGATCTTCATGCCCTCGGTGATCCGGGAGGCCCGGACCTGGAGCGCGCCGGCGAAGATGCCGGGGAACGCGAGGACGTTGTTGATCTGGTTCGGGTAGTCCGAACGGCCGGTGGCCACGACCGCCGCGTACTTGTGCGCGACGTCGGGGTGCACCTCGGGGTTCGGGTTGGCCATGGCGAACACGAAGGCGTTCGGCGCCATGGCCGCGACGGCCGCCTCGGGGACCGTACCGCCGGAGACGCCGATGAAGACGTCCGCGCCGGCCAGGGCGGTCTCCAGGGAGCCGGAGAGGCCCGCCTTGTTGGTGAGCCCGGCGATCTCGCGCTTGACGTCCGTCAGGTCGGTCCGGTCACTGCTCACGATGCCCTTGCGGTCGGTCACGGCGACGTCGCCGATACCCGCCGACAGCAGGAACTTCGCGATGGCCACACCGGCCGCGCCCGCGCCGGAGATGACCGCGCGCAGGTCGCCCAGGGTGCGGTCGGTCAGCTTGGCCGCGTTGCGCAGGGCCGCGAGCGTCACGATCGCGGTGCCGTGCTGGTCGTCGTGGAAGACCGGGATGTCCAGGCGCTCCTGGAGCTTGCGCTCGATCTCGAAGCACCGGGGCGCCGAGATGTCCTCCAGGTTCACGCCGCCGAAGGACGGGGCGAGCCGGACGACGGTCTCGACGATCTCGTCGGCGTCGGTGGTGGCGAGCGCGATCGGAACCGCGTCCACGCCGCCGAACTGCTTGAAGAGGATGGCCTTCCCCTCCATGACCGGGAGGGAGGCCTCCGGGCCGATGTCGCCGAGGCCGAGCACCGCCGTGCCGTCGGTCACGACCGCGACGACCTGGGACTTCCAGGTGTAGTCGTTGACCAGCTCGGGCTGCTCCGCGATTGCCGTGCACACCTTGGCGACGCCGGGCGTGTACGCGAGGGACAGGTCGTCCTTGTCGCGCAGCGGCACCGTGGCCGAAATGGCCATCTTGCCGCCGCGGTGCAGCGCGAACGCCGGGTCGAAGGGCTCCTCGGGAGCCCCTTCCGTACCGGTCTCGCTGCGAGGATTGACGATCTCCGCTGCCATTGGGTTGACCCCTTAAGTCTTCTTCATTTGAGGGTGGCCACTCCCGGTTGAGGAGGGGTGGGTGGGTCCCGCGGCCGCCTTGTCTGGCAGCCGCGCGGGCGCGCCGCACAACGCGCCCTGAGCCCCGGATGAGGGGTGTAAGGATCCTTCTTACCGGACAGACGGGTCCGGAGACGAGTCGATACCTCCTCGGTGACGCGACTCATACCGAGTGCTACCGGCCCTGAACGGAGCACGGATAGAGAATGACTCGTCACTCGATGTCCGATAGGTGCCCCGAGCACCCGAATAGCCGCCTTCGTGTCGTCCGAATGGCGAGATGAACAGGAGAATTTACGGTCCCTTGGGCACCTTCCCGCAGAAGGTTTCGCCTTGGGGGGACTGGCCGCCGCGATTCGGCCACGACCCGTTATCCGATTTTGACATCCGTGGCCGTCGGTTTGAGGCAGTCCGAATGGCAAGATGCCGTAATCACACGAGGTCGCGGCACTCGAAGGTGCGTGCGCGGCCTAAGGCAACTCCCTCACCTGCCGGAGGAACCCGACCATGACCGCACGCTCCACGCGCTCGACGACCGCCGCCAAGACCCGTACGTCCCGTCTTGCCGCGGTCGCCGCCATCGCGGTCGCCGGCTCGATGCTGATGACCGCCTGTGGCGACCAGACCAATGACAGCGGCGCCACCAAGCCGGGCGGTTCCTCCGCACCGGCCGCCGACAAGGCCCCCCTCTTCTCGAAGCTCCCGGCCGACATCCAGAAGGCCGGCATCATCAAGGTCGGCACGGACGCCTCGTACGCGCCGATGGAGTTCACCGAGGGCGGCAAGATCGTGGGTGTCGACCCCGACATCGCCGAGGCCCTGAGCAAGCAGCTCGGTGTGAAGTTCGAGTTCACCTCGGGCACCTTCGACGGCCTGATCACCTCGATCTACACCGGCCGCCAGGACCTGATCATGTCGTCCATGACGGACAACAAGAAGCGTCAGGAGGGCCTGGACGACAACGGGAAGAAGATCGGCAAGGGCATCGACTTCGTCGACTACTTCAGCTCCGGCGTCTCCCTGCTGGTCAAGAAGGGCAACCCGCAGGGCATCAACTCCCTCGACGACCTGTGCGGCAAGACCGTCGCCGTGCAGCGCGGCACGATCTACGAGGACACCTTCAAGGCCCAGGCGACCAAGTGCGGCGCCAACAAGCTGACGATCCAGGCCTTCGACACCGACGCCGAGGCGCAGACCCGCGTCAAGGCCGGCGGCGCCGTGGCCGACCTGAACGACTACCCGGTCGCCGCGTACATCGCGAAGACCTCGGGCGGCGGCAACGACTTCGAGGTCGTCGGCAGCCAGAGCGACGTCGGCCTCTTCGGCATCGGCGTGTCCAAGGACAAGACGCAGCTGCGCGACGCCGTCAAGGACGCGCTCGACGCGATCATCAAGGACGGGTCCTACGCCGAGGCCCTGAAGAAGTGGAACGTCGAGGGCAGCGCCGTGCAGTCGGCCACCGTCAACGCCGGCAAGTGACCTCCTCGTTCCACTGAAGGGCAGTCGTCGTGACTGACAAGATCTCCAAGGAGCCGTCGGACGCGCGTCCGGCCGGCTCCGGCCCCTCGGGCGTCCCGTACGAGGCGATCAAGGCGATCCCGGTGCGCCACTACGGGCGCTGGGTCAGCGCCGTCGTGGTGGTCGCGCTCCTCGGATGGCTCATCTACGCGTTCTCCCAGGGCAACATCATCTGGGACACCGTGTGGGACAAGGTGTTCGACCCGTCCGTCCTCGACGGTCTCGGCAACACCGTGATCATCAGCGTCGCCTCCATGGCGCTGGGCCTCGTGCTCGGCATCCTGTTCGCGGTGATGCGCCTGTCGAAGAACCCGGTCACCGGCGCGGTCGCGTGGCTGTACATCTGGTTCTTCCGGGGCACCCCGGTGTACGTGCAGCTGCTGGTGTGGTTCAACCTGTCGCTGATCTTCCAGTACATCAACCTCGGGCCGATCTACAAGAACGAGACCGTGGACGTCATGACGCCGTTCATGGTCGCCCTGCTCGGCCTCGGCCTCAACGAGGGCGCCTACATGGCGGAGATCGTCCGGGCCGGCATCCAGTCGGTCGACGAGGGCCAGACCGAGGCGGCGCACGCGCTCGGCATGTCGCAGACGAAGACCATGTGGCGGGTCGTGCTGCCGCAGGCCATGCGCGTGATCGTGCCGCCGACGGGCAACGAGTTCATCAACATGCTGAAGACCTCGTCGCTGGTCTCGGCCGTGCAGTACACCGAGCTCCTGCGGGCCTCCTCGAACATCGGAAACACGGCCGGCGCCGTGATGGAGATGCTCTTCGTGGCCTCGATCTGGTACCTCGCGCTGACCAGCGTGTTCAGCGTCGGCCAGTACTACCTGGAGCGTCGTTTCGCCCGCGGTTCGACCCGTAACCTGCCGCCCACCCCGTGGCAGCGGGTCAAGAAGAACCTGGCCACGTTCAAGCGTTCCCCGGAGATGTCGGCATGACCGAGCCCATGGTAAAAGCCGAAGGCGTCCACAAGTCCTACGGAGCCGCGCACATCCTCCGCGGCATCGACCTGGAGGTGCAGAACGGCGAGGTCTTCTGCCTCGTCGGCCCCTCCGGCTCCGGGAAGTCCACCTTCCTGCGCTGCATCAACCACCTGGAGCGCATCGACGGCGGCCGGCTCTCGGTCGACGGCGAGCTGGTGGGCTACCGGCAGAAGGGCGACAAGCTCTACGAGCTGAAGGACAGCGAGGTCGCGGTCCAGCGCCGTGACATCGGCATGGTCTTCCAGCGCTTCAACCTGTTCCCGCACATGACGGCCCTGGCCAATGTCATGGAGGCGCCGATCCAGGTGAAGGGCGAGTCCAAGGCGGTGGCGCGCGAGCGCGCCGAGCGGCTGCTCGACCGGGTCGGCCTGCGGGACAAGATGGGCAACTACCCGTCGCAGCTCTCCGGCGGCCAGCAGCAGCGCGTCGCCATCGCCCGTGCGCTGGCGATGGAGCCGAAGCTGATGCTCTTCGACGAGCCGACCTCGGCGCTCGACCCGGAGCTCGTGGGTGACGTCCTCGACGTCATGCGCGACCTGGCCGAGTCGGGCATGACGATGATCGTCGTCACGCACGAGATGGGCTTCGCCAGGGAGGTCGGCGACTCGCTGGTCTTCATGGACGGCGGCGTGGTGGTCGAGTCGGGCAACCCGAGGGACGTCCTGACGAACCCGCAGCACGACCGGACGAAGGCGTTCCTGTCGAAGGTGCTGTAAGGCGCTGCCCGGCGCTTCGGGCGTACGGGAAGGGGCGGTACGGGCGCGAGCCCGTACCGCCCCTTCCGGCGTCCCCCTGGCCCTACTTCACGGCGAGGAGCAGGGTGTCGGAGGGCGAGGCCCAGACGGTGCGGGCCTCGCCGAAGCCGGCGGCGCGGAGGGCGTCGGCGTGCCAGCGGGGCGCGGGCATGTCGCCGTCGGCGTGCTCGCCGTAGATCTCGAAGCGGCGGGCGGTGGGCTCGGCGAGCACCGGGTCCTTGGCGGCGAGCGCCCACCAGTCGGCCCAGTCGAGCACCCCGGCGGCCTTCTCGCGGTCCATCCGGGCGTGCCGCTGGGCGCGCTCGGCGGCGTTGATGCGGGGCGTGGAGGTGTCGATCATGTGGTCGGCGTTCATCAGGACGCCGCCGTCGCGGACGAGCCCGGCGAGCTGCCCGTAGAGCGCGGCCAGGGGCTCGCTGTGCAGCCAATGAAGGGCCGTGGCGGTGAGGACGGCGTCGTACGTGTCGTACGGCAGCGCCTCGGTCCAGGCGGGGTCCTTGAGGTCGGCGGCCACGAGGCTGACGCGGGCGTCGCCGGCGAAGGTGCCCTCGGCGATGGCGAGGAGCGCGGGGTCGAGGTCGACGCCGGTGCTGGTGGCGCCCGGGAACCGCCGGAGCAGCCGGCTCGTGATACTCCCCGTACCGCAGGCGAGGTCGAGCACGCGGGGCTCCGGTCCCACGAGCGCCTCGACCATGTCGAGCATCACGCGGAAGCGTTCCTCGCGGTCGGGCATGTACCACTCCTGCTGACGGTCCCAGCTGCGCTGCCAGGCCGCCGCCCAGTCGGTCCGGGTCCCGGTTCCGGTCGTGTGAGCGTCCGTGGCGTCCTTGGTGTCCGTCATGTCTCAGCCTCCACCCTCTTCGTAATACCCTCGAAGGGAACGCGTCGCTTACCCTTCCCCGCCCCGACCCTAGACCGCCGGAGTAAGGACTACAAGTGGAACTGGCCTATTACTCGGACTACGCCGTACGCCTGGTCAACACCGAGGAGCCGGCCCGCAACAAGGACTCCCTCACCTCGGTCGAGGCGGTCCGGGACCTCTTCGGCGCCGCGTCCCAGATGGCCCGGCGGGCCACCGACGCCGACGTGACGCGCTTCCGCTCGGTACGCGCCCGGCTGCGCGCCGTCTTCACGGCCGCCGACGAGGGCGACCACACCGGAGCCGTGGACCTGCTGAACTCGCTCCTCCTGGAGTTCCCGGTCAGCCCGCAGATCTCCGGCCACGACTACCTCGACGAGGAGGGCCGGCCGCGGTGGCACATGCACCTCGCCGATCACCCGTCGAACGCGACCGCGGGGTACGCCGCCATCGCCGCGATGGGCCTGGCCTTCCACCTCACCGAGTTCGGCGCCGACCGCCTCGGCCTCTGCCAGGCGGCGCCGTGCCGCAACGCCTACCTGGACACCTCTACCAACCGCTCCCGCCGCTACTGCTCGGACCGCTGCGCGACCCGCGCCAACGTGGCCGCCTACCGCGCCCGCAAGCGTCAGGAGGCCCTCGACGCCGAGCGCACGGGCCTGACGGCGGAGAAGAGCCAGGAGAGCGCCACACCGGCCGACCGCTGACGCCCGGGGGTGACCGGCCGGTACCGCGCCCGCACCCGCCCGAGCACCAGCGGCTCCGGTACGACCCCGAATACCCGGCTGTCCCCCTCGGCGTCCGGATTGTCCCCGAGCACCCACCAGCCGCCGCCGCGCCGCTCGATCAGCCGCTTCACGATGAGCAGATCCTGCTGGAGCGGGTGGCGCAGCACGGCCACGTTCCCGGGCCGCAGCCGCGCCCCGTAATGCACGAACAGCTGATCGCCGTGGAGCAGCGTGGGCACCATCGACACCCCCGTCACCTCGGCGATCCCGAACGGGGCCCCGGGCTCCCGCCCCGCCGTACGCCCCGATTCCACCATCCGGCACCTCCCGGTCCGATCGTCCACGAGTCCCATGGTGACCCTGGACTTTTGTCCTAAGCACCAGGGGGCGCTCGCGAAAACGCGCTTCTCACCGAGTAATGTCCCACTTGAGAAGACGATCACGAGGAAGGACAGCAGAATGCTCTCCCGCCTGTTTGCCCCCAAGGTCAAGGTCAGCGCCCACTGCGACCTCCCCTGCGGCGTGTACGACCCGGCCCAGGCCCGCATCGAGGCCGAGTCCGTCAAGGCCGTCCAGGAGAAGTACCAGGCGAACGAGGACCCGCACTTCCGCGCGCGCGCCGTCGTCATCAAGGAGCAGCGCGCGGAGCTCGCCAAGCACCACGTCTCGGTCCTCTGGAGCGACTACTTCAAGGCCCCGCACTTCGAGAAGTACCCCGAGCTCAACCAGCTCGTGAACGACACCCTGAAGGCCCTGTCGGCGGCGAAGGCCTCGACGGACCCGAAGACGGGCGAGAAGGCGCTGGAGCTCATCGCCGAGATCGACCGCATCTTCTGGGAGACCAAGAAGGCCTGATCTCTGGTTAGGCGTTCTGACCTGCGGTTTCGCGGGCCATGTCGCCTACCTGTCCGCACCCGGTCCGCAAGCCGCCGAGCACGGCGTCCATGACGGCCCGGGTGCGGTCTTCTTCCCCGGGCCACAGGTGCGCGTAGATCCGCAGCGTGATGACGGCGGACGCGTGCCCGAGGACGAGCTGCACCTGCTTGACGCTCGCGCCGCCGCCGATGAGCGCGGAGGCGTAGAAGTGCCGCAGGTCGTGGGTGACCATGTGCGGCAGCTCGACGGGCTTACGGCCCTCACTCTTGGCCGCCTCGTTCTCCTCCGCCTGGAGCGCCCTGCGGGCGCAATTCCACTCGGTCTTCCAACGCCGGTAGTTGAGCGGCTCCCCCTCCTCCATCGTGAACAGCCACTCCTTGGAGGGGCGTGCGGCGAGATGCGCGAGGAGGGCGTCGGTGACAATCTCGCCGACCGGGACCGTACGCCGGGACTTGGCGGTCTTCGGCGGGCCGATCTTCCCCGACTGGAGCCGCTGCCGCTCGACGCGGATGGTGCCGGCCTTGAAGTCGACGTCCGACACCTTCAGGCCGAGCAGTTCACCGATGCGCAGCCCTGATCCGGCGAGGGTGACGATCGCCGCGCGGATGTACGACGGCATCACCCGCGCCATCGCCTCGACCTGCTCGACGGTGGGCGGGGTGACCTCCTCGTCCGGCATCGCCGGGAGGGTGATCCGGCGGCACGGGCTGGAGGCGATGACCTTGTCGTCCACGGCCGCCGTCATGACGCGCACGAGGACGTCGTAGACGTTCCGCACGCTGCCGGGGCCGAGCTGGTCGGACAGGTGCTTGAAGAGCACCTGTATGTCGTTGCGGCGTATCGCCGCCATGGAGCGGGCGCCCAGCGCCGGTACGAGGTGGAGCCGGAGCGCGTTGTCGGTGATGCGTTCACCCGCCTCGCTCGCGATGAGCGAGCCCTCCCACTTCTCGGCGTACTTCTCGAACGTGATCCGGCCGGCGCGCGGGTCGACGTACTGACCGGTGACCATGCTCGCCGTGACCTCGTCGAGCCACCGCTGGGCATCGAGCTTCCGCTCGAAGTGGCGGGCGTGCTCCTTGCCATCAAGGTCGCGGTAGCGGGCCCGCCATTTGCTGTTGGGGCGCTTCTGAATGTTGGCCAAGTGGCCTCTCCTTCGTGTCGGTTGTCAGTAGTGGCCCCCGTCCTCGATGTCGTTGCTGAGCGTGCGAGCGTCCCGCTCGTCGCCCATGAGGCGGAGGCACTGCTCGTGGATGGCCCGCGAGCTGTCGGGATGGGCCTTGATGTGGTCGGCGATGGCGACCACGGCACGATGCAGGCGGTCGCGCGCATCTCGGGCCTCGTAGAACGCTTCGACGGCCTCCTGGACGAGGCGCCGACTATCGATGTCGAGCCCCTCCAGGGGCGGGGACATCAGCTCTTCGAGAGGGAGCTCGAAGACGCGGGAGAAGGCGAGGGCCTCGTCGAGGTTGATGCGCCGCCGGGGGGTGCCGTTCTCGATGCGCCAGACCGCTGTCTGGTTCATCTTGATGCCGGCTCTGGTCACCCGCTCGGCCAGCTCGGTCGTGCTCCACCCCCTGACCTCGCGCTCCAGGGCCACGCGCGCGGCCACGTTCCCTTCGCTGTAGAGCACCGGCACCTCGCCGCCTTCGGGTCTGTCGCCTGCCATCGAACCTCCATCACGACCGTCGCTATCCAAATTGAAACATGAGCTTCCCGATTTGGCTAACCGCCGATCCCGGGGTACAACTTTATGCAGATCGAATCGCCACCTAACCGAATGGGAATGCATGCGATACCTGACCACCGCCGAGGTCGCCGAGCGCTACCGCACAGCCGAGAGCACCGTCCGCTACTGGCGCCAGATCAAGAAGGGGCCGCGCGGCATCAAGGTCGGCAAGCGGGTGCTCTACCCCGAGGCCGAGCTGCTGCGCTACGAGCGCACGCTGATCGACGGCCGGAACGAGTGGGGCCTGGCCTCATGAGCCACCGGAAGCCCCGGACACAGCAACGGCCCCCGGCGCGCCAACGCCGAGGGCCGGAGATTCCCCTGCACGTCGCCCATCCCTGAACGAACGAACTGGTGGGAGGCGGGGACCTTGCCCGTCCCGTCCCTCACCTGAGAGGAACGTCTATGGAGGACTCTACGTCCCTCGCCACCTCGAAGGCGTCCGAGGTTGTCTGGCCCACCCCCGCGGTCCCCGGCCAGGGCATCCCCTGGCGCAACGGGGACCGAGGCGGGGACCGAACGGAGTCACGGTCCCCTGCTTCGACGGGTGTTCCGGTCGGGGACCGAAACACGCCCAGCGCGGAACAGGCGCAGGTCAGTGCCCTGGGGACCGGTCCCGCCGAACCGGACGCCGGGGACCGGACAGAGACTTCCGGTCCGCTGGTCCCCGAACCCGGTCCCCGAATCCCAGGCGAGCACGGCGCGCCCCGAGCCGATGGTGAGGGCCACGGTCCCCACATATCTACGGGGACCGCGGCCCCCGACGGGGGATCGGGGACCGGGGACCGCGCCGGTGCGAGCGACGAGACGGCCGACGAAGGAGCCGCGCTGCTGGATGACCTCCGTACGGCGATCGGCCGGTACGTAGTGCTGCCGAGCGAGGAGGCCCTGACGGCGGTCACGTTGTGGGTGGCGGCCTCCCACATCCAGCCCGCCCTCCAGCACGCGCCACGGCTGGCGGTGGTGGGGCCGACCAAGGGGTGCGGCAAGTCCCGCGTCCTGGACGTGCTCCACGAGACCGTGCATCAGCCGATGATGACGGTGAACACCTCGCCTGCGGTGGTCTTCCGCGTCATCGGCAAGAACCCGCCGACGCTGCTGGTGGACGAGGCCGACACCATCTTCGGCCCCAAGGCCGGTGACAAGGAGGACCTGCGCGGCCTGCTGAACGCGGGGCACCAGCGCAACCGGCCCGCCTGGCGGATCTCCGGCCCGGAGCACAAGCCGACGGCGTTTCCCACCTTCGCCATGGCCGCGCTCGCCGGGATCGGCGACCTGCCGGACACGATCATGGACCGGGCGGTCGTGCTCCGCATGCAGAAGCGCAAGCCGGGCGAGCGCATCGCCCCGTTCCGCTCGCGGTACTCCGTTCCGGAACTGAACGCGCTGCGCGACCGGCTGACCGCCTGGCTGGCCCCGCTGCGGAGCACCGCAGAGGGCTTGGTTCCGCACATGCCGGTCGAGGATCGCGCCGCCGATACGTGGGAGCCCCTGATGATCGTCGCCGGCCTGGCCGGCGGGCACTGGCCCTCGCGGGCCCGTGCCGCCTGCCTGGCGATGACGCGCAACGAGGTGGTCCAGGACGAACAGACGACGCTGAAGACGCGGCTGCTGCGAGACGTCCGCCGCGTGTTCGAGCAGGAGGGGCACAAGGAGGCTCTGCGCAGCCAGGACCTGCTCGCCGCCCTCGTTCAGGACGCGGAGGCGCCTTGGGCCGAGTACGGGACGAAGGGCCTGAACGCCTACCACCTGGCCAACCTGCTGCGCGACTTCGGCATCAGCCCGGCCAACCAGCGCTTCGAGAACGGCAGGCAGGCCAAGGCGTACGCCCGCAACCAGTTCCTCGACGCCTGGGCCCGCTACTGCCCCGACCCCGCCCAACCGGCACCCGCAACCGGCGAGGCTGCGCCCACACGTCGGGCCCAGGGCAAGCCACCGGCCCCTCCGTCGGGGACGTTGCCCATCGGCCCGCCCGGCGGGCCTGCCGGCCCCAGGCCCACGCGCTGACGCCAGCTCCGTATCAATCCGTCGCATCCGTCCCCGCGCAGGTCAGCGCGGGGACGGAGTTCCTTGCCGATACGGATCACTCCGTACCTGCGACCGGCTCCGTACCTGTCCTGACCAGCTACGGGACGGATGCAACGGACGTGACGAAGCCCCACCCCACACGACCACCGGAGCACCACCATGCCCGAAACGAGCACCGACAACTCCCCCACCCGCCGCCGCAAGGGATTCTTCGGCCTGACCCGCCGATCAGCAGCAAGCTGGAGCGAACGAGCCTCTAACGAGGCTTCGTCCGCGCTTGCCCCCGCCCCAGGGGTGGCGGAGGAGGAGGCCGAGCGCCAGGGGGCGCCCGAGCTGGAAGGGGTCATAGCCGACTCCGCCGCCCTCCGCTCCCAGACACCGACCGACGTCCAACCGCCTGTCGAGCAGCCCTCCTGGCGGGACCTCGACGCCCCCGCACTGCCCGCACTGATGAACCGCAAGCGCACCGTGGAGAAGCGCGACCAGGAGAAGACCATCCGCTTCACACGGACAGCGGTCGGCGTGATCAGCGCCGCCGCCCACCAGCGCGGTCAGAAGTTCGCCGGATTCGTCGGCGACGCCGCCCTGGCCGTCGCCCTCGGCAAGGCGGGGCTGGTCGGTAGCCCGGAGGACGACCCGGTCCGCCCACTGGTCGAGGCAGTCGAGGCACACACGGTCGCGCTGAACCGCATCGGCGGCAACCTCAACCAGATCACCGCAGCCATCCACCGAGGAACAGTGCCCGAGCGCGCCGAGGCGGTGCTGGACCGCGTCGAGCAAGCCGCCGAGAGCAGCTACCGACTGATCGACCAGCTCCTGGCGGAAGGCACCGCGCATGGTGCCTGACGTCTCCACCGGCTCCGACACCCGCGGACTGATCGCCTACCTCTTCGGCCCCGGCCGCCGCGACGAACACACCAACCCACACATCGTCGCCGCCTGGGACATGGCCGGCGCCCCTGACCCTGGCCGCGACCCGGCAGCCACCTACTCCCTGCTCGCCAAGCGCCTCGACCACCATGTCGACCTGCGCACCCGCGAGCTGGGCGGCAAGAAGCCACCTCAGCACGTCTGGCACTGCCCCGCCCGCACCGCCCCCGGCGACCGCTACCTCACCGACGCCGAGTGGGCCGAGGTCGCCCGCCGCATCGTTCACGCCACCGGCATCGCCCCCGAAGGAGACGAGAAGGCATGCCGGTGGATCGCCGTGCGCCACGCCGACGACCACATCCACATCATGGCCACCACCGTCCGCGCCGACGGACGCCGCCCACGCACCCACCACGACGGACAGCGGGCCCAAGCCGAATGCCGCAAGATCGAAGCCGAGTTCGGCCTGCGCCGCCTGAAGTCCGGCGACCTCACCGCACCCCGAACCCCCACCGGCGCCGAACGCGCCAAGGCCGAGCGCCAGGGCCAGACGGTCACGGCACGGCAGTGGCTGCGCGAGCAGGCGTACGCGGTCGCTGCCGCCGTACGAACCGAAGCCGACTACTTCACCGTGCTGCAGTCCCTCGGCATCAAGGTCAAGACCCGCCTCGGCCCCGAGACCGGCGACGTGATCGGCTACAGCCTCGCCGCACCCGGCGACACCAACGCGGCCGGCGAACCCATCTGGTACGGCGGCTCGAAACTCGCCCCCGACCTCTCCATCAACCGCCTACGCGAACGCCTCCCCGACCAGGAGATAGCAGACCGCCCCCGATACGCGACGGACCCCGCCGACCCCTGGCGCCACACCACCACCGCCATACACACGGCACGCACCGCCCTCGACTCCGATGACGAAGCCGCCGCCCAGGGCCACCTGGCCGCCTTCGGCGACGCCCTGTACAACATCGCCAGCGCCACGACCGGCCCTCACCAGGCGGAACTACGAGCGGCGGCAATGGCGTTCAACCGCGCCCGCCGCTCCGCCACCCGCGCCGACCACCAGGCCGCCACCGCCCTGCGCAAGGCCGCCAAGGAACTCGCCTACGCCTCCAGCGAACCGGGCGGGCTCGCCATCGCCCTGCTCTTCGCCACCGTGCACCTGGCCCGCGCCGCCGCCAAGTGGCACGAGCAACGCGGCCACGAACAGCAGGCGGCAGCAGCCGAGGAAGCCTTCCGCCACCTCCAGGCGGGCTACCAGCAGGCCGCCCCACCCGTCCTGGCGGACTTGGCCCACCGCGCACCACGAGCCGCAACCGCCAGCCGCTACGAGCAGGACGTGCGCGCGGCCCTCCGCCACCACGCCGACCGAATCCTCGCCGACCCCACTTGGACCGCCCTAGCCACCACCCTCGCCCACGCCGAAAACGCCGGCCACAACCCCCGACGTCTCCTGGCCGAAGTGGGCACCCAGCGGGAACTCGACAGCGCCGAGCACCCCGCCGAGGTCCTCACCTGGCGCATCACTGCTCAGCCGAACCGGCGGACGCAAGCGGCTCGCAGCCGAAGCACCATCAGCGGACCTTCGTCCATGTCCGCCACGCCACACCCTCCGGCCGCACCAGTGGCTACGAGGCCCGAAGAGCGCAGTCGGCACCGCTGACCCCGGTTTCTCCCAGCCAGATTCCCGACGAAGGGACCGGCAGGCGAAGGCCGGCACAGCCCCCTGGTGCGACACGTCCCCGAGGGAACATCGGAAGTGTTCCCTCGGGGAACGCCCAACCCTGAGGAGACGGGGCTTTCCGTTCAGTTCCGGATGGCGTACCAGATCAGCTGGAGCGCTGAGCGGTTGCCTGAAGGTGCTCATAGAGGAAGGGGTCGTCGAGACGTGTGCCGACGACACGATCGCGCACTTCGGTGAGAAGCCAGCCCAGCAGCTCGGCAGTGGCGTCGTACTCATCGTAGAAGCCCATGCGCACGTCGGTGATCTCGAACTCGAACATCACGTCTTTAACGAGGTCTGCCAAGTGCGCGTCAGCGGCTGGGGTATTGGTCGCGGTCCATGTGTTCAGCCAAGGACTCAGGCTGTTGGTGGCCACGGTGATGAGGCTGAGGGAATCCCTGACGGGCACGGGGCTGGGGTGGGTATGCAGCGTGCTCTGCCACCAAGCGGACCAGACGTCCCGTAGGGCCGTGGTCAAGGGCAAGTCCCAGGTAGTCCAGCCCGCCTGAACCAGGCGGGAGGCGATGAGCTCCTCGTCGACGTGGAGCTGGCCGGTGACGAGTGGGCGAATGATGCGCGGGACGAGGCGGCGATAGAGACGAGGGAAGTCCCCCCAATGATCAGGCACCTCTGCGGCAACCGAGGAGACCAGGTCGTCGGCTATGAGGTGCAGTGGCCCGGAGAGTTCCGCGAAGTCTTGCTCGACGTAGCAGTACGTGCACCCTGTGACGAGGAAGGGATCTTCTGAGGCGAAGGCGTGGTCCAGGGCATCGAGAGCTGTCATGAGCTGCTCAGAGCAAGACATGAAGACCTGCCGGGGGACTCCGTCCGGGCGACCGGCGAAGATCGCAGGCTATCAGGCCGTGCCCCAACTCTCACGCAATGCCTTGATGGTCCGAGTGGAGGGGGCCGAGGTTCCGTGAAGGATCTCTCTCCGATCCTCACACGGGCGACTCGATAGGATCGGGCCATGATGGAGAGTCCCGTGGTCGAGCTGCTTGAGGCCGAGTATCGACGCGTTTGGGACCGCTTCTACGACGAGTTCAAGTTCCAGCCGAGTACGAGTTCTTTCAAGTGGCCAGCCATCAAGGAGCCCGTCGCATCGGTTACCTGGAGCCTTGCCGCGCTTGACGACGACCCTGAATACGAGCGTTTGGACCGCCTGGTCGAGGTGGTCGAGCAGGGGCTGACGTCCTGCATTGGCCCGAGCGGAACGCTGCTCGCACTCGACTGGCAGCACACGTCGTATCGCTTCGCCCCGCAGGGTGTCGGTGGCCCTGGGCAGCCAGCATGGCCTTTGAGTCCGTACCCTGACGGGGATTACTACATCTACCTCTCGGAAGACTTCCGTATAGGCAGTTTTGGGCACCCCTGGGAAGAGTCCCTCTGTCTGTTCGGTCAGGAACTCCTCGACGCCGCGTCCGCGGAAGTAGAGAAGCTTCTCGGCCAGCCGATCCGTAGGTCCGGCAGGGCAGTCGGCACCGCCTGAATTGGATCCCTACTCCAAAGGCACCCAAGTAGTCAGGCCCAACAACGCACCCTGATGCCCTCGCTGCCCGTAGCAGCGAGGGCATCAGTCGTCAGGAGGCGCGGACTGTGGGTAACTGCGCGACCCACTTCGTCACCTCGGTCAGGTGGTCGGGCTGAAGCCCGAGGTGTGGGTCGGGCTGTACGAGGAGGGTCGCCGTTCCGCGGGCGGTGCGCTCCTCCGCCCAGGCATGGTCGAGGCCGGTGAAGTCGTCGTCGATCCAGACGGCGGGGGCGTCGACGAGCCAGGCGTCGACGTGGTCGCGCTTCCACAGGTAGCCGTTGGGGTGGCTGGTAGTGATCTGCGGACGCGGGAGATCGACGTGCGGCAGCGTCGGGAGGCCCAGGAGGGGCCCGATGAGGGTGGTGGCGTCCTGGCGCCAGCTGGTGCACCAGACGGGGGTGACCAGGCCGGTGCGGATCACGTCCATGAGCAGGCGGCCGTGGTCGGGGTGGAGCCAGACGGTGATCGGGTTGTCGGTGCTGCGGCCGGTGGGGACGACGTCGTGGCGGACGTGGGTGGCCGGGGTCGAGCCGTCTGCGTTGGGGAAGGGTATGAGGACGCCGTCGATGTCGAGGAGCAGGTAGGGCGGGCGCATCGGTTCCTCCGGGGGAAGCCGGGGCGAATGGCTGGTCAGAGCTTGCGGGCGCGGATCAGCAGGGTGGTGGGCCAGTGGCCCATGCGGGGGTCGTGGAACTCCTGGGCCGAAGTGAGCCAGAAGCCCGCCCGGCTGAGGTGCTTCTCCCAGCGGTCCGCGGAGAACTCCCATCGGGCGATGGGGAGCCGGGTGCGATCGGGAAGAGTTACGTGGTCGCTACGAGGCCGGTCGTCGCCCGAGGGGCTTCGGCCGCCGCGCTGCGGGTGCGGGACGGAGAAGGCGAGCACTCGGCCGGGCGTGAGGCGCTGGGCCATGGCCGGGAGCAGGACCTCGGGCGCGACGAGCCCGACGGCGCCGAAGACGGAGTAGATCGCGTCGAACTGCTCATCGGAGGCGTGCAGGTAGTGCAGGGCGTGGCCGGCGACGAAGGTGAGGTTGTTCAGCCGTCCGTAGTGGGAGCGGGCGCGGCGGACCTGGAGGCCGACCAGGTCGACGCCGGTGACGCGGGCGTTGTGGCGGGTGGCGAGGTGGGCGGCGTTGTGGCCGGGGCCGCAGCCAAGTTCCAGGAGTCGCTTGCCGCGCAGGTCGGGGCCGAGGATCTCGGCTCCGGGACCTTGGCCGGGTCTCGTGGTCCATTCCATCCGTGCGGGTACGGACAGGGGTTCGGCAAGTCCGACGGCGGTGCGCTGGAGGGCGTGGGCGTGCCAGGGGGACGCCTGGGCGAGCACGTCAGATCTCCAGGAGGTGGAGGACGTCGGTGAGGTGGCGACGGACCGCCTTGAGGTAGGCGGGGTCGCTGGCCGGATCGTTGATCCAGCGGACGGCCTGCTCCATGAACCACTCGACGGCCCACATGCGGTGCCAGCCCAAGGCCCAGTTCTCAGCGGTGAGCCCGCCGCGCGGGGCGAGGGCGTCGGGGGTGCCGCCGGCGGTGACGTACTGCTCCAGGAAGACGCGCAGGCGCACGGGGTGAGGGGGATCGATGGTTCCGTGCCAGCTGGCGAGGTCGAGTAGGCCGGGGCCGGTGAAGGCGCGGGCGAAGTCGAGGAGCCGCCAGCCGCGCTCGCCGATGTGGAGGCTGGTTGGGTGGAACTCGGAGTGCACCCAGCCGAACGGTTCCAGCATCGCTCCGGCCGAGCGGGCCTCGGCGGCCTGGGCGATCCGGTCGAGCGCGTCCTCGACGTCGTCGGCGTCCTGCCACCGGTCGGCCTTGCGCAGCTGTTCGAGGTGTTCCAGCGCCCGGGCCGGCAGCGTCCGCAGCCGGTCCTGGTCGAGGACGGGCAGGGGCGGAGCCGTACGGGTGCCGTGCAGGACCACGGCCGCGGCGACGCCGTCGAGGTCGTCGGCCTCGCGTAGGGAGGATCCGAGGTCCTCCATGAGCATGCCGAGCCAGCCGTCCAGGACGGCGGAGGCGTGGACCTGGGGGACGGGTACGCCGAGGGTGTGGGCCAGGCGGAGGGCCTGGTCCTCGCTGTCGAAGGGCTTCTTGGCGTACTTGAAGATGGCCGTGGAGCCGTCGGGGAAGGTCGCGCGCTCGACGCCGGACATGGACCACACGCGTACCTCCTCCCGTACGGCGGTGGTCTGGCCGGTCGCGGTGAGCAGGTTGTCGAGGAGTTCGGCGCTGGGGTTTGTGGTCATGGGAGGGCTCCGGGGGATGGTGGCTTCCGGGGCGGGCGAGGGATGCCGGCCCGCCCCGGAAGCCTGATCGGGTGGGTTACGCGGCGGGGTTCACGCGGTGGGCGTAGACCTGCTCGATCCAGCCCGCCTTGAACGCGGCGAGGTCGTCGCGGAAGTTCGCCATCGAGGCACCGTAGGGCGCGACCACGCCGCCGGACTGGTCCGGCACGGACTGGCAGCCGTGCACGAGCCGGCCGCCGAGGGCGGCGTGGGCCTTGATGGACTCGATGCGGCGGTGCTCGTTGAACCAGCCGCCGTGGTAGACCTCGTCGAGCATCCCGCCCGTCTCGTCGTCCAGGTCGAAGACGACGGAGGTGGCGGCGGGGAAGAACCAGCACGGGCCGACGTTGGAGATGTGCCCGTCGAGCTCGACCTTGTTGAGCGCCATGAGCGTGGCGGCCTCGCGGAGCATCCGCAGGTGGTCGGCGGTGATCTGCGGCAGGCCGAGGCCGGTCAGGTGCTCGTCGCGGAAGAGGTACGTGTACACCTCGTACGCGGTGGCCAGGACGCGGGCCGCGTCGGAGGTGGACTCGCTGTGCTGCTTGATGAAGTCGAGCGCGAGCTGCTCGACCGCGCTCTCGGTCGTCTCGTCCACGTCCAGGAGCTGGGCCTTGACCAGCTCCCAGTCGGCGACGAGCCAGGTGTTGGACTCGAAGCGGAAGAAGTACTCGGCCGGGTCGATCGTGATGCGCCGGCCGTCGACCTGGATGCCGGGCAGGCGGCCCCAGCGCGGGTCGAACGCCTCGGGCAGCTCGACCGTGATGGCCTTGGTGTCGATGGTGGTCACCGTGTCTCCGTCTCTGATCGGCCAGGTCCGGGCACAGGAATGCCCGAGCCCGGTGTGGGCGTACGGAACTTCGGGGTGCCGCCCGGATCCAGGGGGAGCCTGGATCACGGTCGTGCCGTTCCGGGCGGCTGCTGATAAGTGAACCGGTGGTCACGCTCAGTGGGTACGGTGGAAGGCAGTTGAAGCGGTATACGCGGTTTACAGCTCCAGGGCGGAGGCGATCGTGGCGGCGCAGCGAGAACCCAACTCCCTTCTGCGCGATGCCATCGACGCAGTCGGCTGCACCTACGAGGCCCTCGCCAGAGACGTGCGGCGCATCGCCGCCGAGAACGGCGAGATCCTCCAGACCAACAAGTCGGCCATCTCGCACTGGGTGAACGGCAACCGCGCCCCGTCCGGCCGGGTAGGTCAGTACCTGGCCGAGGCACTGTCCCGCCGAGCGGGGCGCACGGTCACCCGTACCGAGATCGGCTTCCAGACCGGTGATGACGAAGAGCCGGCGGAATCCGACCCCGTCCTCGCCGCCACCGACCTGGGCCGTGCCGACGTCGAGCGCCGCCGCTTCCTCGCCATCGCGGCCTTCACCACCGCCGGCGTCACCATGCCGCTCGGATACGACCACGAAGCCACCGCCCGCATGCTCCGCGCCCGCACCGGCACGTCCCTGGTCGGCACGGAGGACGTGGACGTCGTACGCCAGATCACCACGGCCTTCAGCGCCGCCGACGAGCGCCTCGGCGGCGGTCACGGCCTGACCACCGTCACCGCGTACCTCGCCGACACCGCCGCCCCGATGCTCCGCGGACGCTTCCCCAGCGAAGCCTTACGCCGGGCCGCCTTCGGCGCCGTCGCCGAACTCGCCTACCTCGCAGGGTGGAAGCACCACGACCTCGGCCAGGAAGGCGCGGCCCAGCGCTACTACCAGGTCGGCTACAAGCTCGCCTGCGAAGCGGACCCCCACGGCCACGGGGCCTGGATGATGCGTGCCCTCGCCCACCAGGCCCTGAGCCTCAAGCAGCCCCACCACTGCGTCGACCTCGTCGAAGGCGCCCTCCGGGCTGGTCTCGGCCACGTCGACGGCCAGACCGAGGCCCTCCTCCACATCACCCACGCCCGCGCCTACGCCGCGGTCAACGAGAACCCCTTGGCCGCGCGCGCCCTGCTCGCCGCCGAAGACGCCCTCCTCAGGGACGATGGGCCGCAACCCAGCTACTCCCGCGTCAGCGGCCCCGCCGCCGGCACCGTGGCCAGCCACACCGCTCGCACCCTGACCGACCTCGCCGACCACATCGGCACCGAGCAGCAGCACCGGGACGCCCTCACCCGCTGGGACCCCGAAAAGTACAAGCGCGTCCACGCCCTCACCCACGCCGATCTCGGCGACAGCCTCGCCGCTCAGGCCCGCGCCGACGAAGCGGTCGCCGCCTGGACCCAGGCCCTGGTCCTGATGGAGGGCATGACCTCTGACCGCACCCGGAAAGCGATCACCTCGATCCGCTCCACGCTCGCGGTCTACCAGCGCCGCCGCGTTCCCGGTGCCGCCGATCTGGCCCGCCGCGCCCGCGAGGCCCTCGCCTAACATGCCCAACAACCCGTCCGACGAAGGGAACACCGTGCCCCAGCAGACCGACGATCAGCCGAAGGCCCTCAAGCCGGCGTCCGAATCCATGACCCTGCTGGTCGCCGCCGTCATCGTCCACGACAAGGCCACCAACCGCGTCGTCCTCCTCCAGCGCAGCGAGAACGCCAAGTTCGCCCAGGGCCTATGGGACCTCCCCGTCGGCAAGAGCGAGCCGGGCGAACCCATCACCGAAACCGCGGTCCGCGAGCTGTACGAGGAGACCGGCCTCACGGTGAAGCCCGAGTCCCTCAAGGTCGCCCACATCATCCACGGCGCCTGGGGCGTCGAAGCCCCCAACGGCTTCCTCACCGTCGTCTTCGCCGCCCACGAATGGACCGGCGAACCCGAGAACCGCGAACCCCGCAAGCACTCTCAGGTCCGCTGGGTCGACGCCAACGCCATCCCGGACGAATTCGTGGAGACCACCGCCAGCGCCCTCCACCGCTATCTCGAAGGCGGACCGCAGGTCTCCCTGAACAGCTGGAAGTAGTTGCGCGAGACGCGCTACTCAAACAGGACAATTCATGCCGGGCTGCGACGCACGGATGTAGTCCCCCGACCAGTCCGTCGAAGCTTCGGGTACCCGGGCTGGCCTGCCGACACGGTGCGGGAGGCAGAATAGGAGGTGACAAGGCGCGGGCGAGGGAGCGTTGCGAGTGAGGCCGGGAAGGCGGCAGGAGCTGGCCGAGGACACGGGTGAGGCACGTGCTGCGAACGGGGCACTCGCGAATAGCGGCGTCCTGAAGGTCTCAGGGGATCTCGTCCTGGGGCACCACCGCCCCCCGGTCGTGCGCTCGGGCTATCTGCACGAGGTTGCCCAGCTCGCAGCCGCCCAGTTCGAGGGCCGAGCTGCTGAGCTGGCGGCCATGGCTGCGTTCTCCACCTCACCAGACGGTGTCCAGGAGGCCCAGGGAGGCTATGCGGGCACGGCCTACTGGCGATGGCTGGCGCCAGCGTGGTCGGGAAAAACCGCGCTCATGGCGCAGTTCGTGATGCATCCTCCGCAAGGCGTAGACGTGTTGGCCTTCTTCATCACCGCGCGTAATGCAGGACGCTCAGACCGAACCTCCTTCCTAGCCACTCTGCAGGGGCAGTTGCGGGAGTACCTCTGCGACGCCGATGTGGACTGCGCCTCCCAGGGCCAGTTCCTCGATGCCCTCGAACGCGCCGCCGGAAAAGCCACGGCCGAAGGCCGACGGCTGGTCCTGCTGGTTGACGGACTCGATGAGGACACTGGCGTCGAGTCGGCCAGCAGCGGCTACAGCATCGCGGCGCTGCTGCCGCGCATGCCGCCTCCGGGACTACGGATCGTCGTGGCCGGCCGTCCAAATCCACCCATCCCGAGCGACGTGCTGGAGAACCACCCGCTACACAGCGCACGCATCAACCACCTGCTGTCACCGTCACCCGCGGCGCAGGCGCTTCGGAAGGCCGCGGAGCGTGACCTTCATGCCCTGCTGACGGGTGGTGGCCCCGGGCGAGAGGTGGCGTGCCTAATCGCCGCCGCCAGTGGTGGTCTGAGCGCCCAGGACCTTTCCGACCTCATGGGCGAGGTGAGCGCTTGGGAAGTCGAAGAGGTCCTCGGTGGGTCGTTGGGCCGGTCCTTCCAGCACCGGCCAGCCCAATGGCCAGCACCCGGCGAACAACCAGCGCATCTGTTCTCCTTCGCCCACGAAGAGCTGCAGCAGGGCGCTCTGAAGCGGATCTCCCGAGCGGCGCTGGAGGGTTACCGTGCGCGGGTGCACGCCTTCACCGACGCCTGGCGCGAGGCCGGCTGGCCACCTGACACGCCCGAATACGCCCTCGTCGGCTACCCGCAGTTGTTACGCAACCTTGCGGACACCACTCGTCTTACCGTGCTGGCGACCGATGCGGTGCGGCACGAAAGGCTGTGGGAGACCACCGGCTCCGACACCGAGGCGCTGGCCGAGATCGCCGCCGCGATCCGTCTCCACCGGGCCGCCACCGATCCCGACCTGCGGGCGTGTGTGCAGCTCGCTCACCGCCGCGACGAGATCCGGGGACATGTCGCCGCTATCCCCGGCGACGTCATCGAGACCTGGGCCATCCTGGGGCATGTACGACGTGCCCTCACCCTGGCCCAGGTGGCGCACGGTTCGCGGGGGATTCCCGACCTCGTCAGAGGGCTCTTCCGTGTGGGTAGAACAGACCACAACACTGCGTCGCTCGTGGCGTCGGTCGCACGTCAGCTTCTGAGCCCCATCCAGGACGCCTCGGAACTCCGAGACGTCGCCGATGCGCTCTGCGAGGCCGGACACCCCCAACAAGCCGCGGGCCTCGCCCGCAACATCGCCAGGCCCGACCGGCGCGACGACGCACTAGCGGCCGTCGTCAGCTCAATGGCCAAGAGTGGAGACCCTCGACAGGCTGCCGAGCTCGCCCGTGACATCACCGACCCCGACCGGCAGGCCGGAGTCCTTGCCTCCGCGGCTAGGGCGCTCGCCAGATCGAGACGTCACGAGCAAGCCGTGGAGCTCGCCAGAAGCATCACCGACCCAGAGCGGCGGAATGGGGTCCTTCGCTCGCTGTCCGCAGCTGCCGCCGAAGCCGCGGATGATGGGCCAGCCAATGGTTGGGAAACCGAGATCCAGATCCCGAACGAGCCCGTCGAAGACCTCCAATTTGCGAAGGGCTCGGAGCGGGCTGTCGAACGTGCCCGCTGCATCTCTGACCCGGACCGCCAGGCCAGGGCCCTTGGAGCCATTGCCAGGAGGTTAGCCCTAAGCGGATTCCACCGGCAGGCCACCGAACTCGCCGACGAAGCCGCTCGCCTTGCCCGCAGCATCGTAAATCGTGATGAACGAGACGGAGCGCTCACCGTCGCTGCCCGGGCCGTAGCCCGCAGAGGGCACCATGCTTTGGCAGCCGGACTCGCCCGCACCGTCGCCGACAGCGACCGGCGCGCCAGCACCCTGGCGGCTGTCGCAGCGCGGATGGCCCGCGCGGGTGCCAGTCAGCAGGCAGCCGCACTCGCCACCGAGGCAGCAGAGCTCGCCCGTGGCCGAACCGTCCTCAGTTCGAATGCCCCACTGCGGGCGGTCGTCGCCGAGGCCATAGCACTCACGGGACGGCATGAGGAGGCGGCCGAACTCGCCCGTGAAGCAGCGCAGCTCGCCGACTCGTCCAAAGCCTCAAGTCAACGTGCAGCAGCCCTCACGCTGGCCGCCAGGGCCATGGCCCGCACCGGACGCCATCGGCAAGCGATCGACATCGCACGAATGGTCACGGAACCTGACTTGCTAGAGCGGGCGTACGGGGCCGTGGCCGAGGTGATTGCCCACGCGGGGGACCCACGGGATGCGATTGAACTCGTCGGAAGAATCGATGCCCCCGATCGGAAGGCGAAGGCGCTGACAGCAGTCGCCACTGCGCTGGCCTACACGGGGCGTCACCGGCAAGCCGCCGAATTTGCCCTAAGCATCGCCCCGCCGACCAGCCGGGTGAGGGCCCTGTCCCTCGTGATCAAGGCCATGACCCGAGCAGGGTACCGGCAGGAGGCCGTTGAACTTTCCCGGATAGCTGTCGACCTCGCCCACGAAGTCAGACATCCGAACTGGCGCGCCAGAACACTGGCGACCGCCGCTGAGGTGCTGGCCCAGGAAGGGCACCTCGAGCAGGCCGCCGCTCTCGCCCAGGCAGCCGCCGAGCTCGCCCATACGGTCAAAGACCCCGGCCGACGGGCGGCGGCAATGACGGATGCCGCGCGTGCCCTGAGCCGAACGGGGTGTCGGGAACAAGCTGAAGACGTCGGGCGAGAAGCCATCAACGCGGCCCGCACCCTCAAGGACCCCGGGCAGCGGGTCAAGGCGCTGACGTCCACGGCGAGGAAGTGCGGGGATATCCTCGACCGGCGTGTGCTGCTTGCCGAGGCACTCGACATCGGCCCCTTGCAGGAGGTGGTCGAGTGCCTGCCCGACATCGCGCCGGAGACCCTGGAAATGCTGGCGCGACTAATGACCGCCGAACGTCCGGGAATCGACCGTGGGCGTACGGCCCGAGCGGGGACATCGACAGGATGCCAGCTCGACAATGACGCGAAGGAGATGGGCCGATGAGCGGACGGCAGCGACTGGTGGCAGGTCTGACTGGACTGGCGGTGGCGGCGCTGGCCGGGGTCTTCTGTTTTCTGAGCTGGGATCGGGCTAACCAGGTCGCCGGGATCGTCTCGGCCCTGGTGGGCGTCGTGGCCCTGGGGGCCGGGGTCCTGGCCCTTATGTCGGGCCGTGGGGGGTCGGTGCGGATCGCGAACACCGGTCCAGCTACCGCGGTGGGCACGGGTTCACACGCCAATACCGGTCTGACCGCTCAGGGGAGCGTGCACGGAAGCATGGAAGTTGACGGGACCGCAGAGGCACGGGCCGAGGACGGAGGACGCGCGAATACCGGCCACGACCAGCTCTAACGCCGTCGCCGTGCGTGCCTGATAGTGGGAAGCGCAGCGGTCCGCACACAGTCCGCAGGACACCCGATCAAGACCGTCGCACCCCATCGCCAGCCATCAGTAAAAGGCCAGGTCAGCGCCCCACAGGGAAGATCCCCGCAGGTCACCGACCCGGCCCATTACTAGGAGACCAAGAAGGCCTGACCTTCCTCCCTGCAAGGCCCCAAGACCGCACCCGGTCCGCAGTCCGCCGTCACCGGCGTTCACGGCGGCCCGGGTGCGGTCTTCTTCCCCGGGGCACAGGTGCGCGTAGATCCGCAGCGTGCCGATGTACGCGATGAGCGCAGCTCTACTCGTAGAGGGTGGCCGCACGGAGGGCTCGGGCCATGAAGGTCCAATCCCCGTCGGGCGGGATGCCTCCTCCTGCGTGGCGGTATGCGCCTGGAGAGTCATGCACCCATGCGGCGAGCGCCTCAAGGAAGCCGTCCAGCGTGTTGTTCTCCCACTCGTCGCCGCGAGCACGGAACTCCTGGTGCAGCTCCTGGAGGAAGGAAACCAGCTCTTCACGGCTGCGCGGTTCAAACGACATCACGCCAACGTACCCGGAGTGATTTCGTGGGATCCAGGACCGTCACGAGATCAACGCTGGAGCCTGAGGTTGCCGCCGACTGTCGTCAGCATCTGGCCGAGCAAGTGATGACGTCGCGAAGGGTACGCCGGATCGGCGGGCCGAAGACTCGACCGGTCCGCCAAGCCTCGCGAGGATCGGTCCCGGGTACCTCATCCCGCAAACCCTCGGGGATGGCCTGCACGCTCATGATCGACGGAGCCTACTGCCCCCTGGTCAGGGCCCGATCCAGAGGTGACGGCGACGGCTGGTGGGACTGATCGCAACCCGCAGAACGCAATGCAAGCCGTCTTACCGATCAGTCCCAGTAGGACGGCGGCTGCTCGACTCGACCGCCTCTGTGAGCTGTGGGGATGTAGTTGTCAGCACCTCCTGGGAGGGAGGCGACGCACTCCGGCGAGCAGGCGTTGACCAGCAGCGGCAACACGTCCGTGGCCACGCGCAGGGAGATCCACACCTGCTGGAGTCCGCCTTGTGCAATCGGGCCGCCGCAGGCACTGCAGCCTCGGAAGGCTGTGGGACCCCAGCGCCCGGGATCCAGACGCTCCGGATCGAGGCTCATGAGGGATTCCGGGGACGAGGTCAGTTTCGGGAAGGGCGGCCGGATCTTGAAGTTGCCGAAGAGGGCTCGCGTGCTCACCGTGCTGCGGGTCAACCGTCGACAGCGGGTGATCTCGTAGGGGAACCAGTGCAGCCGGTAGGAGGTGTACGGGGTGAACTCCTCCAGGCTGGTCATCGCCCCAATCTCGGGCGGGAGCCGAACCAGGTTGCTGCCGTAGAGCACGAGATGCTTGACCGCCGTCAGGCTGGCGATACTCGGCGGCAGTGTGATGACCTGCCGTCGCTCGTCCGGGCTCAGCTCGATCAGCGGCTTGAACTCCTCGCGCCCGTCAGCAGCAGCCTCATCGACCAGCTCCAGCAGACGCCGCCAGCCCGGCGCGGTGGGGTCCTGCCGCTCAGCGTGGAACCCGACGCGGGCTCGCGGGTGGGGCTTGGACTGATCGAAGCAGGAGCAGAAGTCCCGGAAGATCCCGCGCCCACCCGTCACCGAACCCGCAACGTCGGCCCATCGGTTCGCAACGACCTGCGGCTCTCCCCTGTCCGTCATGGCGCCACGGTACCGAGGCCGTCGCAGTCCGTCGCAGCGAATTCGCGATGAGGTAGCTGACTGCCACAACCCTTTCGCATGTACGGCCGCACCGCTCACTACGCTGGCAGGCGTGAACACGCCGTCGACCCCACGACTGACCCTGGAGAACGCCCGAGCCCTTCAGGGCATGCTCCGAACCGAGATCGGACCGGGGCTCACCGAGCAGGAACTCGACGCGGTCGAGGCACGGTTCGGCTTCACCTTCGCAGCCGACCACCGCGTCTTCCTCTCCGCCGGCCTCCCGCATGGCTCATCGACGTGGCCCGACTGGCGCAACGGCAGCCCCGAGGACCTGGCCGGACGACTGACGCGGCCCGTGGAGGGCGTGCTCTTCGACGTGGAGCACAACGCATTCTGGCATCCCCTCTGGCCGTCGAGGCCGGCGGAGACATCCGAGGCACTGCGCGTCGCGAGGACGGAGTTGGAGAGCGTGCCGCAGCTGGTCCCGGTCTACGGGCACCGCTACCTGCCCGGCACGGCGGGCGAGCACGGGCACCCCGTCCTGTCCGTCTACCAGACCGACATCATCCTGTACGGCAACGACCTCGCCGACTACATCCACCACGAATTCGCCGGCCGCTCGACCAGCCTCCCCGCCCATACGACAGTCGACTTCTGGGCCTACTTCGTCGAGGGCGGACCGGGCATCGACGTCACCCTGCCCACGCCCTTCACGCCGTACGCCACGAGCGCGCAGGAGGCCGTCGACTGCATCAGGATGCTGGCCCTGGAACGCCTGATCGGCCGTCGGCACCACCCGGAGCAGCTCATCGAAGCCGGCCTCACAGCCCTGATTCTCGACGTCGAGACGGAGTCCCTCCCCCTCCTCGCCGGCCTGTCACGCTCCGAGCACGAGCAGGCGGACGCCCTTTTCAACCAGGTGCTTGACGAACTGGGCCTGCTCCAGGACCTCTCGGCCGACACTACCGACCTCCCCTGGGAAGCGGCCCGCTGGGAACTCGTCCGCTGGTGGCTCCGGCTGGTCGTGAACGGCAGCCTGGCCCCCGGCGCCGGCGGTGACCTGATCACGTACGAAGGGTGGGGCGCACTGGCCCAGCCGCAGGCGCTCCGACCCCTGGTCGACAAGACCGACGCCTACAACGACTGGGCAGCGATCCGACGCGGCGACCGGGACCCCCTGGCGGACTCGATCGTCGAGGAGGCAGGACGCCTGCTCGCCGGGCCCTGGCCGCCAGTGGGCTGATCTCACCGGCGGCAGACGAGGATGCCGCCACGGCAGGCGATCTCGTACGCGCCTTCGCGGCGATGTCGTCGGCGACGAGGGCACGGGCCCGGTCGATGGTCGCATCGAAGGGCACGTCGTGCCGGTTCAGCGGCGAGGGTGCCCACGGCCGCGCCCCCACGCCCCAAGGCCGTCCGGCTGCCAATCTTGCGATCAGTAGAACCAGACGACGAGCCGCACCTGATCCGCTCCGTGGAGTTCGCCGAGCGTTCGCATCACGCTCCAGACCGGTCCCAGTTGCGGATGCCGAAGAGGCAGGCGAGAGCGTCGTAGGCGTTGCCGTTGTTGAGGAGGAAGAGGTCGATGGCGGCATGCCACACGGAGTCCTCGTCGTCGGGGCCCCAGAGGCGGGCGCCCGGTCGGCACTCGATCATCCCGCTGACTTCGGTAGACATACCGGGATCGTGCCTGAAGTGCGCCTGACTCGGCATCCGCATCAGCGGTGAGTGCCTCAAGCTCGCCGGCATCCGCACGATCTGCGGTCCCGAAAGGGGTACTGCCCGTGGGTCGCCATGACCAAGGTCGGTATGTGTCTGCGGAGCGACCTTTGTCAGTGGCGGAATGCAGACTCCCGATATGAGAGCCTCCTCGTCCTCCGCCCCCGATTCTTCCCAGACTCCCCCTGTCTGGGTGGAGTCAATGGGTGGCCCCTTGATCGCCATCCCCGTCTCCGCGCTGGACGCGTGGCACGGATGCACAGAGGACGGGATGGTCCTGTCGGACGGACCCGACCCGGACGACTACGACAGGGCCTGTGCTGTGGACGCACTGGCCGGCACCATCACGGTCGGTGAAGAGGGAACGGAGGCTCTGGTGCTGGGGGACGAGCCGGCCACCACCTGCTACATCCCTGAGCATCGCGTCTTCCTGCGCTGGCTCGCCGCCGGCTCCGAAGCCGAGCTCAAGGCCGCGGCAGAAGCCGTTCTCGCCGATCCTGCCACCCCGTGGGAGGAATGCGGGACGTGGACCACAGACGGCCCCGCTGTGCTCATGGACTCCGCCGAAGCGGGGACTGATCTGAGCGTGGAGTATCCGGATGGAGGATTCCCCGCACAGGCAACGGTGTCACTGCCCCCAGGCCGCTGGAGGATCCGTGCCGCCCACACCAAGGCCGACGAGGGGAACTGGGTCGGCCTGGTGCAGCTCCAGGCCGGCGCGCCAAGCCTCTGGGTACCCGCTCCTGCCGTGGGCTAGAGGCGGGTCGCGGTGCGGACGAGGGCGGCGACGGGTTGGGATCTGCTGTGGGGTGGCCAGGCGATGACGGTGGTGACGGGCGGTGCGTCCGGGACCGGGACCGTCGCGTGGGTGTCGCGCAGGTGGGCGCGGAGGGACTCGGGTACGAGCGCGCAGGCCCGGCCGAGTGCGATCAGTTGGAACAGCTGGGTGTGGTCGCGCACCTGGGGGCCGGGGCCGTCCGGGTAGCCTCCGTCCCGTCGGGGCCAGCGTGGCAGGGGCAGGTCCGTCAGGGTGGTGACCTCGGCCATCGACAGACGGGGGCGGTCGGCCAAGGGGTGCCCCACGGGCAGGACCACGATCTGCTGTTCGGTGTGCAGGACCTCGGTGTCGAGTCCGGCCGTCGTGTCGAACGGCCGGTGGAGCAGAGCGACGTCCGCACGCCCGTCGCGCAGCAGCCCTTCCTGCTCGCCGGGCCCGCACAGCATCACCTCGACGGCGACCGCGCCGGGCTCGGCGGCGTAGGCGTCCAGCAGCTTCGACAGCAGTGCACTGGACGCTCCGGCTTTCGTGGCAAGGACCACGCCGGCCGGTTCGGCGGCTGCGCGGCGGGTGCGGCGCTCGGCGGCTGCGACCGCGTCGAGTGCGGCCCGGGCCTCCCGCAGCAGCACCGACCCGGCCTCGGTCAGGGCGACCGCGCGAGGAGTGCGGTGCAGCAGAACGACTCCGAGGCGCCGTTCGAGCTGCTGGATCGCCCGCGACAGCGGTGGTTGCGCCATGGCGAGCCGCTGCGCCGCCCGCCCGAAGTGCAACTCCTCCGCGACGGCGACGAAGTACCGCAACTCCCGCGTCTCCACCGCGTCATCGTATCCGGCGCTCACCAGGACCGATATCCATGCGGTATCGCCGCGCACCCAGTCGGTCTTGGACGTCCCGCCCGAGTCCGCACCACGCTGGACGACATGAGTGAACAGACGATCGCGCTGGTGACCGGTGCGAACAAGGGGATCGGATACGAGATCGCGGCCGGCCTGGGCGCCCTCGGCTGGCGGATCGGCGTGGGCGCGCGGGATCGACAGCGCCGCGACACCGCGGTGGAGAAGCTGCGCGCGGCCGGGACCGACGCGTTCGGCGTTCCGCTCGACGTGGCGGACGACGCGAGTGTGGCCGCCGCGGCCGAGCTGATCGCCGACCGCGCCGGCGGGCTCGACGTCCTGGTCAACAACGCCGCGATCACCGGCGGTATGCCGCAGACGCCCACCACGGTCGAACCCGCGACCGTACGGGGCGTCGTGGAGACCAACGTGATCGGGGTCATCCGCGTCACCAACGCGATGCTGCCGATGCTGCGTGCCTCGGCATCGCCGCGGATCGTGAACATGTCCAGCAGCGTCGGCTCGCTCACCCTGCAGACCACGCCCGGCGTCGACATGGGCCCGGTTCCGGCCGCGTACTTGGCGTCCAAGACCTTCCTCAACGCCGTCACCGTCCAATACGCCAAGGAACTGGGCGACACCCGCATCCTGATCAACTCCGGCTGTCCCGGCTACACGGCCACCGACCTCAACGGCTTCCAGGGCGTCCGCACCGCCCACCAGGGCGCGGCGATCGCGATCCGCCTCGCGACCCTGCCCGACGACGGGCCGACCGGCGGATTCTTCGACGACGGTGGATCAGTGCCCTGGTGACAGGTTCATTCGGCGGCCTGAAGGGTGTAGCGGGCCTTCGGTTTCGAGGTGGCGCCCGCGCGGGCGTAGAAGCGCATCGCCGAGGTGTTCCAGGCGGGGGTCTGCCATTCGACGTGGGGAAGGCCCAGGGCGCGGGCCTCGGCGCGGACGGCGGAGAGGAGGAGGGCGCCGAGGCCGTGGCCGCGGGAGGACTCGGTGAGGTAGAGGCAGTCCATGTGGAGGTACTCGCCGGCGGACCAGGTGGAGAGTTCGGGGGCGCAGGTGGCGTAGCCGGCGAGGGTGCCGTCGGGGAGTTCGGCGACCAGGCAGCGCAGGCGCGGGGCGGGGGTGGCGAAGAGGAGCCGGTGGAGGGCCGCGGCCAGGTCGGGGCGGGGCGGGGCGGCCTGCTCGTACGCTGCGTGCTCGGCGGCAAGTTCGGCGACCCGCGCCAGGTCCTCGGGGCGCGCGTGGCGGACGGTCATCGGACCTCGCCCTCCAGGGTGTCGGCGGCCCAGGCGGCCACCCGGGCGGGGGCCGGGCCGGTGCCGTCGAGGAGGTGGCGGACGAAGGCCTCGCGCTCGTGGGCGAGGACGGCGGCCTCCCAGACGCACGGGGCGAGTCCGGCGCGGCCCGGGCGCAGTTCGGCCGGGCGGCCGGCCGGGCCGGTCCAGACGGCCAGGTCCGACATGTGGCCCTCGATCCAGCTGTGCGCGAGCACGTAGTCGCCGTCGGCGCCCGCGTGCACCAGCAGCACCGCGAGCCCGAGCGAACCCCGGTGCCGGCCGAGCGCCAGGTGGTCGGCGGCGAGCGCGAGCGCCGGGCCGGCCTCCGCCTCGCCGACCGTACGGCCGGGCGCCTCGATCCCGTACACCTTCAGGAGGTGACCGGACATCTCCCGGACGCCCAACGCGCGTACCGTCCGCGCGTGGTGGCCCTCGGCGAGCGCCATGACCGCGCCCCATTCCCCGTGTTCGCTCATGCGGACATCATGCACGGTCCCGCCGTCCCGCCCGCGTGCAGCCAGCGGCGGTACGGGGCCGCGCGGAGGGCGGCCTCGCGGTAGGCGGCGGTGAGGTCGGCGTACGGCCCGTCCAGGGGGACGCCGGGGGCCGCGAAGAGGAGGAGGCGGACGGCGAGGGGGTCGCCGCGGAGGGGGCGGACGGCCATGTCCTCGCGCGGGTGCGAGGTGGGCTGGCAGGGGGCGACGGCCTCGCCGAGGGCGATCAGCGAGGCGGCCGTGTGGTAGTCGGCGTGCAGCAGCGGCGGGTCGAGGCCCGCCGCGCCCAGGACCCGGCGCAGGCCGTCCCACTCGCCGTCGACGGCCGGATCGACCGTCCAGCGGTCGTGCGCGAGGTCGGCGAGGTCGACGACCTCGTGGCCGGCCGCCGGGTGGTCGCTCGCCATGGAGACGAACTGCGGCTCGCGCTCGACCAGGACCCGCCCGGTCAGACCGGCCGGAACCCGCAGCGGGCAGCCCTCCACCTCGTGGACGAACGCCAGGTCGAGCCGGCCCGCGGCGACCGTGCGCAGCAGGATGTGGGCCGAGACGTCGACCCGGAGTTCGATGTCGGTGCCCGGCCGGCCCTGGCGGAGCCGGCGCAGCCAGCCGGGCAGGGCGCGGCTGGCGGTGGAGCCGACCCGGAGGACCGGGCCGTCGGCGGACCGGGCGGCGGCCGCGCGGGTCTCGGTGACCAGGGCGGTCATGCCGTCGACCAGCGGGCGGGCCCGGCTGAGGACGGAGCGGCCCAGCGGGGTGGGCAGACAGCCGGTGCGGCCGCGGGTGAAGAGTTCGGCGCCGAGGGCGTTCTCGATCCGGCGCAGCTGGGTGGTCAGCGAGGGCTGGCTGACGCCGAGCCGGCGGGCCGCCTTGTGCAGGCTGCCGGTGTCCGCGATGGCGCAGAGCGCCCGCAGGTGCCTCACCTCCAGCTCCATGGGTCCGAGGTTAGGGCGGCTCCGGGGCGCGCACCAGACCACGCCGCCCGCCCCCGTACGCCCCGGTGCGAATGTGTCAACTCCCCCGCGATAGCGCGGTGTTATCAGCGGATGGCATCATTCCCCGTCCGCACCCGGCTCCCCCACACTCTCCTCAACCCCACAGGAGGAGCCCCCCATGCGACACCCGAAGTTCCTCACGTCCTTACTCACCGCCGCCCTCGGTGCCGGTCTCACCCTCTCCCTCGGCGCCGCCCCGGCCTCCGCCGCACCCACCCCCACCGCCGACCGCGCCGGATACGCGGGCTACGCCGGTTCGGCCGAGGAGACCAGGGCCAACCAGGCGTTCTTCGACGCCGTCGTGAAGTCGGTCGCGAAGAAGCGGGCCGCCACGCCTGGTGCCGCCGCCGTCACCGTGGTCTACAGCACCGCCAACGCACCCAGTTTCCGTACCCAGATCTCCCGTTCGGCGCAGATCTGGAACAGCTCCGTCGCCAACGTCCGGCTCGTCGAGGGCTCCAACCCCGACTTCGCGTACTACGAGGGGAACGACTCCCGCGGTTCGTACGCGAGCACGGACGGGCACGGCAGCGGCTACATATTCCTCGACTACCGGCAGAACCAGCAGTACAACTCCACCCGCGTCACCGCCCACGAGACCGGGCACGTGCTCGGTCTCCCCGACCACTACAGCGGCCCGTGCAGCGAGCTGATGTCCGGCGGCGGGCCCGGCACGTCCTGCCAGAACGCCTACCCGAACTCCCAGGAACGGTCCCGCGTGGACCAGTTGTGGCGGTACGGGCTCGCCACCGCCCTCAAGGCCGGCTGACGGGCCGGGGACGACCTGAAGGGCGGGGGCGCACCCGCGCCCCCGCCCTCCGTGTACGTCCGCGGTCAGGCCGCCTGCATCAGCCCCCGGCCGAACTCGGCGCCCGGCGGCAGCTGCCGGCGCACCCGGCCGAGCGCCTCCTCGAAGTCCCCGCCGGCGATGCCGGACTCGTAGGCGGCGCCCCCGTAGTGCAGCGTGAGGCTGAGGTCGGCGCGCTCGCCGAGGGTCAACAGGCAGCTGAGCGTGGCCTGCTGGCTGACGCCGTCCGCGACGACGGGGAGCGGCAGGTCCCACTCCAGAACGCACCCGGTGAGGGCCTGCCCGCCCTCGCCCGCGGCGCTGAGCGCGGCGAAGCTCGCGCCCGTGTACTCGATTCCCCTGATCCGGGTGGCCACGTGGCTCCCGGCGGCCGTGATGACGATCGCTTCCGCACCACGGCGGTCCCGGTACCAGCCGGTCCAGACTTCTGTCGACTCCGATGACATGCGGCGGACTGTAGCGGTATGACCGGCTCCGGCGCGCGGCCGGTCACCCAGGGGCCGGACTTCTCCCGGTCTCGCCGTTCTTGCCGGTCACGTGCGTGGTAGTGGCTTCCGCGCCGGGTTCCGTACCGTCTTCCGTGCCGGGTGCCGCGCCGCCTCCGCGGGAGCGCGGCGGTGCACCGTCCGCCGCCGCGTCGCCCTCCGGCTCGTACAGCTCGCAGTCCGGATTGCGGCACGGCTGCACGACCCATTCCGGCACCCAGGCCCCGAGGACCTTGTGCCGTTCGGCCAGCACCTGGCGGGGCTGCCCGCAGGCCGGGCACGGATGCTCGGCGCTGGGGTCCCGCGTGGTGTGCGGCGTCTCGTCCGCCATGGTTCCAGCCTAGGCCGGGCCGGGCGTCACCGCTTCCTGGCGTACCAGCGCACGACGACGCCGTTACCGAAGCTGCGGACGTCCTCCAGGACGTAGTCGTGGACGGCGAACTCCGCGCCGAACAGCGGCATGCCGGAGCCGTAGATCTGCGGGTAGGACTTGATGACCAGCTCGTCGACCTCGTCCACGAGCTGTCGCGCGACCTGGCCGCCGCCGCAGAGCCAGATGTCCAGCGGGCCGTCCTCGGCCTTGAGCTCGCGGACCCGGGCGGCGAGGTCGCCGGCGAAGAGTTCGACGTTGGGGTCGGGCGACTCGGTCAGCGAGCGGGTCGCGACGATCTCGCGGAGGTGGCCGTACGGGCTGGGCATCCCGGCCTCCAGGCCGAGACGGTACGAGCCCATGCCCTGGATGACCGTGTCGAACCGCTTGTTGGGCACACCGGTGAGGCCGGCGGCCTCCCGGAAGGCGGTGGGGACGGTCTCCGGGAACTCGGTGTTCATCCAGGAGGCGTACTCCTCGTCCATGAACTGGAACATGGACGAGGCGTCGCCGTTCGGGTCGCCGATGAAGCCGTCGAGGGAGCAGGCGACGTAGTACGTGAGCTTGCGCAAGCCGGAATCTCTTTCCGTAGGAGGCATGACCAGTGGCCGTAACCACTGCGCCTATAGTGCTCCAGGCGTAGTGGTTGCGCAAGCCCTTATCGGTGCTGCTTTCGAAAGAGTCAGCGACTGCGCCGCGTCACGAACTCCGCGAGCGCCAGCAGGTCCCCCGCCGCCGACAAGTCCGGCACCGCCCGCTGGAGTTGCTCGACCGCGCGGGCCATCCGCTCGGCCGCCTGGCTCTGCGCCCAGTCCCGGCCGCCGGCCCGCTCGACCGCGTCGGCCGCCGCCCGCACCGCGGCGGCGTCCAGGACCGGGCGGGCGTACAGCTCGGCCAGCTCGTCGCCCGCAGGGGTCCCGGAGGTGAGCGCGGCCACCACCGGCAGCGACTTCTTGTGGGCGACGAGATCGGCGCCGGCCGGCTTGCCGGTGCGCCCCGGGTCGCCCCAGATCCCGATCAGGTCGTCGATCAGCTGGAACGCGAGGCCCGCCTCCCGGCCGAACGCGTCCAGGGCCGCGACCGCCTCCTCGTCCGCCCCCGCGTACAGCGCGCCGAGCGCGCAGGAACAGCCGAGCAGGGCCCCGGTCTTGGCGGTGGCCATCGCCACCACCTCGTCCAGGGACACCTCCCGGGGGTCGCGCTGTTCGAAGGCGCAGTCCGCCTGCTGGCCCGCGCACAGCTCGATCACACAGGCGGCGAGCCGGGCCGCGCCGGGGACGGCGGCCGGGTGCGGGTCCTCGGCGAGCAGCCGCAGCGCGAGCGCGTTCATGGCGTCGCCGGCGAGCAGCGCGTCCGGGATGCCGAACACCTTCCAGGCGGTGGGCCGGTGACGGCGGGTCGGGTCCTCGTCGACGATGTCGTCGTGGAGCAGGGTGAAGTTGTGGGCCAGCTCCACCGCCGCGGCGGCCTTGACCGCCGGTGCCGGGTCCGCGCCGAGCGCGCGGGTCGCGGCGAGCACCAGGGCCGGCCGGATGGCCTTGCCGCTCTGGCCGCCCCCGGCCGGGGAGCCGTCGGCCTCCTCCCAGCCGAAGTGGTAGGCGGCGATGCGTCGTATGGAGCCGGGCAGGGACTCGACGGTCGTCCGGAGCTGGGGGTCGACGACGCTGCGCGTCCGGTCCAGGAGCAGCGCGGCGCTGCGTCCCCCGGCGGTCCCGGCCGCCCCGGTCTCGGCGTCCGCGCCGGTCGCGCTGATCGCGGTCATCTTCTCGGTCACTTTCCTCATGGCGTGGCCTGGCCTCGCCTGGCCTGGCCTGATGGATGGCGTGCACCGGGGGCGGGGACCCGTCGGCCTGGCCCCCGACCCCGGTGTGTCAGTGGCGGCGGGCGATCTCGACGTTCTCCAGGACGCCCAGCGCGTCGGGGACGAGCACGGCCGCCGAGTAGTAGGCGGTGACCAGGTAGGAGCTGATCGCCTGGTCGTCGATGCCCATGAAGCGGCAGGACAGGCCGGGTTCGACCTCGTCCGGGAGGCCGGCCTGACGCAGGCCGATCACGCCCTGGTCGGACTCGCCCGTGCGCATGCAGATGATCGAGCTGGTACGGGCGCCGGTGACCGGGATCTTGTCGCACGGGTAGAGCGGAACCCCGCGCCAGGTCGTGATCCGCGTGCCGTCGACGTCGACCGTGTCCGGCACCAGGCCGCGCCGGTTGAGTTCCCGCCCGAACGCGGCGATGGCCTGCGGGTGGGCCAGGAACAGCTTGGAGCCGCGCCGCCGGGACAGCAGCTCGTCCAGGTCGTCGGGGCCGGGCGCGCCGTCCTGCGGCTGGATCCGCTCCCCGTAGTCGCAGTTGGCGAGCAGGCCGAACTCCCGGTGGTTGACCAGCTCGTGCTCCTGGCGCTCGCGCAGCGCCTCGACCGTCAGACGCAGCTGGTGCTCGGTCTGGTCCATCGGATGGTTGTAGAGGTCGGCCACGCGGGTGTGGACCTTGAGCACGGTCTGGGCGACGCTCAGCTCGTACTCGCGCGGGGAGAGCTCGTAGTCCACGAAGGTGTGCGGGACGACCGGTTCGCCGACGTGGCCGGCGGAGAGGTCGATGGCCGCCTCGCCCAGCCGGTTGACGGGGTGCGGGGGCAGGACCGCGAACTCGGCGAGGTGTCCGGCCAGCGCGCCGGCCCGCTCGGCGAGGGCGAGCACATCGGCCCGGGTCAGCTCCAGGACCGTACAGGCGGTGGCGGCGCGGGCGGTCCACTCCCACGAGGCGTCGGCGGCGGCCAGCGCGTCCTCGCCGAAGTACGCGCCGTCGGCGAGGACGCCGAGGACGGTCTCGTCGCCGTACGGCCCCTCGCCGAGCCGCTCGACCCGGCCGTGCGCGAGCAGATGGACCCGGTCGGTGCTGGTGCCGCGGGCGGCGATGACCTCGCCCGCCGCGTACTCCCGCTGGACGCAGCGGGCGGCCAGCTCGGCGAGGACGTCCGGCTCGTCGAAGCCGCGCAGGGCGGGGAGCTCGCCCAGCTCGGCCGGGATCACCGCGACCCGTCCGCCGGTCTGCACGAAGGTGACCCGGCCGTCCCCCACGGCGAAGCTGAGCCTCCGGTTCACCCGGTAGACACCACCCCGGACGTCCACCCACGGCAGCGCGCGCAGCAGCCACCGGGAGGTGATCTCCTGCATCTGCGGGGCGGACTTGGTGGTGCTCGCCAGGTTCCGCGCGGCGGCGGTGCCGAGACTCTGCTGCGCGGGCGCCCCGCCCTCGCGCACCTCGCCGTCAACCGAACCAACGGACATGGAACTCCCTCTCGATACGACAGACCTGCGAAGGGAAGCCTTCCAGCACGGAGCGTGTCCGCGCCATTACACAAAAGAGTGGGTGTCGATCACCGTGGGCCTGGGCATGGCGCGCGTTTTCCCCCGCCTTCCCCCGCTGCCCTCCGCCTTCCCCCGCCGCCCACACGCCCCCGATTCGTCCGGATCGGCTCGCACACGAACCGAACGCATGGCAGCGGAGCGGACCGCTCCGGTACCCCGGTAGGGCAGGAGGAACCGGAAGAACCGGAACCCCCCCGTCCCGAAAGGAGCCGGTCATGGCCACACCCATGTCCGCGAGCCGTTTCCTCGACGCGCTGCGCGACGAAGGCCTGACGGTCGTCGAGGTCGGCAACTGGCGCACCCACAACCGCAACCACAAGGGCCCCTGGGGTCCCGTGCACGGCGTGATGATCCACCACACCGTCACCTGGGGCACCAGCAACACCGTCCGCATCTGCCGGGACGGTTACGAGTCCCTGCCCGGACCGCTCTGCCACGGCGTGATCGCCAAGGACGGCACCGTCCACCTGGTCGGCTACGGCCGGGCCAACCACGCCGGTCTCGGCGACGACGAGGTGCTTCGGGCGGTGATCGCCGAGAAGCGCCTGCCGCCGGACGACGAGGCCACCACCGACGGCAACCGGCACTTCTACGGATTCGAGTGCGAGAACCTCGGCGACGGCACCGACCCGTGGCCGAAGGTCCAGCTGGAGGCCATCGCCAAGGCCGCGGCCGCGGTGTGCCGGGCGCACGGCTGGACCCAGCGCTCGGTCATCGGCCACCTGGAGTGGCAGCCCGGCAAGGTCGACCCGCGCGGCTTCACCATGGCGTCGATGCGGGAGCGGATCGCCGACCGGCTGCGGTAGCGCCGGTCCAGCGGGGCGGCCCGCCCGCGGGCGCGGCGAGAATGGCCGGGTGAACGCGCTCGATCTCTCCCGTCTGCGGCCCCGGCTCCCCTCGCCCCTGGAGCCGGTGGCGGACGAGCGCTTCGCCCGGCACGGACTGACCCTGCTGCTGAAGCGGGACGACCTCATCCATCCCGACCTGCCCGGCAACAAGTGGCGCAAGCTCGCGCTCAACCTGCGCGAGGCGGCCGGCCGGCCCGTGCTCACCTTCGGCGGCGCGTACTCCAACCATCTGCGGGCGACGGCCGCGGCCGGCCGGCTGCTCGGTTTCCCGACGGTGGGAGTGGTCCGCGGCGACGAGCTGGCCGGGCGCCCGCTGAACCCCTCGCTGGCGCGGTGCGCGGCGGACGGGATGCGCCTTGAGTTCGTGGACCGGGCCACGTACCGCGCGAAGAACGACCCGGCGACCGTCGCGGCGCTCCTGGAGCGGGCTCCGGCGGGCGCGTACGTGGTGCCGGAGGGCGGCAGCAACGCGCTCGCCGTCCGCGGGTGCGTGGAGCTGGGCCGCGAGCTCGCCGGCCGCGCCGACGTGGCCGCGGTGGCCTGCGGCACGGGCGGCACCCTGGCGGGCCTGGCGGCCGGTTTCGAGGGCCGGACCCTCGGCGTCCCGGTCCTCAAGGGCGGCTTCCTCGGCGGGGAGGTCCGCGCCCTCCAGGAGGCGGCCTTCGGCGGCCCCCGCGGGGACTGGTCCCTGGACGAGCGCTTCCACGGCGGGGGCTACGCGCGCGTGCCGCCCGTCCTGACCGAGTTCGCACAGAATTTCGAGGCGCGGCACGGACTCGCCATCGAGCGACTGTATGTCGCCAAAATGCTCTACGGACTGATGATCCTCGCGGACGAGGGCGCCTTCGCGCCCGGCACCCGGATCGCCGCCGTCGTCACCGGCGCCCCCGAGGGCACCGCCTGACCGACCGGGGAGAGGCGGCCAAGATCCGAAGGACATGGCCTAGTCGGTCTCCCGGTAGGCCGCGGCCTCCTCCAGGTCGAGCCGGCGCAGCAGGGTGCGCATCATCTCGTCGTCGATGCGGCGGGCGTCGCGGAGCTGGACGAAGACCTCGCGCTCGGCGTCGATCATCTCGCGTGAGAGCCGCCGGTAGGTGTCGTCGGCGGTCTCGCCGGTGGCCTCGTTGACGGTGCCGAGCCGCTCCCAGACGGCGTTGCGGCGGCGCTCCATGACCGTGCGGAGCCGGTCCGCGAGCGGGCCCGGGAGGGCGTTGCGCTCGTCGGCGAGGAGTTCGTCGAGCCGGGCCTCGGCGGCCCGGGAGGCCTCGCTCTGGGCCTGGGCCTCGGCGAGGGTGTCCTGGACGCGGTCGCGGCCGGGCAGCTTCAGGAGGCGGATGAGCGGCGGCAGGGTGAGGCCCTGGACGACGAGGGTGCCGATGACGGTGGTGAAGGTGAGGAAGAGGACCAGGTTGCGGGCGGGGAAGGGGACGCCGTCGGTGGCGATCGGGATGGAGAAGGCGATGGCGAGGGAGACCACGCCGCGCATGCCGGCCCAGCCGACGATCACCGGTGCCCGCCAGTCCACCCCGGCCTCGCGGGTGCGGACCCGCGGGGACAGCCAGCGGGGCAGGAAGGTCGCGGGGAAGACCCAGACGAAGCGCACGACGACCACGAAGACGAAGACCCCGACCGCGTACCAGGCGGCCTCCCCGATCCCGTAGGGGCCGAGGCCCTGCACCACGAAGGGCAGCTGGAGGCCGATCAGCGCGAAGACGGCGGACTCCAGGACGAAGGCGACCATCTTCCAGACCGCCTCCTCCTGGAGGCGGGTGGCGAAGTCGACCTTCCAGTTCTTGTGGCCGAGGAAGAGGCCGACCACGACGACGGCGAGCACCCCGGAGGCGTGCACCTGCTCGGCGGCGGCGTAGGCGATGAACGGGATGAGCAGGGAGAGGGTGTTCTGCAGCAGGGCCTCGCGCAGATGGGTGCGGAGCCAGTGGATGGGGACCATGAGGATCAGGCCGACGCCGACGCCGCCGACGGCGGCGAGCGCGAACTCCCGCAGGCCGCCGGCCCAGCTGATGCCCTCCCCCACGGCGGCGGCGAGCGCGACCTTGTAGGCGGTGATCGCGGTGGCGTCGTTCACCAGGGACTCGCCCTGCAGGATGGTGGTGATCCGGCCCGGCAGGCCGAGCTTGCGGGCGATGGCGGTGGCGGCGACCGCGTCCGGCGGGGCCACGACGGCGCCGAGGACGAGGGCCGCGGTGAGCGGCAGGTCGGGCACCAGGACGTAGGCGAGCCAGCCGACCGCGACGGTCGCGAAGAGCACGTAGCCGACGGAGAGCAGCGCGACCGGCCGGATGTTGGCCCGCAGGTCGAGGTACGAGGAGTCGACGGCGGCCGTGTAGAGCAGCGGCGGCAGCACGAGCGGCAGCACGACGTGCGGGTCGAGGGTGTAGTCGGGCACCCCGGGCAGATAGGCGGCGACGAGACCGACGGCGACCAGGAGGAGCGGGGCGGGTACCGGGCTCCGGCGGGCGAAGCCCGCCACCGCGGTGCTCGCCGCGACCAGCGCCACCAGTTGCAGTGCGTCCATGCCGGTCCCTGTCTGTGCCCGTCCGTCACTCCCGCCACAACGTAACCTGGCCATCATGAGCGAGTGCCCGCACGTTGCCGATATGCCGCGCCCCGAACCGGCGCCGCTGAACGACACCTGTCCGGAGTGCCTGGCGGACGGCACGCACCCCGTCCAGCTGCGGCTCTGTCTGAGCTGCGGGCACGTGGGCTGCTGCGACTCGTCGGTGGGACGGCACGCGACGGCGCACTTCCACACCTCGGGGCACCCGGTGATGCGCACCTTCGAGCCGAACGAGCGCTGGCGCTGGTGCTTCGTGGACGGTTCGATCGTCTGACGGCGCGGGGCGGCGGACTGCCGGCGGACGGTTCGATCGTCCGGTGGCTGGGTACGTCACCCCTCCGCGGGTTCTCCGCGGCCGCCGGTGGCGTACGGCGGGTCCTTCCGGACCGGACCCCGCGGGGGCGGTCCTGCCGGGCCCCCGGCGACACGGCGGGACGGATCGCGATAGCGTCTCGGCGGACTGCAGAACCGACTGCGTACCGCCAGGTCCGGGGCTTTCCGCCCCGGATCCCGAAAGAGCTTGTGCCACCTTGGAGGTGAGGGTGTCCCAGATCGCAGGCGAGCCCGGGACCCAGGACTTCGTGGAAGTCCGGCTGCCCGCTGCGGGTGCCTACCTGTCCGTGCTGCGTACGGCCACGGCCGGTCTCGCGGCGCGCTTGGACTTCACCCTCGACGAGATCGAGGACCTGCGGATCGCGGTCGACGAGGCATGCGCGATCCTGCTCCAGCAGGCGGTGCCGGGCTCCGTACTGAGCTGTGTGTTCCGCCTGATCGACGACTCGCTCGACGTCACGGTGTCCGCCCCGACCACGGACGGCCGGGCGCCGGAGCGCGACACCTTCGCGTGGACGGTGCTCTCGGCGCTGGCCGGGAAGGTGGAGTCGTCGGTCGCCGAGGACCGGACGGTCTCCATCAGCCTGTACAAACAGCGCGGCGCGGGGCCAGGCCCGGCGTGAGGAGCGGGGACGCGACGGCCGGCATCCCTGAACAGCAGCGGGCCCGGCCGCAGGGGGCGGCCGGTGTCGAGGTCGAGGTCGAGGTCGCTACGGAGCAGGCGGACCAGATGAGCGAGCACGAGCAGCACGAAGTGGCCCCGGGCGCGGGCGGGCCGCGGGAGGCCCACGGCCGGGTCCCCGACCGGGCGGCCGACGAGATCCCCCGTCCGACCGCCGATCCGGCTGCCGGCCAGACCCCCGAGCCGGCTCCCGGGGCGGCGTCCGGACCGACTTCCGGACCGGCCTCCGAAGCGGCTCCCGGGGCGGCGTCCGAGCAGCCGCACGACCGCAGCGGCGCGCGGGCGCTCTTCGTCGAGCTGCGCGGTCTCCCGGAGGGTTCGCCGGAGAAGGCGGCGCTGCGCGACCGGCTGGTGCGGATGCACCTGCCGCTGGTGGAGCACCTCGCCCGGCGCTTCCGCAACCGGGGCGAGCCGCTGGACGACCTGACGCAGGTGGCGACGATCGGCCTGATCAAGTCGGTGGACCGGTTCGACCCGGACCGCGGGGTGGAGTTCTCCACGTACGCGACGCCGACGGTGGTGGGCGAGATCAAGCGCCACTTCCGTGACAAGGGCTGGGCGGTACGGGTCCCCCGCCGCCTGCAGGAGCTGCGGCTCTCGCTGACGACGGCGACGGCCGAGCTGTCCCAGCAGCACGGGCGCTCGCCGACGGTGCACGAGCTGGCCGAGCGGCTCGGGATCTCCGAGGAGGAGGTCCTGGAGGGCCTGGAGTCGGCGAACGCCTACTCGACGCTCTCGCTCGACGTGCCGGACACGGACGACGAGTCGCCGGCGGTGGCGGACACCCTGGGCGCGGAGGACGAGGCGCTGGAGGGCGTCGAGTACCGGGAGTCGCTCAAGCCGCTCCTGGAGGACCTGCCGCCGCGGGAGAAGCGGATCCTGCTCCTTCGCTTCTTCGGCAACATGACCCAGTCGCAGATCGCGCAGGAGGTCGGCATCTCGCAGATGCACGTCTCGCGCCTGCTCGCGCGCACGCTGGCGCAGCTGCGGGACAAGCTCCTCGTGGAGGAGTGAGCACCGGTGTACGGCGGAGGGGCCGGGGGTGATCCCCCGGCCCCTCCTTCGTGTACGGCACGTACGGCAGGTGCGTTACGAGGCGTCCTGGCCCGGGCGCCGGATGCCGAGCGCCGCCGTGGTGGACGGGCTCACCAGGAGGACCAGGCCGGTCACGGCGAGCACCGCGAGGGCGATGCCGGCCGGGATCATGACGCTGTTCGCCTGGAGGAGCTGCCAGGCGACGGGCAGCGCCAGGATCTGGGTGATCACGGCCGGGCCGCGGCTCCAGGAGCGGCGCAGCCACAGGCCGCGGGCGGCGATCAGCGGGATGAGGCCGAGGGCGACCAGGGTGACCGCGCCCATGAGGGCCGAGGTGAGGTCGTCGGGCCGGTCGCCGAGGCTGGTGACCAGGAGGACGAGGCCGCCGACGACGAGGGCCAGGCCCTCGACCGCGGCCACCACCGCGGCGGCGGTGAGCCGCCCGGGTCGGGAGACCGGCTCCGTCGGCTGCTCGGAACTGCTCGTGTCGGCGCTGCTCGCCCTGCTCGCACTGCTCATGCAAGGCAGGGTAGCCGGGGCGGGTACGGAACGGGGCGCCCAGGCCGTGCCCGGCGCCGCGCACGGCCGCCCTGCCGCGGGCCGTCGCCGGCCGGGCCGAGATCGACAGGACGCATCCAGGGCTCGTCGGGACGGCCAGGCCCTGACCGGCGCCGCGCGCACGGCCGGCCTGCCGCGGGCCGTCGCCGGCCGAGCTGAGATCGACAGGACGCGTCAGGGCTCGTCGGGACGGCCAGGCCCTGACCGGCGCCGCGCGCACGGCCGGCCTGTCGCGGGCTCGCCTCCGGCCCGGGAGCGGCCGGCAGGTGCCGAGGATCGCAAGGCGGAGGGAGCAGTCAACGCGGTGGGGGTACTCCCCCTGGCTTCGCGGGTGGCCCCCCACCGGGCTCGCCGGGCCCAGGGGGAGCGCGGTGCCGGCCGCCGCGAGCCCGGCCTGATCGCCGGGGCGTGCCCTAGGGGCCCGGATCCGGGCCGGGTCCGGGTCCGATCCGGGTTCCGTCCGGGAGGCCGGGACTGGGCCCGGTACCGCCGGGTAGGTACGCTGGCGGACATGCGCGCGCTTCTCGTGGTCAATCCGGCAGCAACCACCACCAGTGCGCGTACACGGGATGTTCTGATCCACGCGCTCGCCAGCGAGATGAAGCTGGAGGCGGTGACGACCGAGTATCGCGGCCATGCCCGTGACCTGGGGCGCAGGGCCGCCGACTCGGACGACATCGACCTCGTGGTGGCGCTCGGCGGTGACGGCACGGTCAACGAGGTGGTCAACGGGCTGCTGCACGCGGGGCCCGATCCGGACCGGCTGCCGGGGCTCGCCGTGGTGCCGGGCGGCTCGACCAATGTGTTCGCACGGGCGCTCGGGCTGCCGAACGACGCGGTGGAGGCGACCGGCGCGCTGCTCGACGCGCTGCGCGAGCGGCGGGCGCGGACGGTCAGCCTCGGACTGGCGTCCGGGACGCCGGGCACGGACGACGAGGCGGTTCCCGAACGCTGGTTCACCTTCTGCGCCGGTTTCGGTTTCGACGCGAGCGTGATCGGCCGGGTCGAACAGCAGCGCGAGCGCGGCAAGCGTTCGACGCACGCGCTCTATCTGCGTCAGGTGGTGCGCCAGTTCCTGGGCGAGCAGAACCGGCGGCACGGCACGATCACCCTGGAGCGGCCCGGCGAGGATCCGGTGAAGGATCTCGTGCTCTCCATAATCTGCAACACCTCCCCCTGGACCTACCTGGGGAATCGTCCGGTGTACGCGTCGCCGGAGGCCTCCTTCGAGACGGCCCTGGACGTGCTCGGACTGAGCCGGCTGTCGGCTCCTTCGGTGGCCCGGTACGCCACTCAGCTGCTCACTTCGACCCCCGAACGGGGGCCCCGCGGCAAGCACGCGGCGACCCTGCACGATCTCACCGACTTCACCTTGCATTCGAAGGTGCCGCTGCCGCTCCAGATGGACGGTGACCACCTCGGGCTGCGTACGAGCGTGACGTTCACAGGCGTACGCCGTGCACTGCGTGTGATTGTGTGACCAGAAGGACCGAAAGTCCTTCTACTCGAACGTTTAGGCTGCCCTCCACCCCCTAGAAGTACGGCTGTGACGGAGCCGACACCGAGGAATCAAAAAAAACTTTCCAGAAGGGGTTGTATCCGTTGCTGGGGTTTGGGAGTCTCTTCTTGGCGATCGGGACGGCCCGCAAGACCGGCCTCCACTGAGAGCCAGAACCCCACCCCAGTGACAAGGACCACGCCAGTTCACCTGGCAGTCGGCCCTTCCCCTGCGGGGGGATTCGTGAAAGCGTTCACATTCACAAGCAACTTGCACGTAACACCTGAGAGAGGTAGCAGCCATGGACTGGCGTCACAACGCCGTTTGTCGTGAGGAAGACCCCGAGCTGTTCTTCCCCATCGGCAACACCGGTCCTGCGCTGCTGCAGATCGAGGAAGCCAAGGCCGTCTGCCGCCGCTGCCCCGTCATGGAGCAGTGCCTGCAGTGGGCGCTCGAGTCCGGCCAGGACTCCGGCGTCTGGGGTGGCCTCAGCGAGGACGAGCGCCGCGCGATGAAGCGCCGCGCCGCCCGCAACCGGGCGCGCAACGCCAGCGCCTGAGCCACCTGCACAGTCTGAGGCAAGCGGCGCGTACACCGTGTACGCATTCACCGCCCCCGAGCCGCAGCGCGCGCAGTAACCCACAGCATTCGAGCCCCGGACCGATTCCTTTCGGTCCGGGGCTCGCTGCTCTTCCGACCGCAACCGCGGGAGGAACTACCCTCCCCCGGAAGGCAGTTCGCCGCATAAGAATTCCGATCCAGGTATTACTTCTGCGGCTGTACGGGAATGTCGAGCACGACCCGGGTGCCGCGTTCCGCACCCGGCTGCATGTCGAAACTGCCGCCGAGTTCGCCCTCGACCAGGGTCCGTACGATCTGCAGGCCGAGGTTGCCGGCCCGCTGCGGGTCGAACCCCTCGGGCAGGCCGCGGCCGTCGTCCTTGACCGTGATCAGCAGCCGGGCGTCGGCGCGGGGCTCGCCGCGGACCGCGGTGACCTCGACCGTGCCCTGCTCCCCCGGCGCGAAGGCGTGTTCCAGGGCGTTCTGCAGGACCTCGGTGAGGACCATGGAGAGCGGGGTGGCGACCTCGGCGTCGAGGATGCCGAAGCGTCCGTTGCGCCGGCAGGTGACCTTGCCCGGGGAGATCTCGGCGACCATCGCGATCACCCGGTCGGCGATCTCGTCGAACTCGACCCGCTCGTCCAGGTTCTGGGACAGCGTCTCATGCACGATGGCGATCGAACCGACCCGCCGCACCGCCTCGTTGAGCGCCTCGCGGCCCCGGTCGGAGTCCATCCGGCGGGCCTGCAGGCGCAGCAGCGCGGCCACCGTCTGGAGGTTGTTCTTCACCCGGTGGTGGATCTCCCGGATGGTGGCGTCCTTGGTGATCAACTCGCGCTCGCGGCGGCGCAGTTCGGTGACGTCGCGGAGCAGGACGAGGGAGCCGATCCGGGTGCCCTTGGGGCTGAGCGGGATCGCCCGCAGCTGGATCACCCCGCCGCTGCCCTCGATCTCGAACTCGCGCGGGGCGTAGCCGGAGGCCATCTTGACCAGCGCCTCGTCCACCGGTCCACGGGAGGGGGCGAGTTCGGCGGTGACCTGGCCGAGTTCCTGGCCGACCAGGTCGGCGGCGAGGCCGAGCCGGTGGTAGGCGGAGAGCGCGTTGGGCGAGGCGTACTGGACGACGCCGTCGGCGTCGAGCCGCATCAGTCCGTCGCCGGCCCGGGGCGAGGAGTCCATGTCGACCTGCTCCCCGGGGAAGGGGAAGGAGCCGGCCGCGATCATCTGGGCCAGGTCGGAGGCGGACTGGAGGTAGGTGAGCTCCAGGCGGGACGGGGTCCGCACGGTGAGCAGATTGGTGTTGCGGGCGATCACGCCGAGGACGCGGCCCTCACGCCGTACGGGGATGGACTCGACCCGTACGGGGACCTCCTCGCGCCACTCGGGGTCGCCCTCGCGCACGATCCGGCCCTCGTCGAGGGCGGCGTCCAGGAGCGGGCGGCGGCCGCGCGGGACCAGGTGGCCGACCATGTCGTCCTGGTAGGAGGTGGGGCCGGTGTTGGGCCGCATCTGGGCGACGGAGACATAACGGGTGCCGTCCAGGGTGGGGACCCACAGGACCAGGTCGGCGAAGGAGAGGTCGGAGAGCAGCTGCCACTCCGAGACCAGCAGGTGGAGCCAGTCGAGGTCGGACTCTCTCAGCGCGGTGTGCTGGCGGACGAGGTCGTTCATGGAGGGCACGTGTGCGAGCGTACCCGTGGAATTCCCGGGCAGTGAACCTGGAGTTCCCGGCGTCCGTGTTGGAGGATGGGCCGGGCACGACCAGGCTCGCATGGATGGACAGACAAGAATGGTCTAGTCCACAATGCTTCCATAGGGCCTCCGTCCTCCCCGCACAGGAGGACGGACGAGGTACCCGGCGCTCTCTGCCCTGACTGCGCCGAGACCTCCCACACGGCCGAGGGACCGCACACCCCCGGCCGGGCAAGCTCCGGGCTGCGGTGCCGGACGGGTTGAGGGTCCCGTCCCGGCGCCGCGGCCCGCGGGTGCCCCCTCCCTTGCGCTGCCGCTCCGCCGGCCACGCGATCTCTTCCCCGTCACCCCGCCATGGACCCGCCGTGCCCGCGCGGGCTCGTCGGCCTGCCCGGAATCGGACCCGGTTCGAGTGGCCGCCGGGTCGGGCGCGGCCGACCATGAAATGAGCCCGTCCGTGGGGCGGGACGGCATGGGCCGAGGGCCTGCGCTCTGCTAGATTTGGGGCTAGATTGGTCTATACCACCGGCTCCTTTCAAGCCCCTCACCAGATCGGCAGGCACAGCGTGGAAGTTGTCATCGTCAAGGACGCCACGGCGGGCGGCGAGCTCATCGCGGACGGCATCGCCGGCCTCCTGCGCCGCAAGCCCGACGCGCTGCTCGGCGTGGCCACCGGCTCGACCCCGCTGCCCATCTACGACGCCCTGACCGCCAAGGTCCGGGCCGGCGCCGTGGACGTCTCCCGGGCGCGGATCGCCCAGCTCGACGAGTACGTGGGCCTGCCGGCCGGGCATCCCGAGTCGTACCGGGCGACGGTGCTGCGCCAGGTCGTCGAGCCGCTCGGGCTCTCCGCGGAGGCCTTCATGGGCCCCGACGGCTCGGCCGAGGACGTCCAGGCGGCCTGCGAGGCGTACGACAAGGCGCTCGTCGACGCCGGCGGCGTCGACCTGCAGATCCTCGGCATCGGCACCGACGGGCACATCGGCTTCAACGAGCCCTGCTCCTCGCTCGCCTCCCGGACCCGGATCAAGACCCTCACCGAGCAGACCCGGGTCGACAACGCGCGCTTCTTCGACAACGACATCGAGCAGGTGCCGCACCACGTCATCACCCAGGGCATCGGCACCATCCTGGAGGCCCGCCACCTGGTGCTGCTCGCCACCGGCGAGGGCAAGGCCGAGGCCGTGGCGCAGACCGTCGAGGGCCCGGTCGCCGCGCTCGTACCGGCCTCCGCGCTCCAGCTGCACCCGCACGCGACCGTGGTCGTGGACGAGGCCGCCGCCTCCAAGCTGAAGCTCGCGGACTACTTCCGCCACACCTACGCGAACAAGCCCTCCTGGCAGGGCATCTAGCCGCCCCAGGCACCACGCCGTACGCGGAGGGGCCCGGCACCTGATCCAGGTGCCGGGCCCCTCCTCGTACTCCTCAGAGCCCGCGCACTCCCGCGATGACCTCCGCCGCGGCCCGGCCGCAGACGCGGGCGGCGCCGTGGGTGGCGATGTGCAGGGCGCCGCGCGGGGACGACTCGTTCAGGCCCATCTCCACCACCACGGTGTCGGGGCGGGCGGCGAGCAGGGCGTCCAGGGTGCCGGCCATCCACGGGTGCCGGTGGGCGTCCCGTACGACCGCGACCACGCGCCGGTCCCCGGCGGCGGCGAGCACCGCGTCAGCCGAGGCCTCCACGCCGTACGAGCCGGTCGCGGTCCCCGGCAGCAGGCGCTGCAACTCGGCGGCGATGCCCCAGGGCGTCTCGTCGCCGACCGCGAAGTTCGCGACCGGGGTGAAGGAGGCCACGTAGGGCGCCGCGGTCAGCGGCTCGAAGGGCCGCTTCCCCGGGGTCACCCGCAGGGCCCGGCGGGCCGCGACGAGTCCGACCTCGGTGCCGGGCGCGGTCCCCTCCTGTGACGCCGCGCCCGGCCCCGATACAGCCCCCCTGACCCGGTGCGCCTGGGTCCAGGCCGCCAGGGCGCGTACCCGCGCCGCGGCGTCTGCCAGCCGCTCCTCGGGCAGTTCACCGGTCCGTACCGCCTCGACCAGCGCGTCGCGCAGCCGCAGTACGGTGTCCTCGTCGGCCAGCCCGCCGCCGACGCAGATGGCGTCGGCGCCCGCGGCGATCGCGAGGACGGATCCGCGCTCGATGCCGTACGTCGACGCGATGGCCTGCATCTCCATCCCGTCGGTGACGATCAGCCCCTCGAAGCCCAGCTCCCGGCGCAGCAGTCCGGTGAGGATCCGCGGGCTCAGGGTGGCCGGCCGCTCGGGGTCGAGCGCGGGAAGCAGGATATGCGCGCTCATCACCGCTTTGGAACCCGCGGCGATGGCCGCGCGGAAAGGTGCCAGCTCACGGGCGTGCAGTGTGGCGAGGTCCACATCGATCCGGGGCATCGCGTCGTGCGAGTCCACACTGGTGTCGCCGTGCCCCGGGAAGTGCTTGGTGCAGGCGGCGACGCCCACGGCCTGGAGGCCGTCGACGTAGGCCACGGTGTGCCGGGCGACCAGGTCGGGGTCGGCGCCGAAGGAGCGCACCCCGATGACCGGGTTGTCGGCGTTGGAGTTGACGTCGGCGGACGGCGCCCAGTTGAGGTCGATCCCGCACTCGGCGAGCCGGCGGCCGAGCTCGCGGGCCACCGCCCGGGTGAGCTCGACGTCGTCGACGCTGCCGAGGGCGTAGTTGCCGGGGAAGGAGGAGCCCTCCCGTACCTCCAGGCGGGTGACGTCGCCGCCCTCCTCGTCGATGGCGACCAGGACGTCCTCGCGCTCGGCGCGCAGCCGGGCGGTGAGGGCGGCCAGCTGGTCGGGGGCGACGACGTTGCGGCCGAAGAGGCCGACCGAGGACAGTCCCTCGCCGATCCGGCGGAGCAGCCAGTCGGGGGCGGTGGTGCCGACGAAGCCCGGCTGGAGGACGGTGAGCGCGTCCCGGGTCAGGGTGTCCGAGCCGGTTGCGAGCGTGGTCATGGAGCTCCGTTATCCCTTCACCGCGCCGGCGGTCATGCCGCCGACGGCCTTGCGCTGGAGGAAGAGGAAGACGATCAGGACGGGGAGCGCGAAGAGGGTCGAGGCGGCCATGGTGGCGCCCCAGTCGCTGCCGAACGCGGTCTGGAACTGGGTCAGCCAGAGCGTCAGGGTCTGCGACTCCTTGTCCTTGTTGAGCATGAGGATCATCGCGAACTCGTTCCAGGCCGTGATGAAGCCGAAGATCGAGGTCGACATCAGACCCGGGGCGAGCAGCGGGAAGATGACCTTGCGGAAGGCCTGGCCGCGGGTGCAGCCGTCGATCTGGGCGGCCTCCTCCAGCTCCACCGGGACGGCGGCGATGAAGCCGCGCAGGGTCCAGATGGTGAAGGGCAGCACCATCACGAAGTAGATGAGCGTGAGGACCGGGATGCTGTTCAGCATGTCGTTCTCGCGCGAGATCATGTACATCGCGATGACCATGACCTCCCAGGGGGCCATCTGGGCCATCATCACGACGAGGACGATGCCCTTGCGGCCGCGGAACCTCATCCGGGCGAGCGCGAAGCTCGCGAGGAGGGCCACGAGCAGGGCGAGGAGCACCGCGCCGAGGGTCACCACGAGGCTGTTGGCGACATAGGTCCAGAACAGGTCGACGCCGGTGGCGGTGGTGTAGTTCTCGAGCGTGGGCGAGAAGAGGAAGACCGGGTCCTTGGTCATGATCTCGTGCTGCGGCTTCAGCGAGGACGAGAGCATCCAGTAGACGGGGAAGACGAAGACCACCGCGATCACGAGCGCGGAGAGGTTCTTGACGACGCCGCCGACCGTGATCCGCTTGCGGGTGCGGTACTTCACCGGCGCGGCCGGGGCGGCGGTGCCCGCCGTGGTGGTGGTGCTGGTGCTCACAGCTCCTCCTCCTGCTTCAGGATCAGGCGGAAGTAGAAGGACATGATCGCGACGAGCATCACGATCGTGAGGACGGAGATCGCCGCGGCGACGCCGTAGTGGAACTGACCCTGGCCCTCGATGTACGCGAAGACGGGCAGCGTCTCGGACTCGCGGTTCGGGCCGCCCTTGTTCATCGCGTAGATCTGGGTGAACGCCTTGAAGACCCAGATGATCTCCAGGAACGTGGTGATCAGGAAGAACGGCTTGAGGTTCGGGAAGACCACGGCCCAGAAGGTCCGCCAGCCGTTCGCGCCGTCCATCTTGGCGGCCTCGTACAGCTCGGTGCCGATGGTGGTGAGGCCGGCGTACATGTTGAGGGCGACGAAGGGGATGGAGCCCCAGGCGATGAGGACGGTGGAGATGGCGAGGGCGGAGAAGCCGGTCTCGAACCAGTTGTGCTGGTCGTAGCCGGCGAAGCCCATGGTGCGCATCAGCCAGTTGGCGACGCCGAACTGCTCGTCGAAGAGCCACTGGAAGACGGTGACGGAGGCGACGATCGGCATGGCCCAGGCGAAGACCAGGGCGAGCGAGAGCAGCAGCCGCATCTTCTTGCCGAGGCGGTTGAGCAGCAGGCCGATGCCGGTGCCGATGGCCATGATCGCCACGACGTTGACGGCGGTGAAGACGACCGAGCGGAGGACGACGGTCCAGAAGTCCGCCTTGGTGAGCAGATCGGCGTAGTTGTCGAAGCCGACCCACACCGTCTCGCGGGTGATGAACTCCTTGCGGCCCAGCTGCTGGAAGGAGAGCATCACATTGCGGATCAGCGGGTAGAGCAGCAGCGCCGCCATCGACAGCAGGGCCGGGGTGACGAGCAGGTACGGCAGCAGCCCGCCGGGCAGGGAGCGTCTCCCCCGCGAGGGCTGACGGACGTCCTTCGGGCCGGTCGCGGCCGGCGGGGTCGGTGACTTCCCTGCCGCCCTCCCGGGCGCGTCCTGGGGACCGGCGGTCGCCGTCCCCGGGGAGTCCACGGTCATGATCTTCTTCCTCGCGGTTCTGGGGCTCCCGGCCCACCGGGACGCGGCCGCCCGGGGGGAGCGGGCCGCTCACAAACTGCGGAGCACACACTGCGGAGACGAACTACGGAGACGAGCTGCGGAGCACCGGCGGTGCGGCCCGCGTGACCGGGCCGCACCGCCGGGCGGTGATCACTGCTGGTTGATGCGCTCGCCGATGACCTTGTCGGCGGCCTCGCCGGCGGCCTTGGCGTCCTCGCCCTTCAGGACCTTGGTCATGTAGTCCTTGATCGGGTTCGGGGCGGTCTCGACGTTCGCCCAGCCCGGGGTCACCGGGGTGATCTTGCCGACGGGCGCGGCCTGGGCCATGGCCTCAGCGAAGGAGCCGGCGGCCGGCTTGAACTGCGCGGCGTCGTTGTTCGGGAGCAGGGCGCCCTCGGTGGCGGCGGCGTACTTGGTCATGTACTCCTGGCCGGCGGCCAGGGCCAGCCACTCCTTGGCGAGGTCCTTGTTCTGGGAGCGCTCGGCCACGGCGAGGTTGGAGCCGCCGAAGAAGACGGAGCCCGGCTTGTCGGCGGTCTTGCCCGGGATCGGGAAGTAGCCGAAGTCGGCGGTCTTGCCGGCCTTCTTCATGGCGTCGATCGCGCCGCCGGCCTCCCAGCCGAGGCCGATCCAGGACGCGACGCCGCCCTTGGGGACGATGTCGGTGGACTGCTGCGGGGTCGCCTCGTCCTTGTCCTTCGGAGCGGTGGAGTAGGACGCCAGCTCCTTGTAGAAGTTCATGGCGGCCGTGGCCTCGGGGGAGGACAGGTTGCCCTTCCACTTGTCGCCGTCCTTGACGGCGAGGTCGCTGCCCTCGTCCCAGATGAAGCCGGCGAGCACGTACCAGCTCTGGCCCGGCAGGTAGATGGCCTGGGACTTCGGGTCGGCGGCCTTGAGCTTCTTCAGGCCCTCGATCCACTCGGCGCGGGTCTTCGGCGGGGTGACCTTGGCCTTGGCGAAGGCGGCCTTGTCGTAGACGACGACGCGGTTGGCGGCGTACCAGGGGGCGGAGTACAGCTTGCCGTCCAGCTCGTTGGAGGCGAGCATGCCCTTGTTCCAGCCGTCGTAGCCGAGCTTGGCCTTGTCGCCGGAGAGGTCGGCGAGGCCGCCGGTGACCGCGTAGCCGGCGGTCTGGGTGTTGCCGAGCTCCAGGACGTCCGGCGGGGTGTCCTCGGAGAGGGCCGTGGTGACCTTCTCCTGGATGCCGTTCCACTGCTGCTTCTCGACCTTGACCTTGACGCCCGGGTGCTTGGCCTCGAACGTCTTGTTGACCTCGGCCATCCAGGCGTCGGGCGCGGAGCCGTCCATCACCCAGACGGTGATGGTCTTGTTGCCGCCCTCGGCCTTGCCCTTGTCCCCCTTGTCACCGCTCTCGCTGCCACAAGCGGCAATGCTGACCATCATGCCCGCGACGCCGATCGCCGCGATGAGCTTGCGCTTCACGCCATCCTCCTCAAGGGATGCCTGCTCCCCCCTCCCACGGCGCGAAGACATACGTCGAGTGATGCTGTGGGGCTGGGACCTGGTCTTTAATGGTTTAGACCAGTACCCGGAGCTTGGCCTAGACCTTTAGGGGTGTCAAGGGTGTATAAGAAGGGCAGTCGCGTCCGTTATCGGACCGACACCTGAGGGAGGGCGACGACCCGTGACCGGTCCGTGCCACCATGTGAGCCGCGACAGACGGAGGAGCCGGTGACGGCAGCAGCACAGGAGTCGGAAAGGCAGGCCATGGCCACGGACGCGGGGAACACCGAGACAGACAGCGGGGCCGCCACCCGTACCGCGCGCGTGCCCAAGTACTACCGGCTCAAGCGTCATTTGCTCGACATGACCGAGACCCAGGCGCCCGGCACGCCCGTGCCGCCGGAGCGGACCCTCGCCGCGGAGTTCGACACCTCGCGCACGACGGTCCGCCAGGCCCTGCAGGAGCTGGTCGTCGAGGGCCGCCTGGAGCGGATCCAGGGCAAGGGCACCTTCGTGGCCAAGCCCAAGGTCTCCCAGGCCCTGCAGCTCACCTCGTACACCGAGGACATGCGGGCCCAGGGCCTGGAGCCCACCTCGCAGCTGCTCGACATCGGCTATGTGACGGCCGACGACACGCTCGCCGGGCTGCTCGACATCTCGACCGGCGGCCGGGTGCTGCGGATCGAGCGGCTGCGCCTCGCCAGCGGCGAGCCGATGGCGATCGAGACCACCCATCTGTCCGCCAAGCGCTTCCCCGCGCTGCGGCGTTCGCTGGTGAAGTACACCTCGCTCTACACCGCGCTCGCCGAGGTGTACGACGTGCACCTCGCCGAGGCCGAGGAGACCATCGAGACCTCGCTGGCCACCCCGCGCGAGGCCGGCCTGCTCGGCACGGACGTGGGCCTGCCGATGCTGATGCTCTCCCGCCACTCGCTTGACGCCAACGGCGAGCCGGTCGAATGGGTGCGCTCGGTCTACCGCGGCGACCGCTACAAGTTCGTGGCCCGCCTCCAGCGCCCCAACGGCTGACCTCGTACGCACGGAACGGCCGCACCCCTGCGCGGGGTGCGGCCGTTTTCGCGTCTCCAGGCCTTCCGCGCTCCTGTCCAGGCCTTTTCCAGACTTTTGTACGAGACGGGCGGGGCCGCTCCGCGGGCGAACCGGAGCCGGTCGCACCGCCCGGCAGCTTCCGCCTGGCCGGAACGTGACGCCGGCCCGGAAGCCGCTGGTCAGCGGCGTGCCGGAGCCCGCGCGGGGCGCTGTCCCGAAGTGGCCAGGCGGCTTGGCGCCAGCCGGATTCCGGTGACACCGGCCCCCGGGCGGGCCAGTCTTGGACCTGTCGAAGCCGCCCCGGGGTCAACGGGAGCGGCACCGGGGCCGGTCCGGCCCCGGGCTCCGAACCCCCGCCACGGAAGGCTGCTCCGCCATGCGCACGCTCGCCCGTTTCGCCCCGTTCACCCTTCTCGTCCCCGCCGTCGCCGCCGTCGTGCTCTCGCTTGGCACCGCGCCGGCCGCGGTCACCGCCGAGGACGCCGTCACCCCCGTCACCGCCCCCGTACAGCCCGGTGACAGTGGCGACGGCTTCTCCTGGGGCTGAGCCATCTACCTCATCGGCATCTCGATGAGGGCACCGGACGACGAACCCGCACCGGACGACCCCCCACCGCTCCCGTCCGCGACCCGACTCGTCGAGACGCTGCACCGCGTCGCCCGGCCGCAGGACCGCTTCGAGTCCGCCCGGGCGCTCGTCCTCGACCGGTCGGTCCGGCTCGCCCTGTACGTCCGGGCACCCGACGAGATCGAGGCCGTCGGCCACGCGCTGCAGCTCTGCCGGCGCCTCCTCGGACACTCCCCCGAACTCCGCGGCCACCGCATCGCGGACTTCCGGCTCCTGTGAAGCCTGCCCGCCTGCCCCCACCCCGCACCCTTCGAGGAACAACCATGCCCAGGGCCCGTCCCAGCGTCTCCGTCATCATCCCCAACTACAACTACGAGAAGACCCTGCGCGCCTGTCTCGACTCGGTCCTCGCCCAGACCCACGCTCCGCTGGACGTCATCGTCGTCGACGACGCCAGCACCGACCGGTCCCGGGACATCGCCCGCGAGTTCGGCGTCGTGCTCATCGCCAACCCCCGCAACCGCGGCGTGTCCGCCGCCCGGAACCTCGGGGCCGCCGCCGCCCGCGGCGAGGTGCTCTTCTTCCTCGACTCCGACACCGCGCTGCACCCCGAGGCCCTGGCCAACGCCGTCGACCTGCTCGACGCCGACCCCGGACTCGGCTGTGTGCACGGCGTCCTCGACCCCGAACCGCTCTTCGACGACGGCCCCGTCGAGCGCTACCACGCCCTGCACGCGCACTTCTGGCGCCGCCGGGCGGCCGGCGAGGTGCGCACCGCCTTCTTCGCGCTCGGCGCGATCCGCAAGGAGGTGTTCGAGCGGGTCGGCCCCTTCGACGAGAACCTGCGCGACTCCGAGGACGTCGAGTACAGCGGCCGCCTGGTCCGCTCCCACCGGATCCTGATGACGGAGGCGATCCGCGGCCGGCACGACGACGTCGACCGGCTCGGGGCGATGCTCTCGGAGCAGTACCGGCGCTCCCAGCTGCTGATCGCGGCCCTCGGCCAGATGCGGGAGGGCGGACTCACCGCCAACCGGCCGCTGGGCGTGCTCGCCGCCGCGCTCACCGGGCCCGCCCTGCTGCTCGGCCTGATCTCGCCCTGGCTGCTGCTCGTGCCGGCCGCGCTCGCGCTGCTCTTCGCCTGCGCCGACCCGGGGCTCAGCCGGTGCGCGCTGCGCCACCGCGGTCCCCGCTTCCTCCTGTACTTCACCGCGGTCCACTTCCTCCTCCACCAGGCGATCGTGCTCGGCGCAGCGCGCGGACTCGTCCGCTGGTTCACCGAGCCGGACTTCGGGCCGAGCGTCCGCCGCCGGGCCACCGCGTCCACGTCCACTTCTGCCTCCACGACCACGACGTCCGTCTGATCCGTCCCAGGAGTCCGCACATGGCTACGCCCACGCTCACCGGCCGGCAGACCCGCCCGACCGCACGGCCGCCCTCTCCCCGGCCACCCGGCCTCGTCGCCGACCTCACCGCCCTGGTCCGCCCCGGCCAGTGGACGAAGAACCTGGTCGTCGTCCCGCTCGGGCTGCTCGGCGCGCCCCGCCTCGACGGCGCCGCGCTCGGCGGCGCGTTCGCCGCGATCGCCGTCTTCACCCTGGCGTCCGCGCTGATCTACCTGGTCAACGACCTCGGCGACCGGGACCGCGACCGGCGCCACCCGGAGAAGCGGCACCGGCCGATCGCCGCCGGCCGGATCGGGGTCGGCACCGCCGTGACGTTCGCCGCCGCCCTCGCGCTGCTGCTCGCGGCCACGATCGGGCTGACTGTCGCCACCGGCGCCACCGCGCCCGCCGACTGGTGGCCGGTCGCCGCGTACGTCGCGCTGAACGCCGCGTACAGCAGGGGGCTCAAGCACGTGCCGCTGCTCGACGTGTTCATCGTCGCGCTCGGCTTCGTGCTGCGGCTCGCCCAGGGCTGTCTGGCCTCCGGCAACCCGGTGCCCAGCTGGCTCGCGCTCGGGGTCTTCACCCTCTGCCTGCTGCTGATCCTCGGCAAGCGGCGGCACGAGATGGGCGTCGGCGGGGTGCTGCACCGGCCCGCCCTTCGCGGCTACACGGTCGGCTTCCTCGACCAGCTGCTCGGCTTCACCGCGGTGCTCGCGGCGGTGAGCTATGTGCTGCACGTGCAGGCCAGTCCGGTCTTCGGCGCCCACGGGCCGCTGGTCGCCGTCCTCACCGCGCCCTGCGCGCTGTTCGGCCTCGCCCGCTACCTCCAGCTGATCGTGGTCGACGCGGGCGGCGGCAACCCCACCCGGGCCCTGTTCCACGACCGGACGACGGTGGCCAACGCGCTGCTCTGGGCGGGCCTGCTCACCGCGGCCTGGCTGCTCGGCCGATGACGACGACCGCCCTGCCCGCCCCCGGCGTACGGCTCCGGCGCCTGCTGCGGGTCCTGTTCCCGCTCGCCGTCGTCAGCGGCATCGGCGTCGCGCTGTACGAGCGGGCCGGCGAGCTCGCCGCGCTCGTCCTGCGGCCCGGCTCCGTCCCGTACCTGCTGCTCGCCCTCGCCGCCAACGCCGTCGCCGTCCTGTTCACCATGGCCACCTGGCGCAGCCTGCTCGCCGACCTCGGGCCGCGGCTGCCCGGCCGGACCACCACCCGGATCTACTTCACCTCCTACCTCGGCAAGTACGTGCCGGGCGCGGTCTGGGGCGTCCTCGCCCAGCTGCGGATGGCCGGCGCCGCCGGGGTGCCCGCACCCGTCGTGCTCGCCGTCTTCCTGCTCAACCTGATCGTCGCCGTCCTCACCGGCCTCGCCGTCGGACCGGTCGCCGCGCCCTGGACGCTCGGCCCCGGGGCCTGGTGGCTGGTGCTGCCGGGCGCGCTCACCCTCGTACTCCTCGTGAAGCCGCGGCTGCTCAACTCGCTGGCGGCGTGCGCCGCCCGGCTCGCCCGGCGGCCGGCGCCGCAGGCCCGGGCCAGTGCCCGGGGCGTACGCCGGGCGCTCGCCGCCGCCACCGCCTCCTGGGCGGTGTCCGGACTGCATCTGTGGGCGCTGGCGGTGATGCTCGGCGCCCCGCCGCTGACCGCGCTGCCGGTCTGCGTGGGCGGCTTCGCCCTCGCGACCGCCGCCGCGAGCCTCGTGGTCGTCCTGCCGGACGGCTGGGGCGCCCGCGAGGCCCTGCTGCTGCTCTCGCTGACCGCCGTCCTGCCCTGGCAGGAGGCGACGGCGGTCGCGGTGGCCAGCCGGGTGGTCTGCACCCTCAGCGAGGTCCTGGTCGGCGGCGCCGCCCTGCTCCTCACCCTGCCCCGGAAGCCCCGCCCCTCCCCCGTCGTTCCCGACTCTCCCGACTCTCCCGAAGGAATCCCGTGTCCGGACAGCAGCTCTACACCGTCGACGACTGCGAGTCGCTGACCACCAAGCAGGTCCACGGCCTCTACAAGGACCACGTCAACAAGGCCCAGGTCTCCCTGATGACCTCCTTCGGCTTCGGCCAGGAGCTCGTCGAGAGCGCCGAGGGCGTCTGGATCACCCAGCGCGACGGCCGGCGGGTGCTCGACTTCACCGGCGGCGTCGGCGTCCTCAACCACGGCCACAACCACCCGCGGATCCTCGCCGCCCGGCAGCGCTTCCAGGACCGCAAGAGCATGGAGGTCCACAAGACCTACTTCTCGCCGTACGTCGCCGCCCTCGGCCACAACCTGGCCCAACTGCTGCCCGGCGACCTGAACATGTCGTTCTTCCCCAACTCCGGCGCGGAGGCGGTCGAGGGCGCGGTCAAGCTGGCGTACAAGTACCACGGCGGCCGGCGCTCCCGGGTGCTGCGGGCCGACATCTCCTTCCACGGCAAGCTGCTCGGCTCGGGCGCCCTGACCGGCCAGAACGCGTCGGGCTTCCAGTTCCCCGGCATCCCGGGCGTGGGGATCTTCCGGTACGGCGACCTGGACTCCGTACGGAAGCTGGTGGCCGAACTCCGCACCGCCAAGGGCGAGTCGGACGTGTACGCGATCCTCATCGAGCCGCTGTCGGCGTCCACGATGAACGAGTGCTCGGAGGAGTTCCTGCGCGGGCTGCGGGAGTTGTGCACGGCCGAGGACATCGTGCTGCTCTTCGACGAGATCTACACCGGCTGGGGCAAGACCGGCACGCTCTTCCACTTCATGCGCTACGAGGGCCTGGTCCCCGACATCCTCACCACCTCGAAGTCCTTCGGCGGCGGCAAGTCCTCCATCTCCGCCTTCGTCGCCCGCGAGCCGGTCTTCCGCAATGCCTACGACAACCTCACCGACGCCCTGCTCCAGTCGACCTCGACGACCTACTACGGCTTCGGCGAGGAGGCGGTCACCGCGATCGAGGCGGTCAACGTGGCCGTGGAGGACGATTATCCGGCGCGCGCCCGGGCCATCGAGCGGATCCTCGGCCCGGGTCTGGAGCGGATCGCCAAGGAGCACCCGGACGTGGTCGCCGAGGTGCGCGGCCACGGGGCGCTGCACGGCGTCTTCCTGCACAAGGGCCCGAAGGTGCTTGAGCTGGTGACGAAGCTGGTGCCGGGCGCGATGACGAAGGACCCGCGCTTCCGCACCAAGCTGATCACCTCGTCGGTGGTCAACGCCCTGTACCGGGACCACGGCGTCTACACGTACTACACGCTCAACGGCGACAACCCGCTGATGGTCGCCCCCTCCCTGGTCGCCGAGGAGCACGAGGTCGAGTTCTTCCTCGACTGCCTCGACAAGACCCTCGCCCAGGGGCTGCCCCGTCTGCTCACCCGTTTCGTCAAGGAGAAGGTGTCGTCGCTGTGGTAACGCGCGCTGAAGGAACCCGGGTCGTGGTCACCGGCGGTGCCGGAATGCTCGGTTCGACCCTGATCGACCGGCTGCTCGATGACGGCCGGCAGGTGCACTGCGTGGACCTGCGGGCCCCCCGTACGGAGCACGGGAACCTCACCCACACCGTCTCGGACGTCCGGGACGAGGCCGTGATGAAGCGGGTGACGGCGGACGCGGACGTGGTGGTGCACTGCGCGGCGGCGCTGCCCAGCTATCCGGCGGACACCATACGGTCGGTGATCGTCGGCGGTACGGAGGCGGTGCTCGGCGCGGCCGAGGCGAACGCCGTGCCGCGGGTCGTGCACATCTCCTCGACCGCCGTGTACGGGCTGCCGAAGGTGGTGCCGACGCCCGAGGAGTACCCGCGCGAGCCGGTCGACACCTACAGCGCGGCCAAGGCGGAGGCGGAGGTGGTCGCGGAGCGCTTCCGGGGCCGGGAGATGTGCGTGCCGATCCTGCGGCCGAAGACCTTCCTCGGGCCGGGCCGGATGGGGTTGTTCGCGATGCTCTTCGAGTGGGCGGAGGAGGGCCGGAACTTCCCGGTCCTCGGCCGCGGCGACGTCCGCATCCAGATGTTCGACGTGGCCGATCTCGTGGACGCGGTGGTGACGGCGATGGAGGCGCCGGACGAGCGGGCCGACGACACCTTCAACCTCGGGGCGACCGAGTTCGGCACGCTCCGCGAGGACTTCCAGGCCGTCCTGGACGCGGCGGGCCACGGCAAGAAGGTCCGTTCGCTGCCCGCCCGGCCGGCGCTCGCCGCGCTCAGCCTGCTGCAGCGCTCCGGGCTCTCCCCGGTCTACGGGCGGCTGCTGCACAAGCTGCTCGACGACAGCTTCGTCTCCACCGACAAGGCCCGTGACGTGCTCGGCTTCCGGCCGCAGCACTCCAACCAGGACGCCATTCTGCGCACCTTCGCCTGGTGGCGCGCCCAGCAGGCCGCGCAGACCGCCGCCCGCCCCGCGAAGAAGAGCGAGGGCGTCACCAGCGTCGAACCGTGGCGCCAGGGAGCCCTCTCCCTCGCCAAGGTCCTCTTCTAAGGTCCTCTCCTAGGAGCACCCGATCATGTCCTCCCTCCCCCTCGTCTCCGTCATCGTCCCCAACTACAACTACGGGCGCTCGATCGGCCTGTGCGTCGAGGCCGCCCTCGCCCAGACGTACCCGAACATCGAGGTCGTCGTGGTCGACGACTGCTCCACCGACGACTCCGCCCGGATCGCCGCCGAGGCCGGCGCCCGGGTGGTGTCCACCGGCGTCAACAGCGGGGTCGCGGTGGCCCGCAACCTCGGCGCCGAGGTCACCACCGGCGAGATCCTGGTCTTCCTCGACTCCGATGTCGCCATGCACCCCGACGCGGTCGCCAAGGCCGTCGAACTCCTCGCCGCCGGGCAGGGGTACGGGGCGATCTGCGGCACCTACGAGCCCGAGCCGCTGATCCGGGACAGCCTGATCGAGGAGTACCGCTCGCTCCAGCAGTACTACCTGCTGCTCAAGTCGGAGGGCGTGATCACCACCGTCCACACCGCGATCCTGGCCATGCCCCGGCGGGTCTTCGAGGAGGTCGGCCCCTTCAACCCGATCCTGCGGCACACCGAGGACCAGGACTACGGGCGCCGCATCTCCGAGCGGTACACGGTGCTCAGCTCCCTGGAGGTGCGGGGGCGGCACGACCACGACGACACCGTGAGGATCGTCCTCGACAAGGTCTTCGCCCGCGCCCGGCTCGCCGTGCCGCTCATCCTCGGCCGCCGCCACCTCCAGGGCGGCTTCGTCACCGGCCCGCGCGCCGGCGCCAGCCTCGCCGCCCCGCTCGCGGTCGCCGCCCTGGCCGCGCCGCTGCTGTGGGGCGCGCTGTGGGCGCTGCTTCCGCTCGCCCTGTTCGTCCTGGGCGTCCTCGGCGACCTGGACATGTACCGGGAGGTGCGGCGGCACCGGGGCCGGGTCTTCCTCGGCTACTTCGTGGCCGTCAACTTCCTGGTGAACCTGACGGTGTTCGCGGCGATCGCCGTCGCGGGCGTGCAGTGGCTGTGCTCGGCGCGCTTCCGGCATCTGTACGACCCGCAGCCCCGCCCCGACGCGGCGCCCGCCCCTGCCTCGGTGGGTGCGGGTCGTGGCTGACACGCTCGCGCCGGAGGCCGTACGGGAGGAGGCCGCCCCGGCCCCCGCCGTACGGCCCCGGGGGCGCCGCCGCAACCTGCTTGTGGCGGGCGCGGCGGCGGCCTGGCTGGTGCTGCTCGGCGTCGAGTGGGTGCTCGACGGGCGGTTCTGGCCCGGCAACCTGGTCGGCATCGTGCCACCCGCCGCCTTCGTGCTCGTCCCGCTGCTCCTCGCGGCCCTGGCGCCGCTCGCCCGGGGCTCCGCCCGGTGGCGCGCCCTGGGCGCGGCGGGTCTCGCCCTGCTCCTCGGTCTCGGGCAGTCGGGCATCGACCCGGCGGCCCTGTGGCGGTCCGAGCCGCGGCCCGGCGCGGACGCGGTCCGGGTCTTCGCCTGGAACACCAACTCGTGGAACCAGCTCCTCGGCACCCAGGACCACTTCTACGCCTTCCTGAAGGCGAAGCAGGCGGATGTGTATCTGCTGCACGAGTACCAGCACGTCACCGCCGACCGGAAGGGCAAGCTCCCGATCGACGACCTGGCGCGGCTGCGCCGGGAGTTCCCCGGCTACGAGGTGGTGGTGCGCGGCGAGCTGGTGACGCTCTCCCGCTTCCCCGTCGTCGGACAGCCGGCCGTCGGCCCGGCGCGGGCGGTCCCGGCGGGCGCCGACTGGGCGACGACCTACCGCGAGACCAAGGTGCTGCGCACGGACCTGCTGGTCGGGGGCCGGGTGGTGTCGTTCTACAACGTGCACATGCCGGTGTGGAACAGCATGCCGGACGGTCTCCTGTCCCCCGCCTTCTACCGGCACATGCGGGAGCGCTTCGCACCGCGCCGGGCGCAGTACGCGGGCCTGACGGCCGACCTGGCCGCGAACCGCAACCCGGTGGTGGTGGCCGGCGACTTCAACACCACGGCCGCCATGACGGACCTGGACCCGCTGCGGGAGCGGCTCGCCGACGCGGCGGGGGTGAGCACCGACCCGTACCCCACGAGCTGGGAGGAGGGCGGCTGGAAGCCGTTCTGGCGCACCGACTGGGCGTTCACCGGGAACGGGGCGCGGGCCGAGCGCTACTCCTTCGGCGATCCGGAGAAGCTGTCCGACCACGCGACGCAGGACCTGTGGGTCGGGCTGCCGGGGAGGGACTGACCGTGGTCCTCCTCTGCACTCTCGGCTGGGCCGGCTTCCTCGCCCTGCACCTCGCGCTCAACGGGCGCTGGTGGCCCTGGCTCGCGGTCTCACTGCTTCCGCCGGTCGCCCTGGCCGCCGTACCGGTGGCGCTGCTGGCCGCCGCCCTGGCCGGCGGGGCGTGGGGGGCCGCGGGGCTGGCGGCCGGCTGCCTGCTCGTCGCCTGGCCGCAGAACGGGATCAATCTCCGGGCCCTCGGGCGGCGGCGGTCCGGCTGCCCGGATCCGGGCAGCGGGCCGCGGCTGGTCTCCTGGAACACCCAGCACTGGAACCAGGGCGGCGATCCCGACCGGTTCTACGCCTTTCTGCGCGAGCTCGACGCGGACGTGTACGTGCTCCAGGAGTACCTGAACGGCTTCGAGGGCGGCGAGGTCTGGGACATCGACGACGAGGAGCGGCTGCGGGCCGCGTTCCCGGACCACCACCGGGCGATCGGCAACAACGCGGTGACGCTGTCCCGGCTCCCGCTCGCCGGGCCGCCGGTGCCGGTCGGCGCCTGCTCGCTGCGGGCGGACCTGCGGACCGGCGACGGGGTGCTTTCCACGTACAACGTGCACATCCCCGTCCAGCTGACCGTCATGAACCCGCTGCGGCCGGCGTTCTTCCGGGACATGCGGCGACGCTCCCGGGCCCGGGACGCGGAGTACGCGGCGCTCGTCGCCGACCTGCGGGACAACCCGCATCCGGTGCTCGTCACCGGGGACTTCAACACCAGCGCGGCGATCGGCGACATCCGCCGGATGCCCGGCTCGCTGCGCGACGCGATCGGCGTCTGCCGCTCGGTCCTGCCGGCCAGCTGGAACGCCCGGTCGCGGCTGCGGCTGTGGCGGATCGACTGGGCGTTCACGGGCGGCGGCGCCCGGGTCGGCGCGTACCGCTTCCGCGACGCGCGGGGCCTGTCGGACCACCTGGTCCAGGAACTCACCCTCATCTCTCCGAAGAAGGGAAACGACTGATGGAGTACACGACGCTCGGCGGGCCCGACGGCCCGCGCGTGAGCACGCTGTGCCTGGGCACCCTGCCCTTCGGCACCCGGATCGACGAGGAGACCGCCTTCGCCGTCCTCGACCGCTTCCACGAGGCCGGCGGCACCTTCATCGACACCGCCAACACCTACGCCTTCTGGGAACCGGGGGCCACCGGCGCGGAGAGCGAGCTGGTCATCGGGCGCTGGCTGCGCAGCCGGGGCGTCCGGGACGAGATGGTGCTCGCCACCAAGGTGGGCGCGCTGCCCGATCCGCCCGGCTCGGCCTGGCCGGAGTGCGCGGAGGGCCTGTCGGCGCCGGTGATCCGGCGGCAGGTGGAGGAGAGCCTGCGCAATCTCGGCACGGACCGGATCGACCTCTACTACGCGCACATCGACGACCGGGCGACGCCGGTCGCCGAGACGATGGGCGCGTTCGGCGAGCTGGTCGCGGCCGGGAAGATCGGCCGGGCCGGCTGCTCCAACTTCGCGGCCTGGCGGATCGAGGAGTCGCGGGGCGCGGCGCGGGCCGCCGGGGTGCCGGACTACGCGGCGGTGCAGCAGCGCTTCACCTATCTGCGGCCGCGCCCGGGCGCGGAGTTCGGGGTGAACCCGCACGCCTCCGAGGAGCTGCTCGACTATCTGGGCACCCGGCCGGAGCTGACCTTCACGGCGTACACGACCCAGCTGACCGGCGCCTACACCGATCCGGCCAAGGAGGTGCCGGAGCAGTACCGGCACGCCGGCTCGGAGCGGCGCCTGAAGGTCCTCGCGGAGGTCGCGGCGGAGACCGGGGCGACGGCGAACCAGGTGGTCCTGGCCTGGGCGCTGGGCGGGCGGCTCCCGGTGCTCCCGGTGATCGGGGCGAGCTCGCCCGGGCAGCTCGACGAGACGCTGGGCGCGGTGGGGCTGACGCTCGACGAGGAGCTGAGGAAGCGGCTCGACGATGCGGACTAGGACCGGGCCGCTGTACGTGGTGTGGCTGCTCGCCCTGCTGGTGGGCGGGGCGGTCGCGATGGCCGGCCTGGGCCGGCTCGACCAGTCGTTCACGGCGACCGGCGGGCCCGGCCACCGCGCCAACCAGGAGATCCACGAGCGGTACGGGAACGGGGCGGCGGTCCCGCCCCTGGTGGCCGTGCCGCCCGCCGGGGACCCGGACGCGGTGGCCCGCGCGGCGGGCCCGGGCGCGCGGACGGTGACCCGTACGGAGGCCGGCATCAGCTACGCGCTGGTGTACCCGGGCGCCGGGAAGGCGGACCTGGCGGGGCTCGCCGCCGTCGAGGAGACGGCCGAGCGGCTCCGGGCCGCCGGGGCCGAGGTGACGGGCGTCCTGCCGCTGACGGCGGACAGCGCGGCCACGGGGCCCGGGCCTTGGGTCCTGGCGCTGAAAGCGGCCTGCGCCCTCGGCTTCCTGACGCTGCTCGCGCTGGCCTTCCGCTCCCCCCTCGGCGTCCTCGCCCCACTGCTGCTCGCGGCGACCGTCACGGTGGGCGCGCTGCTCGCGACCGAGGCGGCGGCCTCGGTGACCCCGGTGAGCTTCGTCGTGGTCTACCTGATCCCCGTGACGGCTCTCCTGATCACGGTCCACCGCCGGACCCTCCCCCCGGAGGCCGCAACCCGCTCGGCCCGCACCGCCGGCCCGGCGGGCGCGGCGGCCTTCGCCGTACTGGCCCTGTTCCCGGGGGTGTTCCTGCGCTCGATCGGCATCGCGGGCGCGGCGGTGTGTCTGGTGGGGCTCGCGGTGACGGTGTGGCTGGACCCGGTGCTGCGGTCGCTGGCGCGGAGCGGCCGGGCAGGCGGCGCAGGCCGAGGTACCACGCGGCGCGCGGCGGAGCCGACGCCGGCGGCAGGCCCGGCGCGGAGCAGCCGGACAGGCACCCCACGCCGCCGCACGACGCGGCGCGCGGGCGCGCCGACGGTCGGCGCCGACCGGCTCCCCGCCCCGGGGCGGTTCCGCCGCCCCGGCCTCGTCTCCTCCCGCTCCCTCCCCCTCGCCGCCCTCGTCCTCCTCCTGCTCTGCGCCGGTGCGGCCCCGCTCCTCCGGGTCGGGAACCCCGAGGCCCGCGCCCTCGTGGACGCCGGGCCCGCCCGCGCCGGGCTGGACCGGCTCACCGCGGCCGGGGTGGCGCCTGGGGTGCTCAATCCGTTGGAGGTGCTTGTGCCTTCGGGCGCGGTCGGGGAGGTCGTGCGGGCTGTGGCGGGCGTTCCCGGGGTGCGGTTCGTCGTGGCGCCGGACGGGGACGGGTGGCGCAGGGGCGGAACGGCCCTGGTCGTGGTGGTGCCCGAGGAGGAGCCGATGACGGCGGGCGGGGCGCGGGCGGTCGAGGGGGTGCGGGCGGCGGTCGCCGGGACCGGCGCGCTGGTCGGCGGTTCGGGGGTGGTGGACCGGGATCTGGTGGCGGGCGACTACGGGTTGCTGCCGTACGCCGTGCCGGTCGCCGCGCTCGCCGCCTTCGGGGTCCTCGTACGCCGGCGGCAGGGCCTGCGGGACAGCGCCCGCACCCTGCTCGGGGCGCTGCTCGCGGCGGGCGCGGCGGCCGGCGGGCCGGTGCTGCTGTGGCAGTACGGGCTCGCGGGCACCGGCACCGGCACCGGCGCCGTGACGGGCTGGGTGCCGCTGGTGGTCGGGGCGTTCGCGTTCTGCGTGACCCTGGAGCGGCCCGGGCCGCTCGCGGCGGGCGCGTGCGCGCTCGCAGTGCTCGCGGTCGGGATCGGCCCGCAGGTCGAACTCGCCCTGCTCGTCTCGGCGTTCGCCCTGACCGCGCTGCTCGGCGCGCTCGGCGCCCGGGCCCGTCTCACCCCTCGGAGTTCACCCCTATTGGTCTAGACCTAGACGGTGGCACCCCTCTAGCATCGACGACCGCCGTGACAAGGGGGAGATGGGACATGCTGGAGGCGCTCGGCATCAAGGAGTCGACGGAGGACGTCTACCGTCTGCTCCTGGAGCGGCCCGAGTACGGGGTGACGGAGATGGCGGCCCATCTGGGCCGCCGGGAGAGCGAGGTCCGCGACGCGCTTCTGTGCCTGGCGGATCTCAAACTCGTCCTGATGGACGAATCCTCGGGCGAGGTGGAGCCCTTCTCCCCCGACGTCGGGTTCTCCTTCCTGCTGTCCCGCGCGGAGGCCGAACTCAGCAAGCGCAGACGCCAGGTGGAGCAGGCGGGCCGCGCGGTGGCCGGAATCCTCGCCAGCTACTCCGAGGGACCCGAGCACACGACCCGCCGCGATCTGGTCGACCGGATCACCGGGCTCGACGCGGTGCGCGAGCGCCTGGAGGACCTGGCGGCCGGCGCCCGCTCCGAGTGCCTGTCACTGCTACCGGGCGGCGCGCAGCTGCCCGACACCATGGACGCGAGCAAGCCGCTCGACCAACTCGCCCTGGAACGCGGGGTCGGGATCCGGTCGATCTACCAGGACAGTTTCCGGAACGATCCGCCCACCGTCGACTACGTGCGCTGGTACTGCGGCCTCGGCGGCGAGGCCCGCACCGTCCCCGTGGTGCCCATGCTCATGGTCATCGTCGACCGCGAGGCCGCGCTCGTCCCGGTCGACCCGACCGACGGCCGGGCGGGCGCCCTGGAGGTGCGCAGCCCGGGCCTGGTGCACGCCCTGGTCGTCCTCTTCGACCGGATCTGGGAGTCCGGCACCCCGTTCGGCGAGGCCCCGCGCCGCGACGAGCACGACCTCTCGCCGCAGGAGCGGGAGTTGCTGATGCTGCTCGGCATCGGCTGCACCGACGACATCGCCGCCCGCCGGCTCGGGGTCTCGCTGCGCACCGTGCGCCGGATGAGTTCGGAGCTGATGAACCGGCTCGGGGCCCGCAGCCGCTTCGAGGCGGGCGTCCGCGCGGCCAAGGAAGGCTGGTTGTGAACCACCACGGCAACACATCCGTGATACGGACAGGGGTTCCGAGAATGCGAACGGTCCCCTAGATTTCCTCGGCATTACCAGGTCATCGGCACGTGGGACGGGATCGCCATGTCACAAGCGGCACAAGGGAACCAAGGGAAACAATCGGTCATCACCCCCATCAGGGTGGTGATCGGGCTCTGCCTCTTCGCGCCGTTCGTCGCGATGCTGTGGGTGAGCTCCTACGCGAAGGTGGATCCCACCTTCATCGGCGTCCCGTTCTTCTACTGGTACCAGATGCTCTGGGTGCTGATCTCGACCGTGCTCACCGTGGTCGCCTACAAGCTGTGGCAGCGTGACCAGCGCGCCCGCAAGGGAGGTGACGCGCGATGAAGGACGGCGTGAACGGCGTCGCGCTCGGCGTCTTCATCTTCTTCTTCCTGGCCGTCACGGTCATGGGCTTCCTGGCGGCCAGGTGGCGCCGGGCCGAGAACGAGCACAGCCTCGACGAATGGGGCCTGGGCGGCCGCTCGTTCGGCACCTGGATCACCTGGTTCCTGCTGGGCGGCGACCTCTACACCGCGTACACCTTCGTCGCCGTCCCGGCGGCGATCTACGCGGCGGGCGCGGCCGGCTTCTTCGCGGTGCCGTACACCATTCTGGTCTACCCGCTGATCTTCACCTTCCTGCCGCGCCTGTGGTCGGTGTCGCACAAGCACGGGTACGTGACCACCTCGGACTTCGTCCGCGGGCGCTTCGACTCCAAGGGTCTTTCGCTGGCGGTCGCGGTCACCGGCATCCTCGCCACCATGCCGTACATCGCGCTCCAGCTGGTCGGCATCCAGGCCGTCCTGGACGTGATGGGCGTCGGCGGCGGCGAGAACACCAACTGGTTCGTCAAGGACCTGCCGCTGCTCATCGCCTTCGGCGTGCTCGCCGCGTACACCTACTCGTCCGGACTGCGCGCGCCCGCGCTCATCGCGTTCGTCAAGGACACGCTCATCTACATCGTCATCGCGGTGGCGATCATCTACATCCCGATCAAGCTGGGCGGCTTCGACGAGATCTTCGGCAGGGCCGGCGAGGCCTTCGCCCAGGTCAACCCGGCCACCGGCAAGCCCAAGGGCGCGCTCATACCCGGCGAGGCGAGCCAGTGGACGTACGCGACACTGGCGCTCGGCTCGGCGCTCGCGCTGTTCATGTACCCGCACTCGATCACGGCGACGCTGTCGTCGAAGAGCCGCGAGGTGATCCGCCGCAACACCACCATCCTGCCGCTGTACTCGCTGATGCTGGGCCTGCTCGCGCTGCTCGGCTTCATGGCCATCGCGGCCGGCGTCAAGGTGCAGAACGGCCAGCTCGCCATCCCGCAGCTCTTCGAGAACATGTTCCCGGACTGGTTCGCGGGCGTGGCCTTCGCCGCCATCGGCATCGGCGCCCTCGTGCCGGCCGCGATCATGTCGATCGCCGCGGCCAACCTCTTCACCCGCAACATCTACAAGGACTTCATCAAGCGCGACGCGACCCCCGCCCAGGAGACCAAGGTCTCCAAGCTGGTCTCGCTCCTGGTGAAGGTCGGCGCGCTGGTCTTCGTCCTCACCATGGACAAGACCGTCGCGATCAACTTCCAGCTGCTCGGCGGCATCTGGATCCTGCAGACCTTCCCGGCCCTGGTCGGCGGTCTGTTCACCCGCTGGATGCACCGCTGGGCGCTGCTCGCCGGCTGGGCGGTCGGCATGATCTACGGCACGGTCGCCGCGTACGGCGTCGCGAGCCCGACCCAGAAGCACTTCGGCGGCTCCTCCGCCGAGATCCCGGGCATCGGCGAGATGGGCTACATCGCCCTCACCGCCTTCGTGCTCAACGTCCTCGTCACCGTGGTCCTCACCTTCGTCCTCAAGGCCGTCAAGGCCCCCGAGGGCGTGGACGAGACCTCGCCGGCGGACTACACGGCCGACGCGGGTGACGCGGGCGTCGCCGCCGACCTGCCGAAGGTCGGCGCCGCCGGTCACTGACCCCGGACCCGCTCCGTACGAAGCCTCCGCCCGTCCCCGGAATCCCGGGGGCGGGCGGAGCCGCGTCCGGGGCAGACTGCGTGCCATGGACTTCACGATCAGAGCTGTACGGCCCGAGGAGTACGAGGCCCTCGGCGAGCTCACCGGCCGGGCCTACCTCGACGACGGCTTCCTCCTGCACGGCGCGGACGACTGGTACTACGGGCATCTGCGGAACGTGGCCGGGCGGGCCGAGGTGGCCGAGGTGCTCGCCGCCGTGGACGCGGACGGCACCGTCCTGGGCGGGGTGACCTTCGTCCCGGCCCCCGGTGTGATGGGCGACCGCGCCCGGCCCGGCGAGACCGAGATCCGGATGCTGGCCGTCGACCGCGCGGCCCGTGGCCGGGGCGTCGGCGAGGCCCTCGTGCGGGCCTGTGTCGAGCGCGCGCGGGCCGTCCCGGGGTGCGAGAGGATCGTGCTGTCCACCCAGCCCGAGATGCGCACCGCGCACCGCATATACGAGCGCCTGGGCTTCCGCCGCGCCCCGGAACGGGACTGGGCCCCCATCCCGGAGAAGCCCGATTTCCTGCTGCTCTGCTACGCCCTGGAGTTGTAGGAATCCAGACGGCTCGTCAGACGACACACAACATGTGGGGGGTGCCGCGATCGGCGCCCCCCACATGTATGCTCGTCCTCGCTGTCGCCGCAGGGGAATCCGGTGGAAGTCCGGAACTGTCCCGCAACGGTGTACTAAGTGCGTTTCCGTACGACGTGAGTCCGAGGACCTGCCGACAGCGCGCCCGGTCCGTCCGTTCCGGGTGCCACAGACGTCCGGGCCTCGCGGAGTGGGCCGGTGGACGCGGCGCCGCCGTGTGCGTACGTACGCCACGAAAGGCCCGTCGTTTCCCGCCTCCCCCGTCCTGGCCCCGAGCCGAGCGAGGGAGAGCCCCCACGTGACCATCGCGCCCGCCGATCCGGCTTCGGCCCAGGCTTCCGCCGTCGACGGCGACGGTCCCGGGACCGCGCTGCTGCGGACCCTGACCGAGCTGACCGCCGACCTCCCGGACACCGACCCCGGCCGGGTCGCCGCCGCCGCGCTGCGCGGCCGGCACGCCGGCTCGGACGCGGCGGAACTGCGCGAGCTGGCCACCGAGGCCGCCGCCGGCCTGATCGCCGAGGACCCGGCGTACTCCCGGCTGGCCGCCCGCCTCCTGACGCTCACGATCGCCGAGGAGGCGGCCGGCCAGGGCGCCGTGTCCTTCTCCGGCTCCGTCGCCGTCGGCCACCGCGAGGGCCTGATCGCCGACCGCACCGCTGCCTTCGTCGCGCTGCACGCGGAGCGCCTCGACGCGGCGATCGACCCGGCCGCCGACGACCGCTTCGGCTACTTCGGCCTGCGGACGCTGTACTCGCGCTATCTGCTCCGGCACCCGATCACCCGCAAGGTGATCGAGACCCCGCAGCACTTCATGCTGCGCGTCGCCGCCGGTCTGGCCGAGGACGAGTCGGTGCGCGCCCTGGACGAGGTCACGGCGCTGTACGGGCTGATGAGCCGGCTCGACTACCTGCCGTCCTCCCCCACCCTCTTCAACTCCGGCACCCGCCACCCGCAGATGTCGTCCTGCTATCTGCTCGACTCCCCGCTGGACGAGCTGGACTCCATCTACGACCGCTACCACCAGGTCGCGCGCCTCTCCAAGCACGCCGGCGGCATCGGCCTCGCCTACTCCCGCATCCGCGCCCGCGGTTCGCTGATCCGCGGCACCAACGGGCACTCCAACGGCATCGTCCCGTTCCTGAAGACCCTCGACGCCTCCGTCGCCGCCGTGAACCAGGGCGGCCGCCGCAAGGGCGCCGCCGCGGTCTACCTGGAGACCTGGCACGCGGACATCGAGGAGTTCCTGGAGCTCCGCGACAACACCGGCGAGGACGCCCGCCGCACCCACAACCTCAACCTGGCGCACTGGATCCCGGACGAGTTCATGCGCCGGGTCAACGCGGACGCCGAGTGGTCGCTGTTCTCCCCGTCCGACGTGCCCGAGCTGGTCGACCTGTACGGCGCGGAGTTCGACGCCGCCTACCGCAAGGCCGAGGCGGCCGGCCTGGCCCGCAAGACCATGCCGGCCCGCGACCTCTACGGTCGGATGATGCGCACCCTCGCGCAGACCGGCAACGGCTGGATGACCTTCAAGGACGCCTCCAACCGCACCGCCAACCAGACCGCCGAGCCCGGCTCGGTCGTGCACTCCTCGAACCTCTGCACCGAGATCATCGAGGTCACCGACGACGGCGAGACCGCCGTGTGCAACCTCGGCTCGGTCAACCTGGGCGCCTTCGTGCTCCCGGAGACCGGCGACCTCGACTGGGACCGGCTCGACGCGACCGTCCGTACCGCCGTCACCTTCCTCGACCGGGTCGTCGACATCAACTTCTACCCGACCGAGCAGGCCGGCCGCTCCAACGCCAAGTGGCGCCCGGTGGGCCTGGGCGCGATGGGCCTCCAGGACGTCTTCTTCAAGCTGAAGCTGCCCTTCGACTCGGCCGAGGCGCGCGCCCTGTCGACCCGGATCGCCGAGCGGATCATGCTCGCCGCGTACGAGGCCTCCGCCGACCTCGCCGAGCGCAACGGCCCGCTGCCCGCCTGGGAGCAGACCCGCACGGCCCGCGGCGTGCTGCACCCCGACCACTACGACGTCGAGCTCACCTGGCCCGAGCGCTGGGCCGCGCTGCGCGCGCGGATCGCGTCGACCGGCCTGCGCAACTCGCTGCTCCTCGCCATCGCCCCGACCGCGACCATCGCCTCGATCGCCGGCGTCTACGAGTGCATCGAGCCGCAGGTCTCCAACCTGTTCAAGCGCGAGACCCTGTCCGGCGAGTTCCTGCAGGTCAACTCGTACCTGGTGGACGAGCTGAAGCGGCTCGGCGTGTGGGACGCGCAGACCCGCGAGGCGCTGCGCGAGGCCAACGGCTCGGTGGCCGGCTTCGGCTGGGTGCCGGACGAGGTGCGCGAGCTGTACCGGACGGCGTGGGAGATCCCGCAGCGCGGCCTGATCGACATGGCCGCCGCCCGCACCCCGTTCCTGGACCAGTCGCAGTCCCTGAACCTGTTCATGGAGACGCCGACCATCGGCAAGCTGTCCTCGATGTACGCGTACGCCTGGAAGCAGGGCCTGAAGACCACGTACTACCTGCGCTCGCGCCCGGCGACCCGGATCGCCCGCGCCGCCCAGGCCACCACCATTCCCGTACAGCAGGCCACGCCCGACGCGGACGCCGTCGCCTGCTCCCTCGAAAACCCCGAGTCCTGCGAGGCCTGCCAGTAATGAGCGCCCACCCGTCGCCCGACCACCGCCCCTCATCGACGGCGCTCCGCGCCGACAGTCGTTCTCACAACCTGCTCGACCCGGGCTTCGAACTGACCCTGCGTCCGATGCGCTACCCGGACTTCTACGAGCGCTACCGCGACGCGATCAAGAACACCTGGACCGTGGAGGAGGTCGACCTCCACTCGGACGTCGCCGACCTCGCCAAGCTGTCCCCGGGCGAGCAGCACATGATCGGCCGCCTCGTCGCCTTCTTCGCGACCGGCGACTCGATCGTGGCCAACAACCTGGTGCTGACCCTCTACAAGCACATCAACTCCCCGGAGGCGCGGCTGTATCTGAGCCGTCAGCTCTTCGAGGAGGCCGTGCACGTCCAGTTCTATCTGACGCTGCTCGACACCTATCTGCCCGACCCGGACGACCGCGCCGCCGCGTTCGCCGCCGTCGAGAACATCCCCTCCATCCGCGAGAAGGCGCAGTTCTGCTTCAAGTGGATGGACTCGGTCGAGAAGATCGACCAGCTGGAGACGGCCGCCGACCGCCGCCGCTTCCTGCTGAACCTGATCTGCTTCGCCGCCTGCATCGAGGGCCTGTTCTTCTACGGCGCCTTCGCGTACGTCTACTGGTTCCGCTCCCGCGGTCTGCTGCACGGCCTGGCGACCGGCACCAACTGGGTGTTCCGCGACGAGACGATGCACATGAGCTTCGCCTTCGAGGTCGTGGACACCGTCCGCAAGGAGGAGCCGGAGCTCTTCGACGACGCGCTGCAGCAGCAGGTCACCGAGATGCTGAAGGAGGCCGTCGAGGCGGAGCTCCAGTTCGGCCGCGACCTGTGCGGCGACGGCCTGCCGGGCATGAACACCGAGTCCATGCGCGAGTACCTCCAGTGCGTCGCCGACCAGCGCCTCACCCGCCTCGGCTTCGCCCCGGTGTACGGCTCGGAGAACCCCTTCTCCTTCATGGAGCTCCAGGGCGTCCAGGAGCTCACCAACTTCTTCGAGCGCCGCCCGTCCGCCTACCAGGTGGCGGTCGAGGGCTCGGTGGACCTGGACGAGGACTTCTAGCCCGTACGACGAAGGGCCCCGCACTGCGAGGAGTGCGGGGCCCTTTCGCGTACGGACGCGGAGATCAGGCGTTCGGGACGGTCTCGTAGCGCGGGGTGCCCTCTTCCATCTGGCGGAGGGCGTCCTTGCGGTCCCGCTTCGACAGCTTGTCGATGTAGAGGAAGCCGTAGAGGTGGTCCGTCTCGTGCTGGAGGCAGCGGGCGAAGTAGCCGGTGCCGCGGACCTTGATCGGGTTGCCGTGCATGTCCTGGCCGTTGACCTCGGCGTAGTCCGGGCGGGCCAGCTCGGCGTAGGCGGTGGGGACGGACAGGCAGCCCTCGTTGGAGTCGTCGAGGTGGCGCTGCTCGGCCGGCAGGTCGACGAGGACCGGGTTGATCACGTGGCCGACGTGCCGCTTGCCCTCGTCGTCCATGCAGTCGTAGACGAAGACCTTGAGGTCGACGCCGATCTGGTTGGCGGCGAGGCCGACGCCCTCGGCGGTGCGCTGGCTGGTGAACATGTCGTCGATGAGCTGCGCCAGCTCGTCGCCGAACTCGGTGACGTCCTTGCACTCCCGGTGGAGCACGGGGTTGCCCACGACCGTGATGGGGCGCGAGGTGCCGCGCTCGCGGTGGGCGGTCTCGCGGGCCTCGGTGTCCTCGGTGTCGACGATGAAGCCGTCCTCGTCCACGGCGTACACGCCCGTCTGCTCCTGCTCAGTGCCCTGCTGCGACATGTCCGCCGTACGCCTTCTTCCTGAGATCCGAGGGATCCGTCGTAGATATGGGGTACAGCCTACGGGCAGCGGTCAGCAGACTTCTTCCAGATCACGCCATTCCCGGCTGTCCGGGCTGTCCGCCACCCAGCCGTCGAGCAGCCCTCGGACCAGGCCCGCCGGGGCCGCGATGCCGCACTCGCGCTCCGGCACCCACAGCTCGCCGGGCGAGCGGTGGCCCAGCGGACCGGGGTGGCCGGGCTCGCTGTGGTCGTGCGGGTCCAGGTGCTCGCCCTCGCCCTCGGCGCTCGGCATCGTCGACTCGGAGCAGGCGCGGCAGAGCAGCCGGACGGAGGACGACCAGTCCTCGGCGGCGAAGCCCGCGTCGGCGGCCAGCTGCTCCAGGGCGTCCCGGTCGGCCTCGGTGGCGGCCTCCAGGAGAACGACCCAGGTGGGGACAGGGGAGGGCGCCCACAGCTCGATCTCGTCGAAGACGGGGTAGGAGGGGCCGGCGCTGGTGGTGCGCTCGCCGTTGGGCACGCCGTCGTGCAGCACGACCTCGCCCCAGCGGCGGCCGGAGGACGGCAGCGGGATGGACAGCACCTCGATCCGGGCCGGGTCGAGCCGGCGGCCCCACACGACCTCGGCCTCACCCTCCGGGGAGAGCCGCACGGCCGCGCTGCCCAGCTCCATGCCGGCCGGCTCGCCGGTGCCGGAGGCGGCTCCGGGGACCCGCAGTCCGTAGGCCTGCCAGGCGCGGCGGGCCAGCGGCCAGTCCTGCAGGGCGGTGGCGGCGATGCCCACGTTCCACCAGTCGGGGGCGCCGGTCTCCTTGTCGAGGAGGGCGACGGCGCGCAGGCCGGCGGCCCGGGCCTGCTCCCAGTCGTGCCGGAACTTGTGCAGCAGGGCCAGGTTGAACCAGGACTCGGAGAGCCAGGGCTCCAGGTCCGCCGCGCGGGTGAGGAGCGCGCCCGCGTCCTCGTACCGTCCGTCGCCGATCAGCGTGAACGCGCGGTCGGTGGCCTGCCGCCACGAGGCGGAGGGCCGATGCCGTACCTTCCCGAAGATCCTCACGATTCCCGCCTGCCGGTCGCTACACCCTCTTGTTCGCATCCAACCATGCCCGGTCGGACGCGCGCTCATTACCCATGGGTTACCCCGGAGGAGCTGGGGTGACGCCGCCTCGCGCGAGAACCCGGGCGAGGGACTCGACGACGTCGGGGTGATAGTCGCGGGCGGTGCCGAGCCGGAGCCGCTCCAGGGCCCCGAGGGCGCCGCCCGCGCGGTCGCCGGCCAGGTCGTCGTAGGCGTTCACGGTCCGTACGATCCGGGCGGGCAGGGGCTGCTCGCGGTACGGGTCGGCCTGCTGCTCGACGATCCGGGCGACGGCCTCGTGGACCCCGGTCCGGCGCACCACGGCGGCGCCGAGCAGGGCGATCCGGCGCTGTTCCGCGGCGGGCAGCGGGGCGGTGGCGCCGCCGTCGACCGGGTCGACGAGCGAGAGCTGTCCGATGTCGTGCATGAGCGCCGCGTACTCGAGGTCGGTCAGCGCGGGCCCGGAGAGGCCGAGCTCCCGGCCGACCGCCCGGCTGAGCGCGGCGACCCGGCGGGCGTGCCCGGGCGGGGTGCAGCCGGCGATCTCGGTGGCGCGGGCGAGGGAGGCGATGGTCTGCCGGTTGGTGGTGCGCACGGCGGCCCAGCGGCGCAGCGAGACCTGGGTGAGCAGCAGCGGTACGGCGAAGACGGGCAGCGCCCACAGGCCCGCGACGGCCACCCCGAGGGCCATCACGGCGCCGGTGGCGCACACGGCGGAGCCGATGCCGAGCAGGGCGCGCAGCTCGTCGCGGAGCAGCGGCCCGTAGGGGTGGTGCTGGCGGGCGCGGCGCAGCAGGGCGGCGACGACGGCGCCGCAGAGGGCGGTGAGGAGGAGCAGGAGCAGCAGGAAGAGGGCGTACTGCGGGCCCTCGCCGATCCGGGCGGTGAGGGTGCCGGCGTTGTAGAGGGGCTGGAAGCAGAGCGCGGCGAAGCCCACGGTGAGGACCCGGAGCGCGAGCTGGTCGCGGTCCGGGCCGTGGCCGCGGGCGATGTGCGGGACGCTGCCGACGAGGCCGGCGGCGACGACCACGGCGACGGTCTGGAGCACGCCGTGGGTGGTGGGCCGGCCGGCGCTCTCGCCGAGCAGCGCGTACGCGAGGGCGCCGGCGGCGGCCAGCGGCGCGGGTTCCCTCTCGCCGCGCTGGGCGCCCCGGCGGGTGAGCTCGCCGAGCGCGACGAGGACGCCGAAGGCGAGGGCGTGGCCGGGTTCGTCGAGCCCCTGCCAGAGGGTGCCGGCGAGGCCGCCGAGGGCGAGCAGCAGGGCGGCGCCGTGGACGAGCCCGATGGTGACGCGCCCGCCGTTCAGGCGTCCGCCGCTCACGCGGGCTCCTGGAGCGCGGCTTCGGGAGCGGGCGTCTGCGCCTGCGGCGTGCCGCGCGGGGTGGGGACGGCCGGTTCGTCGGCGGTGACCTCGGTCTGCCAGCCGTGCCGGTGCAGGGCGCGGGCCAGGGCCTCGACCATCCGCGGGTCGAACTGGGTGCCGGCGCACCGCTCCAGCTCGGCGAGCGCGGTCCCGACCGGCCGGGCGCGGCTGTAGCAGCGGGTGGAGGTCATGGCGTCGAAGGCGTCGGCGACGGCGACCACCCGCGCGTACTCGGGGATCTCGTGGCCCTTGAGGCCGTACGGGTAGCCGGAGCCGTCCATCCGTTCGTGGTGGTGCAGGATCGCCGTGCGGGCCTCGCCGAGGAAGCCGATGCCGCGCACCATCTCGTGCCCGTACTCGGGATGCAGTTCGATGATCCGGCGTTCCTCGGGGGTGAGCGGGCCGTCCTTGCGGAGCACCCGGGTGGGCACGCCGAGTTTGCCGATGTCGTGCAGGATGCCGGCGAACCGCACGACCTCCAGGCGGGGCTCGTCCATGCCGAGTTCATGGGCGATCAGGACGGACGCGCGGCCGACGCGTTCACTGTGGCCGCGGGTGTAGCGGTCCTTGATGTCGACGGCGTGGACGAGGGCCCGGATGGTGGCCTGGTGGGCGGCGCGTTCGCGGTGGTACTGGGCGAAGCCCCAGCTGGACAGGTACATGGGCAGCAGCGCGAACAGGGCGGCCGGCGGCCCGTATCCGCTGCGCCACAGCACCGCCATCATCAGTCCGGCGAGCCCGTGGACGGCGTGCGGGGCGAGGGCCCGCCCGAGCAGTCCGTGCCAGGCGGTGCGCGGCGGCTGCTGTTCGGCGGTGGCGCGGATGCCGCCGTCGAGGGCGGTGAGGACCAGGCAGAAGGTGAGGGCGGTCGCCCCGGCCGGAAGCAGCACGTAGGGGAAGTCGGGGGTCTGCGGGCCGAGCCCGAGGGACTCGTCGCAGCGCAGGGTGCGTCCGACGGCGGCCGCGGCCCCGACGGCGAGGGCGAGTTGGGCGGCCCGCCAGGCCCGGCGCAGGGCGGCGGGCGGCTGGTCGACCCGGGTGAGCACGGCGCCGGGCAGGGCGGTCAGCGCGGCAGCGGACGGCGGAAGCAGCAGCGCGGCGGCGATGAGCACGGGATAGAAGGAGACGGGGCCCAGGGGCGCGGCTCCGCCGTCGTGGCCCGCCCGGCCGCCGAGGGCGCCGCCGGTGAGCCGGCAGCGGGCGGGCAGTTCGCACAGCGGGTAGAGCGCGGCGAGCAGCAGCACGGTCGGCCAGGGGGTGCCGGCGGCCGGGCGTAACGCGGGCAGGGTGACCGCGGCGGCGGCCAGCAGGGCGCAGCCGATGAACACACGTGCCGTTCGCGGGACCACCATCACGCCTGTCACGCTAGCGAGTTGGGGTCCCCGGAGCGGCCGGGCACGGGCGATTCGCACCATCGGGTGATACAAGCCGATGGGCCGATGGGCCGATAGACAGACCGGGAGCCGGGCGAGGTGCTCGCCCGGCTCCCGGTACGCGTCCTGTGTCTTGCGTCCTGCTGCCTACTGCTCCTGCGGGGTGGCGGGAGCCGCGGCGGTGGTGGTGTCCTGCTCGGGGAGCAGATGGCCCTCGCGGATCAGTTCGATCCGGCCCATCACCTTGGCGCGCAGGTCGATCGGCACGTCATCGCTGCCGCAGCAGCGCTTGACCAGCTTCTTCACGGCCTGCTCGAGCCCGTACTTCTCCAGGCACGGGGAGCACTCCTCGAAGTGCACCTCGAACTTGGTGCAGTCGTTGTCCGGCATCTCGCGGTCGAGGAACTCATAGAGATGGTCCAGGATCTCCGAGCAGTCCGTCTCGTGCGGATCTCCGCAGCTCATGAGCCCGAGCCTTTCAGATCGTGCGACGACTCACCGGCGCCCGCGGGTACCAGCCCGCGGTCGCGAGCGTAGTCCTCGAGCATGCCGCGCAGCTGGCGGCGGCCCCGGTGCAGTCGGGACATCACCGTACCGATGGGTGTACCCATGATGTCCGCGATCTCCTTGTACGCAAAGCCCTCTACATCCGCGAGATAGACGGCGATGCGGAACTCCTCGGGGATCGCCTGCAGCGCTTCCTTCACGTCGGAGTCCGGCAGGTGGTCGAGGGCCTGCGACTCGGCCGAACGCAGTCCGGTCGACATGTGCGACTCGGCGCGGGCGAGCTGCCAGTCCTCGATCTCCTCGGCAGCCGAGCGCTGGGGCTCACGCTGCTTCTTGCGGTACGAGTTGATGAACGTGTTGGTGAGGATGCGGTACAGCCACGCCTTGAGGTTCGTGCCCTCGCGGAACTGGTGGAAGGAGCCGTACGCCTTCGCGTAGGTCTCCTGCACCAGGTCCTCGGCGTCGGCCGGGTTGCGCGTCATGCGCAGCGCGGCCGAGTACATCTGGTCGAGGTAGCCGAGGGCGTCCCGCTCGAAGCGCGCGTTGCGCTCCGCGGTCGTCTCCTCGGGGCCGTCGTCGGTCCCTGTGTCGGTCCCAGTGACCGGACCCACCTCCTCCAGCGCTGCGGCGAACCCGAACGCGGATCCGCTCGCTTCGGAGGATAGACGAGGAACCGCTCCGCCCGCCGCCCGAACAGGGGTGACCCGCGCCGCGGGCAGCACGGTCCAGTCGAGCTCCGTGTGCTGCGGTCGCTCACGGCAGATGGCAGAACCCATGCGACGGACTCCCTCTTCCCTTGCTCCAAGCACCGATGTCCGTCACAACAGCACCGCCCCGCCCGGCATTCCCGGCCCCCGGCGGGCGGTCAGCGGAGTGACGCGAGCCACTCGGTGACCGCGCCCACCACGCTGTCCAGGGCCTCGTCCTGGGTGATCGGGGCGCGCTTGGGCACGGCGAAGCCGTGGTCGGCGTACGGCACCTCGGCGAGGGTGTGCGGGCCGGCCGGGAACTCCGCCGGTTTCCCGAAGGGGTCGTTGCCGCCCTGCACGACGAGGGTCGGCACACCGGCGCCCAGGAGTTCGTCAGCTCGGGAGCGTTCCGGCCTGCCCGGCGGGTGCAGCGGAAAGCTCAGGGCGAGGACGGCGGCGGCGCCGAGCTCGCCGGCGGTGCGGCAGGCGACCCGGGCGCCGGCGCTGCGACCGCCGGCGATCACCGGCAGGCCGGGGACGGCGAGCGCGGGCCACAGTCCGCGCCAGCCTGTGTCAAGGGTCTTGGGCGCGGGGGCGACCTTCTTGCCGGCGACCCGCCAGGGCTGCTCGACCAGGGCCACGCTCACGCCCTCGGCGGGCAGCGCGGCGGCCAGGGCGACCAGGTCGCGGGCCTCGATGCCGCCGCCGGCGCCGTGGCTCACCGCGAGCACGGTCCACGGCTTGCGCGCCGGATGCCAGGTGATCCGGGCGTCCCCGGCGTCGGTGGGAACGATCTCGCTCTTCGTCACGGCCTTGGTCACGTCCCCATCCTGCACCTCGGAGGGGTCAGAACAGGGTCGCCTCCTCCGGGCCCTCCAGCTCCTTCAGCAGCTCGGGCCCGTTGTTGCGCACGTTGCTGACCGCCGTCGCCACCGGGTAGGCCCGCATCAGGCCCTCGGGCGGCGGGGCGAGCAGCCCGCCGAGCGCGCCGGGCGTGGTGCGGGCCGGGTCCAGCCAGGCGTCCCAGCGGTCCGGGGTGAGCATCAGCGGCATCCGGGGGTGGATGTCGGCGAGCGAGCGCGGGCCCTCGGCCGGCGCGACGCCGAGCGGCGCGGTCTCGGCCTCGGTGGTGACCACCGAACAGGTCACCCACCAGGCCAGCGGGTGGGCGTCGGGCAGGGTCCGGTCGCGCCAGAACTCGTAGATCCCGGCCATCGCGAAGACCGAGCCGTCGGCCGGGGTCACGAAGTAGGGCTGCTTACGGGCCCGCTTCCGCTTCCCCTCGACCTCCAGGTCGCGCTCGTCGGCGCCGGTCACCCACTCGTAATAACCGTCGGCCGGCACGATGCAGCGGCGCCGGGCGAAGGCCTCCTTGAAGGACGGCTTCTCGTGCAGGGTCTCCGCGCGGGCGTTGATCATCCGGGCGGCGTTCTCCGGGCCCTGCACCCAGGACGGCACCAGGCCCCACTTCAGGACCCGCATCTGGCGAACCGGGCGCCGCGATTCCGCGTCTTTGAGAGGACGCTCCAGAATCACGTGGACCTGCTTGGTCGGGGCCACGTTCCAGTCGGGCGCCAGCGTCTCCGCCGGCTCCCACTTCTCGACCCCGAAGGCCGCCGCCAGCTCCTCGGGGCTCCTGCTCGCCGCATACCGTCCGCACATGCGTGCCACACTGCCACGCAACCGTCACCCACCGAGGAGCCCGTCCACACCATGACCGAATTCCTCGGCCCGTCCCTCGCCCTCGACACGACCGACGTCCTCGGCACCCAGAGCGCCCCCGAACTGTGGATCGTGATCGTCACGGGGGTCGCCGCGATGCTCGCCGTCGTGCCCCGCTCCATATGGCGCCTGTCCCGGAACGCGATCACCATCGCGCACGAGGGCGGGCACGGGCTTATCGCGCTCGTCACCGGCCGCCGGCTGCAGTCGATCCGGCTGCACTCGGACACCAGCGGGCTGACCGTCTCGCGCGGCCGCCCCACCGGCCTCGGCATGATCCTCACGGCCGCCGCCGGCTACACCGCGGCCCCGCTGCTCGGCCTGGGCGGCGCCGCGCTGCTCTCCTCGCACCGGATCACGCTGCTGCTCTGGCTGGCCACGGCGCTGCTGCTGGTGATGCTGCTGATGGTGCGCAACGCGTACGGGATCTTCACGGTGCTGCTCACCGGCGCGGCCTTCCTCCTGGTCTCCTGGCTGACCGGTCCGGACGTGCAGTCGGTGTTCGCGTACGCGGTGGTGTGGTTCCTGCTGCTCGGCGGGGTGCGCCCGGCCTTCGAGCTGCAGGCCAAGCGCCGGCACGGGGACGCGGGCGACTCCGACGCGGACCAGCTGGGCCGCCTCACCCACGTGCCGCCGATCCTGTGGCTGCTGTTCTTCCACGCGGTCTCGATCTGTTCCCTGATCGGCGGCGGACGCTGGCTGCTCGCCGTGTAGCGGCCGCTCTTCGCCCCCGTAAAGTGAGGGCATGACCGACAGCACCCCGTCCACCGATCCGCTCACCGGCCTGTGGCCCGCCCCGTACGCGGGCGGCGCCGTCGACGCCACCGTCACCGTGCCCGGATCGAAGTCGGTCACCAACCGCGCCCTGGTGCTCGCCGCGCTCGCGGCCGAGCCGGGCTGGGTGCGCCGCCCGCTGCGCTCGCGCGACACCGTGCTGATGGCGGAGGCGCTGCGCACCCTGGGCGTGAAGATCGACGAGGGCGTGGGTCCGGACGGCACCGGAGAGGCCTGGCGGATCATCCCGGCCGGGCTGCGCGGCCCGGCGACCGTGGACGTCGGCAACGCGGGCACGGTCATGCGCTTCCTGCCGCCGGTCGCGGCGCTGGCCGACGGGCCGGTCCGGTTCGACGGCGACCCCCGCTCCCACGAGCGCCCGCTGCACGGGGTGATCGACGCGCTGCGCGCGCTCGGCGCCCGGATCGACGACGACGGGCGCGGCGCGCTGCCGATGACCGTGCACGGCGGCGGCGCTCTGGAGGGCGGTGTCGTGGAGATCGACGCCTCCTCGTCCTCCCAGTTCGTCAGCGCCCTGCTGCTCTCCGGCGCCCGTTTCAACCAGGGCGTGGAGGTGCGGCACGTGGGCGGCCGGCTGCCGTCGCTGCCGCACATCCGGATGACGGTCGACATGCTGCGCGCGGTCGGCGCGCAGGTCGACGAGCCGGAGCACGGCGGGCGCCCCGACGTGTGGCGGGTCGCCCCGTCCGCGCTGCTCGGCCGCGATCTGGTGGTGGAGCCCGACCTGTCGAACGCCCAGCCGTTCCTGGCCGCCGCCCTGGTCACCGGTGGCCGGGTCACCGTGCCGGACTGGCCGGCCAGGACCACCCAGCCCGGTGACGCGCTGCGGGAGATCTTCACCGAGATGGGTGGCTCCTGCGAGCTCACCGACGCGGGCCTCACCTTCACCGGCACCGGCCGGATCCACGGCATCGACGTCGACCTCGGCGAGGTCGGCGAGCTGACCCCGGGCATCGCGGCGGTCGCGGCGCTCGCCGACTCCCCGTCCACCCTGCGCGGCGTCGCGCACCTGCGGCTGCACGAGACCGACCGGCTCGCCGCGCTCACCCGGGAGATCAACGGCCTGGGCGGCGATGTCACGGAGACCGAGGACGGTCTGCACATCCGCCCGCGCCCGCTGCACGGCGGCGTGTTCCACACGTACCACGACCACCGGATGGCGACCGCGGGCGCGATCGTCGGCCTGGCCGTCGAGGGCGTGGAGATCGAGAACGTGAAGACGACCGAGAAGACCTTGCCCGACTTCCCGAGGATGTGGACCGAAATGCTCGGAGTCTGAGCCATGCGGCGTTACGGCAAGCACACCGACGCGGACGACATCCGCCAGCGCCCCAACCGCAAGGGCAGCCGCCCCCGGACCAACATCCGTCCCAAGCACGAGGACGCCGTCGAGGGCATGGTCCTCACCGTGGACCGCGGCCGGCTGACCTGTCTGGTCGAGGACCGGACCGTGATGGCGATGAAGGCCCGCGAACTGGGCCGCAAGGCCGCCGTGGTCGGCGACCGGGTCTCCCTGGTGGGCGACCTGTCCGGCGAGAAGGACACCCTGGCCCGGATCGTGCGGATCGGCGAGCGCAGCTCGGTGCTGCGCCGCACGGCCGACGACGACGATCCGTACGAGCGGGTGGTCGTCGCCAACGCCGACCAGCTGGCGATCGTGACCGCGCTCGCCGACCCCGAGCCGCGCCCACGCCTCATCGACCGCTGTCTGGTCGCCGCCTACGACGGCGGGCTCGACCCCTTCCTGGTGCTGACCAAGTCGGACCTGGCCCCGCCGGAGAAGCTTCTCGAGCTGTACGGCGACCTGGACATCCCGTACGTGGTGGTGAACCGCGAGGAGCTGTACGACGGCGGGGCGGCGGACCGGGTGCGGGAGTATCTGGGCGACCGGGTCACCGCGTTCGTGGGGCACTCGGGCGTGGGCAAGACGACGCTGGTGAACGCGCTCGTACCGGAGGAGCGGCGGCGGCTCACCGGCCATGTGAACGCGGTGACCGGCCGCGGCCGGCACACCACGACCTCGGCGCTCGCGCTGCCGCTCGACAAGGTCGACGGCTGGGTCATCGACACCCCGGGCGTGCGGTCCTTCGGTCTGCACCACGTCGATCCGTCCCGGGTCATCCACGCCTTCCCGGACCTGGAGCCGGGCACCGAGGAGTGCCCGCGCGCGTGCAGCCACGACGAGCCGGACTGCGCGCTCGACGCCTGGGTGGCCGAGGGCCACGCGGACCCGGCCCGGCTGTACTCGCTGCGCCGGCTGCTCGCGACCCGCGAGCGCCGCGAGGGCGACTGACCGCGCACGTTTGCGGGCGGGCACGGTTGGTAAGTGCATAATCGCACCAGGTGATCCACATTGTGATCCATATGGGGCGTGGGAGGCACTGACGATGGCGTGGCTGCTGGTGGTGGTCGCCGGGCTCCTGGAGACGGGTTTCGCGGTGTGCCTGAAGCTCTCGCACGGCTTCACCCGGCTGTGGCCGACGATCGCGTTCTGCGCCTTCGCACTCGGCAGCTTCGGGCTGCTGACCCTCGCCCTGCGCAAGCTGGACGTGGGTCCGGCGTACGCGGTGTGGACCGGGATCGGCGCGGCGGGCACCGCGATCTACGGGATGGTCTTCCTCGGCGACGTCGTGTCCACGCTCAAGATCGTCTCGATCACGCTGGTGATCGCCGGTGTGATCGGCCTCCAGCTCTCCGGCTCCGCGCACTGAGCGTCACCACCCTGCGTGTCGGCGCGCCGGGCGTCCGGGACGGGGACTGCGATCGGGGGCGCCACGACATGGCTGAGCGCGAGCCGTACGGCGAGTTCGCAGCCGGCCGCCCAGCGCTCCCCCGCGCAGGCGGCGGTCTCGGCGACCAGTTCGCCGGGCGCGGGCGGCCCGGCGTCGGCGCGCCGCTGGGCCGGTACGGGTGCGAGCCGGGCGCCGGCCCGGGCGGGCCGCGGCCGGGGCAGGGCGTCGTTCCAGGCGTCGGTGAGCAGGGCCCGCAGGATCGGGCGCTCGGCGGCGCGGGCCACGGTCCACTCGGCGACGGCCACCAGATTGCGCTCGGGCGGGGCCGGGGCGGCGAGCACCCGCCGTACCCCCAGGAGATAGGCGTCGGCCTCGCGCCGGACGAGGGCCCGGGCGAGCCCCTCCTTGCTGCCGAACTCGTTGTAGAGGGTCTGCCGGGACACCCGGGCGCGGGCGGCCACGTCGACCATCCGCACGGCGGACCAGGGCAGCGTGCCGAGGGCCGCGAGGGCCGTGTCGAGCAGGGACTCTCGGGCAGTCGGCATCGTCGCCTCCCAGCCGGATCGGTTCTGCGCTCAGCGTTGACGGACGGACACGCACTGTCAAGGGCCGCCGCGGGGCGACGCGTCTTCGGGGGATAGAGTTTCGAGCATGGCCGATTACCACGACGATCTGCGTCTCGCCCATGTCCTCGCGGATGCCGCGGACGCGGCCACGATGGACCGGTTCCAGGCGCTCGACCTGAAGGTCGAGACGAAGCCCGACATGACCCCGGTCAGCGAGGCGGACAAGGCCGCCGAGGAGCTGATCCGCGGGCAGCTGCAGCGCGCCAGGCCGCGGGACGCGATCCTCGGCGAGGAGTACGGCGTGGAGGGCTCGGGCCCGCGCCGCTGGGTGATCGACCCGATCGACGGCACCAAGAACTACGTGCGCGGGGTGCCGGTGTGGGCGACCCTGATCGCGCTGATGGAGGCCGGCGAGACCGGTTTCCAGCCGGTGGTGGGCGTCGTCTCGGCCCCGGCGCTCGGCCGCCGCTGGTGGGCGGCGAAGGGCCTCGGCGCGTACACCGGCCGCAGCCTGGCCTCGGCGAGCCGGATCGGGGTCTCGAAGGTCGGGCGCCTTGAGGACGCCTCCTTCGCGTACTCCAGCCTGACCGGCTGGGAGGAGCGGGGCCGGCTGGACGGCTTCCTGGACCTCACGCGGGCGGTCTGGCGCACGCGCGCGTACGGCGACTTCTGGCCGTACATGATGGTGGCCGAGGGCTCGGTCGACCTGTGCGCCGAGCCGGAGCTGTCGCTGTGGGACATGGCGGCCACGGCGATCGTGGTGCAGGAGGCCGGCGGCACCTTCACCGGGCTCGACGGGCGGCACGGCCCGCACAGCGGCAACGCGGCGGCGTCGAACGGACTGCTCCACGGCGAGCTGCTGAGCTACCTCAACACGGAACCGCCGCAGCAGGACTGACGTTCCGTCACACCCGTCCCACCGTCACCGCCGAGCCCCCGGCACACGCCCCTCGCGTGCTCCCGGGGGCGCTCCGCGCGCCCCCTTGTCGACCCCCTCCCCCGGTGCCACTCTGAGAATCCCCCCTTTGTGAACTTGTGAAAAAGTTCTCGAAGTCTCCGCACGCGAAGTCTCCGAACCGGAGGTGGTTCCCTCCATGCTCGTCCGTGACGCCATGACCACCGTGATCCTCACCATCGGACCGGCCCACACGCTGCGCCAGGCCGCCCGGCTGATGTCGGCGCGCCGCGTCGGCGCGGCCGTCGTCCAGGACGGCGACGCCGGCGGATTCGGCATCCTCACCGAACGCGACGTCCTCAACGCCATCGGCACCGACCGGAATCCCGACCACGAGACCTGCGACGCCCACACCACCCGCGACGTGGTCTTCGCCGCCCCGACCTGGACCCTGGAAGAGGCCGCGGAGGCGATGACCCGCGGCGGCTTCCGCCATCTCGTGGTGCTCGACGACCACGGGCCGGTCGGCATCGTCTCCGTCCGCGACATCATCCGCTGCTGGCTCCCGGTGCACAGCGCCGCCTGACACCCGCTCCCTCGGCCACAACTCCCTCGACTTGGATTTTGTCCAAGTCGAGGGAGTGTCCGAACTCACATCGGTTCGGGACTCGCCGGCGGCGACTGTTACTCTGACCCCCATGAGCGACCTGTTGGAACGACTGCGCGGCCGTGGCTGGCGAATGACCGCGCAGCGCCGTGTCGTGGCCGAGGTGCTCGACGGGGACCATGTGCACCTGACCGCCGACGAGGTCCACGCCCGGGCCGTCGAGCGCCTGCCCGAGATCTCCCGTGCGACCGTCTACAACACGCTCGGCGAGATGGTCACGCTGGGCGAGGTGATCGAGGTGGCCACGGACGGGCGCGCCAAGCGCTACGACCCGAACGCCCACCGACCGCACCAGCATCTGGTCTGCGCCCGCTGCGGCGCGATCCGTGACGTGCACCCGGCCGGCGACCCGCTGGCCGATCTGCCGGCCACCGAGCGTTTCGGCTTCACCATCTCGGACGTCGAGGTCACCTACCGGGGCATCTGCCCGAGCTGCGCGACGACCGCGTAGCTTCTCAGCGGACACACGAGAGCCCCGCCTTCGGGCGGGGCTTTTCCGTGCCCCGCGACAGCTGCCGGCGCATACGACGAAGGCCCGGATCCGAGGATCCGGGCCTTCGTGCTACTGAGTAGCGGGGACAGGATTTGAACCTGCGACCTCTGGGTTATGAGCCCAGCGAGCTACCGAGCTGCTCCACCCCGCGTCGGTGAACCCAACCTTACGGGACGGCCCTCACCAGCGCAAATCCATTAACGCGGTGCCGTTACGCGGTGAGCTCCTGGTGCAGCGCCTCGCTGAGCCGGGCCGCCCGCTCGGCCACCTCGGCCGGGCCGAGCTCGACCGCGCGGTCGCACCAGCGGCGCCCCTCGGTGAGCTCGCCGCGCCGGGCGGCGAGCAGCGCGAGCCGCAGGGCGGCCCGGCCGTGCCCGGCGTGCGCGGCGCGGGTCCACCACAGGGCGGCCTCCCGCTCGGCGCCCTCGCGGGCGAGCAGCAGACCGAGGTTGAAGGCGCCGTTGCGGGAGCCGGCCTCGGCCGCCTCCCGGTACCAGCGGGCCGCCTCCTCGACGTCGCCGCGCGCGGCGGCGAGCATGCCGACCCGGACCTGGGCGCGGCGGTGGCCCTGCTGGGCGGCCCGCTCGTACCACTCCTCGCACTCGCTCTTCTCCTCGCGCGGCGCGCCGAGGACCGGCGGCCCGGGGGCCGGGCGGCGCGCGTCGAGGACGGTGGCGAGCCGGTAGGCGGCCTCGGCGCTGCCGCCGCCGGCCGCGCAGCGCAGATGGCGCTCGGCGGCCTGCTCGTCGCCGTCGCGCAGGTGCGCGATGCCGACCTGGAGGGCGGCCTCGGTGTGTCCGGCGGCCGCGGCCCGCTCGTACCAGGTGAGCGCGGTGCGGTCGTCGTCCCGGCCGGCGTGGAGGATGCCCAGGTTGAAGGCGGCGTCGACGCTGCCGGCCTCGGCGGCCTTGGAGAACCACGGCTCGGCGCCGCCCGCGTCACCGGCCTGGAGCAGCAGCACGGCCAGCGCGTTGGCGGCCTCGCGGTGCCCGGCGTAGGCGGCCCTGCGGTACCACTGCTCGGCCTGCTGGGTGCGCTCCTGGGCGGCGCAGAGCAGCCCGAGGTTGTAGGCGCCGTTGACGTCGCCCGCGTCCATGGCGGCGCGGTACCAGCGCTCGGCGGTCTGCTGCTCGCCGCGGGCGGCGTGCAGCGCGCCGAGCGCGTTGGCGGCGTTGCCGTCGCCGTCCTGGGCGGCGCGCAGCCACCACACGGCGGCGCTCTCCTCGTCGCCGGCGTCGCGCAGCAGGAAGCCGAGCGCGCGGGCGGCCTTGGCCTCGCCGTCCTTGGCGGAGGTCAGATACCAGCGGCCGGCCTCCTTGAGGTCGCCGCGCTTCTCCAGGATGGCGCCCAGGTGCAGGGCGGCCCGCCGGTGCCCGCGCGCTGCGGCCTGCCGGAACCACTGCTCGGCCTCGCCGAGCCCGTCCTCGGCCCCATCGGCCCCGTCGGCCGCCGGGCGGGTGCCGGCGCCCGGGCGCGCGCCGGCGCGCAGGCCGGTGCCCGTGCTCGTACCCGCGCCTGCGCCCGTGTCGTACGCGTGCGGGCCGCGGGCGGCCGGGCCGGTGGCGCGGCGCTCCAGGGCCAGGGCGAGCCGGTAGGCGGCCTCGCGGTGGCCCTGCTCGGCGGCGGCGCGCAGCCAGCGCTCGGCGCCGACGTCGCTGCGGTGCTCCAGGAGGTCGGCAAGGGCGTACGCGCCCAGGGCGTGGCCCTGCTCGGCGGCCTGGCGCAGCCAGTACTCGGCGGCGGGCTCGTCACCGCGCTCGCGGTGGTGGCGGCCGAGGGCGTGGGCGGCCGGGGCGGAGCCGGCGACGGCGGCGACCCGCCACCAGCCGGCGGCCTCGTCCGGGTAGCCGCGCTGGTGCAGCAGGACGCCCAGGTTGTTGGCGGCGGCACGGTCGCCCTGGCCGGTGGCGCCGCGCAGATAGGGCTCGGCGCCGTCCAGGTCGCCGCGGCGCAGCAGCAGGGCGCCGAGCACGCTCATCGACGCGGCCTCGCCCTTCTCGGCGGCAAGGCGGTGGCGGGCCTCGGTCTCGGCCTCGTTCTCCTGGTCGGCGGTGGTGTCGACGGCCGCATCGACGGCCCCCGCGGCCTCGATGATCTCGTCTGCGGCGTTTCCGGCATGCCGCTGCACAAACCGCCCTGTCTCCAACAGAGTTGCCCTGTCCCCCATAAATACCATCGTCGCACCACCCGCAACCCGCGTACACCTGGTATATCGCAGCCAGTGAGGTCACTTCAGCGTTTTGTCGACATGCCCACAGAGAGACAAGTCAAACACGACTCACGCCAACTCCCCCCATCCATACCGCCCTTCGTGCCCGAGGTGGCTCCGGACACACGACGAGGGCCCGAATCCTTATGGATTCGGGCCCTCGTCGTCAGTAGCGGGGACAGGATTTGAACCTGCGACCTCTGGGTTATGAGCCCAGCGAGCTACCGAGCTGCTCCACCCCGCGTCGGTAAGGAAACCGTATCACGACGCGAGGTGGGGCCTTGACCGATTATCTGCCGGGTTGGGCCGGCTGACCGGACTGCTCGGGCTTGCCCGGCTGGCCCGGCTGACTGGGCTGGAGCTTCGCTCCGGCGTCGGCCGCGCGCTGGAGGGCGTCCTGCAGGGCCTCCTGGGCCTTGCCGTACGCCGTCCAGTCGCCCTTCTGGAGCGCCGCCTGGCCGTCGTCGTACGCCTTCTGGGCGTCCGCGATGGCCTGCTTGAGGGCGGCGTCGTTGGTCGGCGGAGTCGTCGGCGTCGTCGGGGGCTTGGTGCCGGGCGGCTGGGTGGCCGGCGGCTGGGCGCCCTCGACCCCGAAGACCGCGTTCAGGGCGTCCGTCAGGTTGTCCGCGAACACCGTGGTGTCCGTGGTGGTGTCGCCCTTCGGCTGGTCCGTGTCCACATGGGACACCGCCACCTTCTTCAGGAGCGGGTACTGCCCGGTGCGGCCCTGCGCGTACACCGGCTCCACGTACAGGAAGCCGCCGTCCAGCGGGACCGTGAGCAGGTTGCCGTAGATGATGTCGGAGTCGGCGCCCTTCATGTCACGCACGAAGGTCGCCACCGACGGGAGGCTGTTGAGCTTGTTCTGCACCTGCTGGGGTCCCGGCACGTTCTCGCCGACTCTCAGCAGCCTTATCCGGCCGTAGTCCTTGCTGTTGGCGTCCGCGTCCACCGCCATGAACCCGCCCAGGTTGGGCCGTCCGTTCGGCGTGAACGTCGTCGTCAGCGAGAACTTCTGCGCGGTGTCCCCGGGCATCTTCAGGCTCAGGTAGTACGGCGGGACCGCGTTGCCGTCCTTGCTGGTCGGGTCGTCCGGCACCTGCCAGGCGTCCGAGCCGCTGTAGAACTGCGCCGGGTCCTGCACGTGGTAGCGGGTGAGCAGCTCGCGCTGGACCTTGAACATGTCCTGCGGGTAGCGCAGGTGGGCGAGCAGGTCCGGCTTGATCGCGGAGCGCTCCTTGACCGTGCCGGGGAACGCCTTCATCCAGGTCTTCAGGACCGGGTCCTGGGTGTCCCACTGGTAGAGGTTCACCGTGCCGTCGTAGGCGTCGACGGTGGCCTTCACCGAGTTGCGGATGTAGTTGACCTGGTTCTGCTGGGCGACGACCGCGCGCTGCTGGTTACCGACCGTCAGGGCGTCCGCGGTGCTCTCGCCGAGGGTGGTGCGCGAGGCGTACGGGTAGCCGTTGGTGGTGGTGTAGGCGTCGACGATCCACTGGATCCGGCCGTTGACGACCGCCGGGTAGGCGTCGCCGTCGATGGTCAGCCACGGCGCGACGGCCTCGACCCGCTCCTTGGGGGTGCGGTTGTAGAGGATCCGCGAACCGTCGCCGATGGCCCCCGAGTAGAGGATCTGCGGCTCGCTGAACGCGACCGCGTACGCCGCCCGGTTGAAGGCGCTGAAGAGGCTGACCCCGCTGTCGCCCTGGTAGCTGGTGGTCTTCTCGCCGTTCTCCTCGTAGTCGAGCTCCTTCTGGGGCCCGCCGACGATGGAGTACTGGTCGGTCTTCTCGCCGTAGTAGATGCGCTGCTCGTACTTGGGGAGCATGCCCGTCGTCGGCAGGCCCTGCTCGGTGAAGACCGGGGAGCCGTTGCTGTCCGTCTGGGTGCCGGTCGCCATGATGGCGCCGTAGCCGTGGGTGTAGGTGAAGTGGTCGTTGATCCAGTTCCGCTTCGGGATGCCCTTGATGTTGAGCTCACGGAGACCGACCACGGTGTCCTTGCCCGCGTAGCGGTCGACGTCCAGGGTCAGCGGGAACTGGTAGTACTTCCGCTTCTGCTCCAGCTGCTGGAAGGTCGGCGAGACCACGTTCGGGTCGACCAGGCGATAGCTGGCCGCCGTGTCCGAGTCGGTGCGCAGCTGGTCCTTCGCCTTGACCGTCGACTTGCCCGAGTAGTCCTCGGGCTTGGTGGAGTCGATCGCGTAGGCCTTGCGGGTCGCGTCGATGTTCTTCTGGATGTACGGCGCTTCCTTGGCCTGCTCGTTCGGCTGGACCTGGAACTTCTGCACGATGGCCGGGTACAGGCCGCCGATCAGGATCGCCGAGAGCACCATCAGACCGAAGCCGATCACCGGCAGCTGCCAGGTGCGCCGCCACAGCGTGGCGAAGAACAGCACCGCGCAGATCACGGCGATGCAGAAGAGGATGGTCTTCGCCGGCAGGTACGCGTTGGCGTCCACATAACGCAGACCGGTCCAGTTGCCGGTGGCCTTGAAGTCGCTGGACTTCACCGCCAGGCCGTACCGGTCGAGCCAGTACGCCACGGCCTTCAGCGACACGAACACGCCGAGCAGCACCGAGAGGTGGCCGGTCGCGGCGGCGGTGGCGCGCGCGCCCGGGCTGGTGATCCGCAGCCCGCCGTACAGGTAGTGGGTGAGGGCGGCGGCGATCAGCGAGAGGACGGTGGCCGCGAAGCCGAAGGCGAGCAGGAAGCGGTACCAGGGCAGGTCGAACGCGTAGAACGACACGTCGAGCTGGAACTGCGGGTCCTTCTCGCCGAAGGAGACCCCGTTCACCCACATCAGCCAGGTGCGCCACTGCCCGGAGGCGGAGGCGCCGGCGATCAGGCCGACCAGGGCGGTGACCGCGAGCAGCACCCACTTCTTGAAGGGCGCCAGACCCATCCGGTACCGGTCGAGGCTCTGCTGCTCGAGCGACATCGCGCTCAGCGGCGGCCGCAGCCGGTACGCCAGCCAGATGTTCAGGCCGACGGCCAGCGCCATCAGCAGGCCGAACACCAGGAACAGGCCGATCTTGGTCCACAGGGTGGTGGTGAACACGGACGAGTAGTGGACCGAGCGGAACCACAGCCAGTCCGTCCAGAACCCGGCGAACATCACGAACGCCATGGCGAGGACCGCGAGGACGCCCAGCGTCATCAGCAGCGTACGGGCGCGCCGGGACGGCCGGCCGACTCTGATCCTCGGCCCGGAAGGACCTGTGCCGCCGCCGCGGTCCGGCATCTGGAAAGCCAACGTGCGCCCCTCGAGGTTGATGCGTCGAATGCGTCGATAAGCAGGCTCCGCGATCGTAGAGCCCACTGATGCAACTTACTGAGGCTTTACCTAGTTCCCGTCTTCGGGAGAAGACCAGGCAGGATATTGCTCATGTCCAACGTTTCCCCCTCCGGCCCCCCGATGGCCGCGAGCCCCCTCACCCGCGCGGTGCTCGAGATCGACGAGTACGCCTCGGGTCTCGGCTGGGACCGGCCGGCCCGCCTGTTCGCCCTGGTCGACACCGCGCGGCTGCGCGCCCAGGCGCCCTCGCTCTCCTCCCAGCTGGGCGCCGGCGCCGACCAGACCACCACCTACACGCCGATCGAGCAGGAGGAGCTGCCGAAGGGCAAGCCGCTCGACGAATTCCTCGGCACCATCGCCTGGCCCGAGGGCGTGGCCGGCTGCGCGCTGACGGTGGAGCGGCTGATGCTGCCGCCGTCGGCCGAGTCCCAGGTGCCTCAGGGCATGGGCGAGAAGCAGCTCGCCAAGTGGGTGGCCGCGCATCCGGACCGCCAGGAGGTCCGGATGACGGTCGCCGTGCTGCGGGACGGGGCCCGGGAGGCCGCGATCCGGCTGCGCGAGAAGGACTCGCCGAACGAGGTCCTGACCGGCCCCGACCTGGTGCCGGGGCTCGCGGACGCGCTGGCCGCGACCTTCGAGGGCTGAGGCCGCGGCGGTACGGCCGTACGCGGAAGGGGGCGCCCTGCGGGGCGCCCCCTTCCGTATCGGCTCTTGCTGATCAGCTCCCGGAGATCAGCTCTTGGAGCAGCTGGGCAGCGAGCTCGTGTCGCCCTTGCGGAGCTTCTCCAGCGACTTCGTCGCGTCGTCGATGGTGTCCACCTTGATCAGGGTGAGGCCGGCGGGGGTGTCGGAGGCCGCGGCGGCGCAGTTGTCGGCGGGGGTGAGGAAGTACTGGGCGCCCGCCCGGCGCGCGCCGACCAGCTTCATCTCGATGCCGCCGATCGGGCCGACCGCGCCCTTGTCGTCGATGGTGCCGGTGCCGGCGATGAACTTGCCGTCGGTGAGCGGCCCCGGGGTGAGCTTGTCGACGATGCCGAGCGCGAACATGAGTCCGGCGCTGGGGCCGCCGACGTCGGCCAGCTTGATGTCGATGGTGAACGGGAAGACGTGGTCGGTGCCGGCCTGGATGCCGACGATCGCCCGGTCGCCCTCCTCCGACTTCACGGTCTTGATCACCACCTGCTGGGTGGCGGTGGCCTCCTTGTGGGCCTTCTCCGCGGCGGCGGCCTCCTTGGCCGGGACGATCGTGAAGACCACGTCCTGGCCGGGCTTGCGCTTGGTGACCTGCTTGGCGACGTCGCCGGGCTCCTTGACGGGCGTGCCGTCCACGGCGCGGATCACGTCGCCCGCGTGCAGCTTGCCCTCGGCGGGGGTGCCCTTGACGACGGTGGCGACGACGACCCGGGTGGTGACCGGGATGTTCAGCTCCTTGAGGGCGGCGACCTTGGCGCTCTCCTGGGACTGGCTGAACTCCTCGGCGTTCTCCTGGCTCGACTCCTCCTCGGTCTTGCCGTCCGGGTAGAGGGTGTCGTGCGGGACGATCACGCTGTCGTGGGCCAGCCAGCCGTAGACGGCCTCGACCGCGTTCATCCGGTAGTCCGCGCCGGTGACCCGCACGGTCGTCATGTTGAGGTGACCGGTGGTCGGGTAGGTCTGGCGCCCGGAGATCTGCAGAACCGGTTCTCCGCGGGCTTCACCGAGGGTGTTCACGGTCGGGCCGGGGCTCATCTCCGCGTACGGGACCGGAATGAGGACGCCGACGCAGAGCAGCGTGATCAGGACCAGGGTGGAGGCGAGCATCGTCGCGGTGCGGCGTGGCATGGAACGACAGTACGGGACCGGTCTGTGAGTGCGCCCCTGGGGCAGTCCGTACGTGATCAGCCGGTGGTGGTCACCGGCGCGGCCTCGCGTTCGGGCACCAGCGAAGCGGAGGTGGCGGCGGTCGTGGGGTCGGCGGGGACGGCGTGGGCGCGCTCCATGGCGTCCCGGAACCGTGCGTAGCCCGCGAGCTCGGCGACGTCGCCTATCGTCTTGTTCCTCGAAGCCCAGCTTCCCCATATCGCCGCGCCGACGACGGCGAAAAGCGGAATCAGCAACCAAGCCAGCGCTGCCATCCCGACCTCCCATCCCCAATGGTCCGCAGTGAGTTGATCAGCAGATTATTCATCCGCGGAATCAACGCTCACGCGCGGGGGCCGGTTACGCAAATCGGGGCGTTCGACTACGGGTCGTCGGCGTGGCTCCTTGCACCCGAACCTGCTTCTCAGCAGGCGCCGACCCACTCCTCCGTACCGTCGGAAAACGTCTGGTGCTTCCAGATCGGGACCTCGTGCTTCAGGTCGTCGATCAGCATCCGGCAGGCCTCGAAGGCCTCGCCGCGGTGGGGACAGGAGACGGCGACGACGACCGCGATGTCACCCACACGGAGGTCACCCACCCGGTGGACGGCGGCCAGGGCGCGGACCGGGTGGTTCGCGACGACCTTCTCGGCGACGCGGCGCAGCTCGGCCTCGGCGGTGGGGTGGCAGGAGTAGCCGAGCGCGTCGACGTCGGCGCCTCCGTCGTGGTTGCGCACGGTGCCCACGAAGAGGGTCGTGCCGCCGGCCGCGTCGTCGCCGACCGCGCGGAAGACCTCGTCGAGCGAGAGCGGGACGTCCCGGATCGCGAGGAGCTTGATCGGGTCGTCCGCGACGCGCTCACCGGGGTGGTCGGGGCGGTCGCCGGCGTGGGTGTGGGCGTGCGTGTCTGCCATGCCCTCCATCGTGCCGTACGCCGCCGACAGCGCGGAATAGCGTTTTCGACCGGCGGGCCGGACCCTCCGTAGGAGGGTCCTACAGGCCGCGCCGCTTCCGCATCTGCCGCACCAGGGCCGCCGTGCCGAGCAGCGCCACCGTCGCACCGGCCGCGCCCGCCGCCGTCGCGTCCTTGCGGCCGAGCCGGCGCCCGGCGACCGTGTGCCGGCCCTGCACCTCCTCCAGGAGCGCGGCCAGCACCTCCTCGTTGGTCCACTGCGGCCGCCAGCCCGCGTCGTGCAGGCGTCCGACGCTGACCACCCAGGGGTGCATGGTGTACGCGAGGTCGCCCGCCGGGGACGGGGTGAGGCCGATCCGGTGCAGCCGGGCCGCCGCGCCCAGGGCGACCGCCGAGGGCAGCTCCATGCGCCGGATGCCGGACAGCTCCTCGACCTCCTCCTGCTCCAGCCAGCCGTCGCAGCCGACCGCGAACTCGCCGTCGACCTTCTCCAGGGCCGCGTACTCGAGCGCGCTGACCAGGTCGTCGACGTGGCAGAACTGCCAGGTGGGACGCGATCCGGCGACGACGAGCAGCCGGGGCGACTCGAAGTAGCGGGTGAGCGCCGTGTCCGTACCGCCGACCAGGACCGCCGGGCGGACCACGGTCACCTGGAGCCCGGGGTGGGCGCGCGGGGCGCGCCGGGCGAGCCGCTCGATCTCCAGGAGGTCGCCGACGCCGGTGGCCTCGGCGGTGGCCCGCAGCTCGGCGTCCTCGGAGAGCGGGATGTCGTTGTCGGGCAGCGCGCCGTAGACCATCGCCGAGGTGCACAGCACCACCCGGTGCACGCCGGCCGCCGCCGCGGCGGTGAGCACGGTCTGGGTGCCGCGCACGTTGTACGCGGTGCGCGCGGCCGGGTCGGTCTCCAGGTCGAGGTCGACCGCGAGGTGCACGACCACGTCCGCGCCGCGCAGCTTCTCGGCGATGGCCGGATCGCGTACGTCGAGGATGTGCCACTGCGCCTCGGACACCTCGCCGCGGCGCTCGTCGATCGCGATGACCTGCTTGACCTCCTCGGACGCGGCGAGGCGCCGGGTCAGCAGGTCACCGATGCCGGCCGCGGCACCGGTGACCGCGACGACGGGGCCGCGCGCGGCGGACCGGGTTGAGGGGTTTCGCGCTCCGCGAACCTGAGGATCTGGGGAACTCACCGGGCGTCTCCAGCGGTTGTCTTCAGTACGTACCCGAATGACGCGTACGTACCAGGTGGCGTCCATCCTGCCCCAGGCCACGGCCCGGCGGAGCACCGAGCCCGGATCCGGTGCGGATGTCGGGGCGCGGACGCGCCGGTCGGCCCGGTCCGAGCGGCGAGCCAGCGCCTACGCTGGTGGTGAGAGTCCGCCGTCGGCAGCACGCCGGCGGCCCTACGAGCCGAGGAAACCTGTGAGCGACACCCCATTCGGATTCGGCCTTCCGCCGGAGGAGCCGGACGACGGCGACGAGGGCAAGAAGAAGGACCCCGCCGGAGGTGGCCAGGGGTCCGGTGGCCAGGGCGGGGGCAACCCGTTCGGCTTCGGCGGGCTGCCCGGCATGGGCGGGCCGGGCGGCGCGGACAATCCGTTCGCGGCGATGTTCGGTTCGCTGAACCCCCAGGACCTGGGGGCGGCCTTCCAGCAGCTCGGCCAGATGCTGAGTTACGAGGGCGGGCCGGTCAACTGGGACATGGCCAAGCAGATCGCCCGCCAGGTCGTGGCGCAGGGAACCCCGGACGGCACCAAGGACGCGAGCGTCGGCCCCGCCGAGAAGGCGGCGGTCGAGGAGGCGGTGCGCCTCGCCGACCTGTGGCTGGACCAGGCGACCTCGCTGCCCTCGGGCGCGAGCACGGCGGTGGCGTGGAGCCGCGCCGAGTGGGTCGAGGCGACCCTGCCGGCCTGGAAGCAGCTGGTGGACCCGGTCGCCGAGCGGGTCGGCGCGGCGATGGGCGATGTGCTGCCGCAGGAGATGCAGGCCATGGCGGGCCCGCTGATCGGCATGATGCGCTCGATGGGCGGCGCCATGTTCGGCCAGCAGATCGGCCAGGCCGTGGGCGTGCTCGCGGGCGAGGTCGTCGGCTCGACCGATGTCGGCCTGCCGCTGGGCCCGGCCGGCAAGGCGGCGCTGCTGCCGCTGAACGTCGCGGCCTTCGGCAAGGACCTGGGCGTCCCCCAGGACGAGGTCCGGCTCTATCTGGCCCTGCGCGAGGCGGCCCACCAGCGGCTCTTCGCGCATGTGCCGTGGCTGCGCTCGCATCTGTTCGGCGCGGTCGAGGGCTATGCCCGCGGGATCAAGGTCGACACCTCCAAGCTGGAGGAGGCGGTGGGCCAGCTCGACCCGACCCACCCCGAGCAGCTGCAGGAGGCGCTCCAGCAGGGCATGTTCCAGCCCGAGGACACCCCCGAGCAGAAGGCCGCGCTCGCCCGTCTGGAGACGGCGCTTGCGCTGGTCGAGGGCTGGGTGGACGCGGTGGTGCACGAGGCCGCGAAGACCCGGCTGACCTCGGCGGACGCGCTGCGCGAGACGCTGCGCCGGCGCCGGGCGACCGGTGGACCCGCCGAGCAGACCTTCGCCACCCTGATCGGCCTCGAACTGCGTCCGCGCCGGCTGCGGGACGCCTCGCGGCTGTGGGCCTCGCTCACCGACGCGCGCGGTGTGGACGGCCGGGACGGCCTGTGGGAGCACCCGGACATGCTGCCGACGGCGTCCGACCTGGACGACCCGGACGGCTTCGTCCACCGCGAGCAGCTGGACTTCTCCGAGCTGGACAAGATGCTGGGCGAGGCGGCCCGGGGCCGCACCCAGGACGCGGGCCAGGACGACGGCGACGGCAACGGCAACGGCACGAACGACGGCAAGGACGAGACCGAGAAGTGAGCCTGTACGACGACGCGGTCCTGGTGCTCAAGGAGTACGCGGACCAGCCGGAGCTGCGTGACGTCTATCTGGAGCACCTCGCGGCGCACGGTGAGGGCGGCATGTACAAGCCGTCCTCGGCCGGGCACGTGACGGCGAGCGCCCTGGTGATCGACCCCGAGCGGGGCCGGGTCCTCCTCACCCTGCACAAGAAGCTGAACATGTGGCTGCAGATGGGCGGGCACTGCGAGCAGGAGGACGCGACGGTCGCGGCGGCGGCGCTGCGCGAGGGCACCGAGGAGTCCGGCATCGCGGGCCTGACGCTGCTGCCGGGCGGCCCGGTGCGCCTCGACCGGCATTCGATTCCGGCGCCGTGCAACTGGCACCTGGACGTGCAGTACGCGGCGATCGCCCCGGCCGGGGCGGCGGCGGAGATCAGCGACGAGTCGCTGGACCTGCGCTGGTTCGCGTACGACGAGGTGGCCGGCGTGGCGGACACCTCGGTGGTGCGTCTGATGGAGAACACGCTGAAGCGCCTCTGAGCGGTGCAGCGGTAAGGGGCGGTCGCCGTGGCGACCGCCCCTTACGCGTGCCCCGTGGGGCGCTGCCTCAGTTCCAGGTGTCAGTTCCAGGCGTTGTTCTGGTTCTGCGCGTGCGCGCCGTGCTGGCCGACGCCGTACTGGGCGGCGATGCCCTGCCCGATCCCGGCGTTCTGCGGCGGCATGACCTCGCTCGGCTGCACCAGGGCGAAGCCCTGGCCGAGGAAGCTGAGCTCCCAGCCCTCGCCGGTGTTGCCCCGGCGCTGACGGACGCCCGAGTTGTGCGTCTGGGCCTGCATCTGCACCCGGAGCCCGGTGGACCAGGCGACGATCGCGTCGGCGTCGGCGCTCACGTACTTGTCGGGCGTCACCTGCATCATCAGCGGCTGGCCGGAGGTCATCAGGGCGACCTTGCCGCGGCCGGTGATGTTCAGCTGGTACTTGCCGGTGCCGGACACCCCGTACTGGCTGTCCACCGCGATGACCTCGGTGTGCAGGGTCGAGTCGAGCGCGAGCACATAGGCGCTGTCGACGGTCAGACCCTCGTGGTCCACGTCCACGACGTGGATGTACTGCGCCAGGTTGGCGAAGTAGACCGTGCCCTGCCCGGAGCAGCGCATCAGGTCGAGGCCCTCACCGGTGCGGGCGCGGGCCCGGCGCTGGTTGGACGTCTGGTACTCGCCGTCGAAGTCGACCAGGCCCTGGTAGGCGACCATCGCGCCCTTACGGGCCAGGATGTCGTCCTGGCCGGTCAGGGAGACCCGCAGCATCTGCGGGTTCTGCACGACGTAGCGCTCCTGGCTCTGCTGCTCGGCGTGGTTGAAAAGCGGGCTCTGCATCTGTCTCTCGCTCCCCCTCAGCCCCGGACCCGGAGCCGGTCGCTGCTGTCCTCGCTCGGCTGTACGACGACGATGCCCTGGCCCGAGAAGGCCATCTGGAACGCCTCGCCACTGCCCCGGCCGATCAGGGAGGAGGCCTTGAAGCTGCGCTTGCCCTTCACCTTGAGCGCGGGCGACCAGGCGACCAGGGCGTCCGGGTCGACGTAGGTCTCGTCCTCGCCGCGGCCGCAGTCGACGACGACCGGCGTGCCGCGCGAGGTGATGGCGACCCAGCCGGTGCCCGCGAGCTCGACGTTGAACAGGCCCTGTCCGGCGAACTTCGCCAGGCCCTTGACCCGCTCGACGCCCCACTGGAGGTGCGCGTCGAAGGCGAGCAGGTTGGTGCCGTTCACGGAGAGCGAGTCGTTGTTGAGGTTGATGACGACCACGTCGGCGCCGTAGTCGGCGAGGTAGAGCAGGCCGTCGCCGGTGCACTTCATGATCGGCGCGCCCTCGCCGGTGATCCACTGCTGGGCGACCTGCCGGACGGCCGGCGGGTTGGGCTCGTAGCTGATGAAGCCCTCGTAGGCGACCATCGAGCCGGTGCGCGCGTACAGGTCCTGGCCGGTGGCCATGGCGACCTTGAGCATGGCGCGGCCGTGGTTCTCCATCCGGGCCGCGATCGGGGTCGGGGCGTAGCCCGCGAGTTGCTGGTTCATGGTTCCGGGCTCCCTCAGACCTCGTAGGGCTGGACGACGATGAAGTTGCCGGGGGCGCCCCGGAACTGGAGGTTCACGGTCTCCCCGCTGTGTCCGGGGTAGGCGTTGCGGCGCAGCCGGACCTGGCTGGACAGGATGACCTGGGACGCGGCCGACCAGGCGACGACGGCGTTGCAGTCGGCGAAGGTGGTCGGGGTGACGGGCAGCACCACGGGCGTGCCGTGGGTCTTCACGACGACCGTGCCGGTGCCCTGGAACTGCATGGTGAACAGCGCGCCGCCGGGGATGCCGTGGCCCTCGATGCGCCGCACCTCGTACTGCAGCGACTCGTCGAAGGCGAGCACGTTCTCGGCGGAGACGCAGATGCCGTCGCCCTGGAGCTCGATCGGGTGCAGGTGCGCGCCGTTCTCGGCGAGGAAGACCTGGCCGCGTCCGGTGCAGCGCATCAGCTGCATCTCCTGGCCGGTGGCGTTGCCGACGATGCGGCCGGCGAAGCCGGCGCCCTTGTAGGAGAAGTCGACCTTGCCCTGGTACATGACCATGGAGCCCTGGCGGGCGAGGACGGGCGTGCCGCCCATGGCGAGGTCGACCCGCATGAGCTGCTGGTTCTGCGGGGTCCAGCGGACGCCGGTCGCGTTCTCCTTGAACGGCGCGAGCGCGGCGGCGAGCCCGGCGCCGGCGGCCGGCGCGCCCTGGGGCACGCCCTGCTGCGGGAACTGGCCGGGGGCCTGACCGGGGACCTGGCCGAACTGCGGCTGCTGCTGGCCGTACGGGGCCGGGGCCTGCTGTCCGTACGGGGCGGGCGCGGGCTGTCCGTACGGTGCGGGCGCGCCGTGCGGCGGCGTCTGGCCCGGAACCTGGCCGAACTGCGGGGGCTGCGGGGGCTGTCCGTACGGCGCGGGGGCCGGCGCGGGCGCGGGCGGCGGGGTGGGCGCCTGGGGCGTCATGGGGCCGACCATCGTCGGCGCGGAGTGCACCGGCGCGGGCGCGGGCGGCGGCGTCGGAGCGGCCGGGGCACCGAAGGCCGGGGCGGGAGCGGGGGCCGGGGCCGGGGCGGCGGGGGCGCCGAAGGCGGGCGGCGCGGCGGCCTGGGCCGGCGGCGCGAAGCCGGGGGCGGCACCCTGCGGCGCCGGCGGCTGCGCGGCGGGCTCCTCCTCGGCGACCTCGCCGCCGAAGTTCTTCAGGAGCGCTTCCAGACCGCCGTCGAAGCCCTGGCCGACGGCGGCGAACCGCCACACGTCCTTCAGGTAGAAGTCGCCGAGCATGACGGCGCGCTCGGTGGAGAACTCCGCGCCGTCGAAGGCGTAGCGGGCCACCTCCTCGCCGCCCGCGACGATCCGGATCCAGCCGGGCCCGACCTGCGACATCTGCCCGGCGCCGTCGATGGTCGCGGTGAAGGACAGCTTCTGGATCTGCGCCGGGATCCGGTCGAGCGTCACCCGGAAGGATTCCGTGTCACCGGACTGCGCGCCGAGCAGCTGGATGGACTCCTCGGGCGACTTGGGCTGGTTGAAGAAGACGAAATAGCGGTCGTCCGAGAGCCGCTCGTCGGCGTCCAGACCGAAACAGCTGATGTCGAAGCTCAGGCCGGGCCCCGCGATCTGCACGCCCACGTACAGATCGGTTCCCGCCGTGAGATCGCTGATCTTGGCCTTGTGGCCGCGTTGGAATTCCCTGGCCATGAGTGACGACCGTCCCCCATCCGATTACGACGATTGCGTCGCGCCAGGCTAACGGGTGGCCGGGACATCGCGGCAGGGCCGTGCCCGTTCGGTACAGAACCGGAGCACACGGCTACGGAGCGGAACAGGCCGCCACGGAGCGGAGCACGCCCCCGCGGTCACTCCTCGCGGTCGCCCTCGCGGTCGCCCTCGCTGGCGGTGTCCGGTCGGTGCGGCAGCCGTGCGGCGGCGGCCACGCCCTCCAGATAGCCGCGGGCCCGCTCGGTGCGCGGGTAGGCGTCCAGGAGGCGCCAGAAGCGCGGGCCGTGGCCGGGCACGAGCAGATGGGCCAGCTCGTGGCAGAGCACGTAGTCGACGACGTACTCGGGCATGCCCTGGAGCCGGTGGGAGAGCCGGATGCTGCCCTCGGAGGGGGTGCAGGAGCCCCAGCGGGTGTTCTGGTTGGTGACCCAGCGCACCGAGGTGGGGCGGGCCCGGCCGCCGAAGTACTGCTCGGACAGTTGTGCGGCGCGCTCGGTCAGCGCGCCGTCGCCGAGCACCCGCTTGCTCTCCTGCGCGGCCAGCTTGTCCAGCATCACGGTGACCCAGCGCTTCTCCTCCGCCTCCGACATGCGGGCGGGGATGAGCACGACGGTCCGGTCGCCCTCGCGGTAGGCGGAGACCGTTCTGCTCCGGCGGGAGCTTCTGCGCACCTCGACCGCGCTCGTCCCCGAGCCGCGGGGCGGTCTGCTTGTCACGCTGGGCTGTGGGTCGGCCGGCACGGCCCCGACGTTACCCGTATGCGGCGGCGGAAGTCCCGCACCGCCGCATTCGAATGATTAATGCCTCAGCCCTGTGGACAACTTTCCGCACCGGTCGCCCGGACCGGGCAACCTGACCGTGGAAGTGATGACCGGGGAAGCGATGACCGGGGACGACGGGGGTTGACCGATGCATCCGATGGTGAAGCCGGCGCTGCGGCGCGCCTGGCGCGACATGCAGTCCGTGCAGTTCGGGGTGACGCCCGCGCACGCGGTGGTCCTGGGGCCGATGGACCTCACGACCGGCAGCCTGCTCGGGCTGCTCGACGGGACGCGGGGCCTGGAGCTGCTGCGGGCCGAGGCGGCCGCGCTCGGTCTGCCGGAGGGGCGTCTTGACGCGCTGCTCGGCCGGCTCGCCGCCGCCGGGCTGATCGCCGACGCGGCGGTGCGGGGCGACTCCGGACAGGAGCTGGATCCGGTGCGCGCGGACCTGGCCTCGCTGTCGGTGGTCCACCCGGCGCCGGACGGGGCGGCGCGCACACTGGCGGCGCGGCGGGCGGCGCGGGTGCAGGTGCGCGGTGCGGGACGGGTGGGTGCGGCGGTCGCGGCGCTGCTTTCGGCGGCCGGGGTCGGCGGGGTCGAGGTGCTGGACCGGGGCACGGTCCCGCCGTGGGAGGTCGCGCCGGGCGGGCTGCCGGCCGAGGCGGTCGGCGAGCGCCGGACGGTGGCGGCGCGACGCCTGGTGGGCCGGTCGGCGCCGGGCGGGCGGCTGCCGCGGGGCGCGCCCGGCGGGCCGGGTGACGGGAGCGGGGAGCCGGGGCTCGCGCTCGTGGTGGTGACCCCGCGGGACGGTCTCGGCGCCTATGTGCCGGACCCGCTGCCGGCGGAGGCCTGGCTGGCCACCGGGACCCCGCATCTGTACGCGGGGGTGCTCGAAGCCACCGGTGTGGTGGGCCCGTTGGTGCTGCCGGGCGGCACGGCCTGCGCGGGCTGCATGCAGCGGGAGCGGACCGACCGGGAGCCGGTGTGGCCGCGGCTGCCGGCGCAGTGGCGCTCGGGTCCGCCGCATGCCCTGCCGGCCTGTGACGTGACGCTCGCGGCGGCGGTCGCGGGGCTGGCCGCCGCGCACGCCCTGGCCTTCCTGGACGGGGATCTGCCGGCGAGCACCGGGGCGCGCTGGGAGGTGTCGCTGCCGCTGCTCGAGTGGCGCTCGGCGCCGGTCCGGGCGCACCCGGCGTGTCCGTGCGGGGCGCGTCGCGGCGTCGAGGGGGAGCATGCGACCGCGCCCCGAGCGGTGCACGACACAATGGCGGGGCAGGGTTCCCGAGCGGCACGGCAGTCTGGGACTTGGAGGGCGCATGTCTGATCTTCCCCGGAAGGCGGTCACCCGGACCGCCAAGTTGGCCGCGTTGCCCCTGGGCTTCGCCGGCCGGGCCACCTGGGGCCTGGGAAAGCGGATCGGGGGGAAGTCCGCGGAGATCGTGGCGCGGGAGCTGCAGCAGCGGACGGCCGATCAGCTGTTCAAGGTCCTGGGCGAGTTGAAGGGCGGTGCCATGAAGCTCGGGCAGGCGCTGTCCGTCTTCGAGTCGGCGCTGCCGGAGGAGGTCGCCGGGCCCTACCGGGCGGCGCTCACCAAGCTGCAGGACGCGGCGCCGCCGATGCCGACCCGGACCGTGCACGCGGTGCTCGAGGAGCGGCTGGGCGAGGGCTGGCGGGAGCTGTTCGAGGAGTTCGAGGACAAGCCGGCGGCGGCCGCGTCGATCGGACAGGTGCACCGGGCGGTGTGGCACGACGGCCGCGAGGTCGCGGTGAAGGTGCAGTACCCGGGCGCCGGGGAGGCGCTGCTCTCGGACCTCACCCAGCTGAGCCGGTTCGCCCGGCTGCTCGGCCCGCTGATCCCCGGCCTGGACATCAAGCCGCTGATCACGGAGATGCGGGACCGGGTCTCGGAGGAGCTGGACTACGGTCTGGAGGCCGAGGCGCAGCGGGCGCACGCGGCGGTGTTCGCCGACGACCCGGACGTGGTGGTGCCGGCGGTGGTGCACCAGTCGGAGCAGGTGCTGATCACCGAGTGGATGGACGGCGTGCCGCTGTCGGAGGTGATCGCGGACGGCACGGCGGAGCAGCGCGACCGGGCCGGTCAGCTGCTCGCCCGGTTCCTGTTCTCGGGCCCGGCGCGCACCGGGCTGCTGCACGCGGATCCGCACCCGGGGAACTTCCGGCTGCTGCCCGGCCCGGCGGGCGAGGGCGGAGCAGGGGACGGGGGCGGAGCCGGGGACGCCGGGTCGTGGCGGCTCGGGGTGCTCGACTTCGGCACGGTGGACCGGCTGCCGGGCGGGCTGCCGGAGACCATCGGCACCTGTCTGCGGATGACCCTCGCGGGCGAGGCCGAGGAGGTCTACGGGCTGCTGCGGGCGGAGGGCTTCGTGAAGGAGTCCGTGGCGCTCGACCCGGACGCGGTCCTGGAGTACCTGCTGCCGATCATCGAGCCGGCCGAGGTGGAAGCCTTCGGGTTCACCCGCGGCTGGATGCGCGCGCAGGCGGCCCGGATCGCCGACCCCCGCTCCCCCGCCCACCAGTTGGGCAAGCAGCTGAATCTGCCGCCCTCGTATCTGCTGATACACCGTGTGACGTTGAGCACGATCGGGGTGCTGTGCCAGCTGGGCGCGACGGTGCGGCTGCGGGACGAACTCGCGGAGTGGCTTCCCGGCTTCGTCGCCGCGGAGGGGTAGCGCTCACCACCAGGAGGAGTCGAGGCGTCCCTCGATGGCCCTGATGTTGGCGCGGGCGCAGTCCTCGCAGAAGTACTGGCGGGTGCCGTTCTCCACCGAGCAGGTCCAGGTGACGGGCAGCTCCGGGGCGGTCTTGCCGCAGCGGGCGCAGACGACGGGGGGCTTCTTCGTAGGGGCGTCGTTCACCTTGGTGACGATAACCCGAGGAGGGCCCGCCGGCAGGGCAACGCACCGCGGGGGCCGGTCCGTTCGGACCGGCCCCCGCGGGGTCAGGGTCTGCCTGGCTCTTCAGGTCGTCAGTGCATGACGGCCATGGCGAGCGCGCGGCGGGCGCGCAGCGAGACGCGCTCGGCGCGCCGCTGCATCCGCCGGGCGGCGACCAGGCGCACGGCCTGGCGTTCCGCCTCGGCTTCACGCCGCCTGTCGTGCATATGGGCACGGGCCAGGGCTTCTGGGATGAGTTGCATCTCACGGGTCCTGTTCTGGCGCGAGCGGTTCGCGCCGCTGATCGAAACGTCTGGGGTCGCGGAGCCGGAGGGCTCGTGGGCGGACGAGGTCATCGGGGCCTGCTTCTGGGGATCGTGCGTGAGGGGGCGGTCGATGGTTCCGGAGACGTTCATGCCGCGACCGGGTTCTTGCGCGGACGGCCACGGGGCCGCTTGCGGGCGACGACCACACCCTGGACGAAGAGTTCCCCACCCCAGACGCCCCAGGGCTCGCGACGCTCCTGGGCACCCGCCAGGCAGGCCGCCACGAGCGGGCAGGTCTTGCAGAGGGACTTGGCGTACTCGACGTCGGCCGGGGACTCGGCGAAGAAGACCTCGGGGTCGTAGGAACGGCACGGGACGGGCACGCCGAGGTTCTCGATGGCGTCGTCGAGCGCGGTGAGCGTGGTGAGCGGGGTCAAGGCGGAGTCCTTCGTGAGGCCGGGCGGGGGGATCGTTTCGGAAGGCGGTACGGACGGGGCGTGCGCTTCGAGTTGCACGGGTCTGACTTCCTCGTCTGGTCGTTCCGGCCTGGTGGGCCGGGGTTTCGGCTGGTACCGGGTGTTGCTGGTCCCGAGGCCCCCTCGCTCCGTCGTCCCCGTTCGGGGACAAACAGAAGGGCCGCGGATCCCTGATGGGGTTCCGCGGCCCTGAAGGCGCCGGCCTGATCGTCGATCAGGCTGGATCACTCCAGGGTTCGAGCCCACGGAAGGCCCACATCGTGTGGTGGTGCTGCGTCGTCGTCCGCTGAATGCCGGCACCAGTTGCGGCGAAGCCATAGGCAGCGGCCTTGGCCTTGCCCACCACTCCTGCTTCCAGTGCCTTGGTCGGTCGCTCAGCGCCCTCAAGTCGATCCATCAGCAGGCTGTTGGGCATGCCGAGGGACAGACCGGCTCCGGACAGACCGGTGCCAAAGGCGGCGGGCGAGGCAAAGGCGGTGAGGCCGAGCGGGCAGGCGGAGGCGACGACCGAGAGATCGGTCATTTTGGCGGTGCTGGTCTTGATGTTGGTGATGCTGATCACTGGAATCGCCTCCTCTCGGCGTCTCGGAGGGCTCGGGGTGAGCCGGACCCTCATGTTTATTTGGACAAGTACAGCACGAAGACAGGGCTTCAAAGAAGCCGCTGTGTCGTGGTTAAGAACCTATGGGGCTTGACGGGGCGGGCGCAAACTATTTTTCCCACGAGTTTTCATCAGTCCTCCTCGTCGCTTCCTCCGGGCTCCTCACCTGCGCAGATGGCGAGAACATCGGCGCCGAAGCGGTCGAGCTTGCGGGCCCCCACCCCGGAGATCGAGGAGAGCTCGCCGTCGGAGGACGGGACGCGCTCGGCGATCGCCATGAGGGTCTTGTCGGTGAAGACGCAGTAGGCGGGCTGACCGAGCTCGCGGGCCTGGACCGAGCGCCACTCGCGCAGCCGCTCGTACAGCCCCTCGTCCATGTCGGAGGGGCAGCCCTCGCAGCGCATCAGCTTCATCTCGCCGGCCTCGGTGAGGGTGGCGCCGCAGACCCGGCAGAGCACCGGTCCGCGCCGCTTACGGCGGCCGCCGGCGCCCCGGTCGATGCCCCCGCCGCCGCCCGCGCCGGACCCGCCGAGCGGGCCGGAGCCGGGCCGCAGGCCCTTCAGGAAGCGGGTGGGGCGCCGGGAGGCCCGGCCGCCCGGGGAGCGCGAGAGCGCCCAGGACAGCGACAGGTGGAGCCGGGCCCGGGTGACGCCCACGTAGAGCAGCCGGCGCTCCTCCTCGACCTGCTCGTCGGTCTTGGCGTAGGTGATCGGCATCATGCCCTCGGTGAGGCCGACCAGGAAGACGGCGTCCCACTCCAGGCCCTTGGCGGCGTGCAGCGAGGCCAGGGTGACGCCCTGGACGGTGGGGGCGTGCTGGGCGGCGGCCCGCTCGTCGAGCTCGGCGACCAGGTCGGAGAGGGTGGCACCGGACCTGGCCCGGGCGAAGTCCTCGGCGAGCCGGACGAGCGCGGCGAGCGACTCCCAGCGGTCCCGGACGGCGCCGGAGCCGGCCGGCGGCTCGCTCGTCCAGCCCTTGGTGGAGAGCACGGCCCGCACCTGGGACGGCAGGTCGTCGGCGTCGTCGAGCAGCGCGTCGTTCCCCCCGGCGCGGGCGGCGCCGCGCAGGGCGACGCCCGCCTCGCGGACCTCCTGGCGCTCGAAGAAGCGCTCGGCGCCGCGCAGCTGGTAGGGCACGCCGGCGTCGGCGAGGGCCTGCTCGTAGACCTCCGACTGGGCGTTGATCCGGTAGAGCACGGCGATCTCGCCGGCCGGGACGCCGGCGGCGATCAGGTCGCGGATGCGGCGGGCGGTGCCCTCGGCCTCCGCGGGCTCGTCCGCGTACTCGGTGTAGACCGGCTCGGGGCCGGGGTCGCGCTGGGAGATCAGCTCCAGGCGGTGCTCGGCGGCCTTGCCGCGGGCCTGGCTGAGCAGCCCGTTGGCCAGATGGACCACCTGCGGGGTGGAGCGGTAGTCCCGGACCAGCTTGACCACGGTCGCGTTCGGGTGGCGGTTGCGGAAGTTCAGCAGGTGGTCGGGGGTGGCGCCGGTGAACGAGTAGATCGTCTGGCTGGCGTCGCCGACCACGCACAGGTTGTCCCGGTCGCCGAGCCACAGGTCGAGCAGCCGCTGCTGGAGCGGCGACACGTCCTGGTACTCGTCGACCACGAAGTGCTGGTACTGCCGGCGGATCTGGTCGGCGATGTCGTGCCGGTCCTGGAGGATGCCGACGGTGAGCAGCAGCACGTCCTCGAAGTCGATCACGTCGCGGTCGCGCTTCAGCTGCTCGTACATCGCGTAGATCTGGCCGATCTCGGCGGGGTCGCGGGGGGCCTCGCGGACCGACTTGGCGACGGCGGCCGGATAGTCGGCGGGGACGGTCTGGGTGACCTTGGCCCACTCGATCTCGCCGGTGACGTCCCGCAGCTCGTTCCGGTCGAGCCGGACGCGGCAGCGCGCGGCGGCCTCGGCGACCAGCTGGATCTTCCGCTCCAGGAGCCGGGGCAGCTCGCCACCGACGGCTTTCGGCCAGAAGTACTGGAGCTGGCGGAGGGCCGCGGAGTGGAAGGTGCGGGCCTGGACGCCGCCCGCGCCGAGCTGGCGGAGCCGGCCGCGCATCTCGCCGGCGGCCCGGTTGGTGAAGGTGACGGCGAGCACGCTCGCGGGCGGGAGTATGCCCGCCCGCACCCCGTACGCGATGCGGTGGGTGATGGCCCGCGTCTTGCCCGTGCCGGCACCGGCGAGCACGCACACCGGGCCGTGCAGGGCCAGGGCGACCTCGCGCTGCTCGGGGTCGAGCCCGTCGAGCACCGCGTCGGCCGACTCGGGGACCTGCGGGAAGAGAGTGGAGTGCGTTGCTGCTGTCACCCCGCCATGCTGCCAGGTTCCGCGGGGTCGGTGCGGCGGGTTGTCCACAGGCGGGCGGCTCCGGTCATACGAATCACGCTCCGCGTTTTCCGGGAATGGCCGGGTGACCGCGTACGTTCTTCCTCTCGGCACCGACCCGAGCAACCCCGACCCGAGGAGCACCAGGCCATGCAGGGCACTGTGACGATGTACAGCACGACGTGGTGCGGCTACTGCCGCCGGCTGAAGAGCCAGATGGACCGCGAGGGCATCGCGTACACGGAGATCAACATCGAGCAGGACCCGGAGTCGGCCGCTTTCGTGGAGAAGGCCAACGGGGGCAACCAGACCGTTCCGACGGTGCTCTTCGCCGACGGCTCGACGCTGACGAACCCGTCGCTCGCCCAGGTCAAGCAGAAGGTCGGCGTCTGACCCCGCCTGGCCGAAAACAGCCCCCGTCCGGTCCTGCCGGGCGGGGGCTGTCGCGTCTCAGAGCGCGTCGCCGGGCCTCGGCAGCGGCTTGCCGTACCAGAGCTCGATGAGCCGGGAGGCGATCGAGATCCCGTACGGCGCGAGCACCTCGCCGGACTCGAAGGCGGCGGCCAGCTCCTCGCGGGAGAACCAGCGGGCCTCGTGGATCTCCTCGCCGTCCACGTGTATCTCGGCGGAGGTCGCCCGGGCGAGGAAGCCCAGCATCAGGCTGGACGGGAAGGGCCAGGGCTGGCTGGCCACGTACTCGACCTCGCCGACGACGACGCCCGCCTCCTCGAAGACCTCGCGCGCCACGGCCCGCTCGATCGACTCGCCCGGCTCCACGAAGCCGGCCAGGGTCGAGAAGCGGCCCTCCGGCCAGTGCACCTGGCGGCCGAGCAGCGCACGGTCCTGGTCGTCCGTCACCAGCATGATCACGGCCGGGTCGGTGCGCGGGTAGTGCTCGGCGCCGCAGGCCTGGCAGCGGCGGATGTGCCCGGCCGCCGCGATCACCGTGCGCTCGCCGCAGCGCGAGCAGAAGCGGTGCAGCCGCTGCCAGTTCTCCAGGGCCACCGCGTGCACCATCAGACCGGCGTCGCGCGGCGAGAGCAGCAGCCCCGCCTCGCGCAGCCCGGCCGGGCGGGCCGACTGGTCCATCCGGCCCGGCAGGCTGTCCTTCTGCAGCGCGAAGTAGGACACGCCGTCCTCGTCCGTGCCCAGGAAGTAGCGGTGGGTCTCGGTGACCGGGGCCTCGAAGGCCGGGGTCATGACCAGCTCGGTGCGGCCGTCGGGCGTGTCGTCGATCAGCACCTGGCCGCCGGAGACCACGAAGACCCGGGTCGTCGGGTGGCTCCAGGCGGCCGCGAGCCACGCCTCGTCGAGACGGTGGTGGGCGGCGCGGTCGATCCCGCTCGGGGCGGTGAGCGAGATCGGGCGGTCCGCGAACGCGTTGTTCAAGGTGCTCACAGGTGCTTCCAACTCCCCCGGTTCGGTGTCAGTGAATGCGAAGTTCGGCGGACGGCGTTCAGCGCCGGACGGCGGCGCGGAGGGCGGCGGGCAGCTCGCCCCACAGGTGCGCGGCCGTCTCGACGCCCTTCATGAGGAGATCGAGCTCGATCTTCTCGTTCGGCGCGTGCCAGCCGTCCGACGGCACCGAGATGCCCAGGAACAGCACGGGCGCGCCGAGCACGTCCTGCAGGTCGGCCGCCGGCCCCGAGCCGCCCTCGCGGGTGTAGCGGACCTTGGCGCCGTCGAAGGCGCGGCTCATCGCACCGGCCACCGCCTTCAGGGCTGGGTGGTCGAGCGGGGTCAGACAGGGCCGGGTCGGGGCGCCGAAGACGATCTCGTGGCGGACGCCCGCCGGGACCAGGCCGGCGAGCCAGTCCCGTACCGCGGTCTCGATCCGCGCCGGGTCCTGGCCGGCGACCAGGCGGAAGGACAGCTTCAGATGGGCGGCGGCGGGGACGATGGTCTTGCCGCCGGGGCCCTGGTAGCCGCCGCCGATGCCGTTGACCTCGGCGGTCGGGCGGGCCCAGACCCGCTCCAGGGTGGAGTAGCCGGCCTCGCCGAGGGTGCCGTGCGACTTGGCGGTGGCCAGCCAGCCGGCCTCGTCGAAGGGCAGCTCGGCGATCAGCTCCCGCTCGGCCTCGGTGAGCTCGGTCACGCCCTCGTAGAAGCCGGGGATCGCGACCCGCTCGTCGGCGTCGTGCAGGGCGGCGACGATCCGGCCGGCGACGGTGGCCGGGTTGGGCACGGCGCCGCCGAAGGAGCCGGAGTGGATGTCCTGGTCCGGCCCGTACAGGTCGATCTCGCAGTCGGCGACCCCGCGCATGCCGGTGCACACGGTCGGGGTGGTCTCGGACCACATGCCGGTGTCGGAGACGATCACGGCGTCGGCGGCGAGCCGGTCGGCGTGCTTCTCCACCAGGGCGCGGAAGTGCGGCGAGCCCGACTCCTCCTCGCCCTCCACCACCAGCTTCAGGTGGACGGCGGGCGCGGTGCGGCCGGTCGCGGCGAGGTGGGCGCGGACGCCGAGGGTGTGGAAGAACACCTGGCCCTTGTCGTCGGCGGCGCCCCGCCCGTACAGCCGCCCGTCGATCACGGTCGGCTCGAACGGGTCGGTGTGCCAGCCGTCCTCGCGGGCGGCGGGCTGCACGTCGTGGTGCCCGTAGACGAGGACGGTCGGCGCGTCCGGGGCGTCGGACGGCCACTCGGCGAAGACGGCGGGCGCGCCGTCGGTCTCCCACACCTCGACGGTGGGGAAACCGGTCTCCGTGAGCTTGGCGGCGAGCCACTCGGCGCTGCGCCGCACGTCCCCGGCGCGCTCCGGCTGCGCCGACACCGAGGGGATCCGCAGCCACTCGGCGAGGTCGCCGAGGAAGGCCCTGCGGTGCTGCTCGACGTACGCGCGTACGGCAGCGGTCGGTTCGGAGTGGACGGCGTTGTCCGGGGTCTCGCTCATGCCACCGAGCCTATCCGGCGCCGGAAGCCGCTCCGTCCCCGGTGGGAGTGCCGAGCAGCACAGTTTCCAGCTCGGCCCGGCCGGGCAGCCGCCGCGGCCGGACGACCTCCCCGGTCCGTACGTACACGAAGGCGGCGGCCACCTCCTCCGGGTCGAGGCCGTGCTGCTCGGCCCAGGCGAGGCGGTAGATCGCCAGCTGGAGCGGGTCGGCGTTGCGCAGATGGCTGGTCTTCCAGTCGACGATCTCGTACGCGCCGGTGTCCGGGTCCCGGTACACGGCGTCGATCCTGCCCCGGACCACCCGGCCCGCGAGGGAGAGGTGGACGGGGACCTCGACCTTGTACGGGGTGCGGCGGGCGTACGGGGTGCGGTCGAAGGCCTCCTTGAGCGACTCCAGGTCCCGCTCGTCCAGGATCTCCGGCTCGCCCGCGAACTCCTCGCCGCCCGGCAGCTCGTCCGGCCCGAGCAGCGGCAGCGGCAGCTCGTCGAAGCGGGACTCCACCCAGGCGTGGAAGCGGGTGCCGCGCCGGGCGGCCGGCTGCGGCGGCTTCGGCATCGGCCGGGCCAGCTCCTTGGCGAAACCCTCGGGGTCGGCGGCGAGGCGCAGCACCTGGGAGGCGGAGAGGTACGCGGGCAGCAGGACGTCCCGCGTGGTCGCGCGGGCGCGCTGGAGCTCGGCGGTGAGGGCGGTGAGGTCGCGGTCCCAGGAGGCGATGGTGCGGCGCTCTTCCGGTGTGAGGGGGTTCGGCTCCTCGCGCGGTGCGGGCACGTGGGGCTCGTCCCACTCCGGTTCGTACGAAGGGCCTTCCTCGTACGAAGGGTCCTCCAGGTCCTCCGGGAGCCAGAGGTCGTCCGGCTCGTCCAGAGCCGGGGTGGGGGTGGAGGTGGAGGTGGGAACCTCCTGAGCCCACAAGCGGTTCAGCACCGCCTGCGCGGCCTCCCGCCTCCGCGCCAGCCCCTCCTTGTCCAGCGGCAGCGGCCACGCCTGGTCGCGGAGTTCCGCCGCGAGGACCGGGTTCTCGGCGCCCTCCTCCGGCGGGTCGGCCCAGGCCTCGATCTCGCCGTGGCCGGCGGCGCAGTGCTCGTACAGCGCGAGGAGGAAGTCGGAGGGGCCGCGGGGCTTCTTCTGCGCCGGGCCCCACCAGTGGGCGGAGCCGAGGAGCAGGGAGCGGGGGCGGGTGAAGGTCACGTAGCCGAGGCGGAGCTCCTCGGTGTGCTGGTGGTCGCGCAGCGCGCCCTTGAAGGCGGTGAGCGCCTTGGCGTCCCAGGTGTCGAGCACGGGCAGGGTGGCCGCGTCGCCGCGCAGGGCGTGCGGGAGGACCTGCGGCTGGGCGGTCCAGGACTCGCGGGCGCGGGCCGACGGGAACTGGCCGGTGACCAGGCCGGGCACGGCGACGACGTCCCACTCCAGGCCCTTGGACTTGTGCGCGGTCATCACCTTGACGGTGTTCTCGCCGCCCGGCAGCGCGTTGTCCAGGCCCTTCTCGTACTGCGCGGCCGTGCGCAGGAAGCCGAGGAAGGCGAGGAGGGTGGCCTCGCCGTCGAGGGAGGCGAAGCCGGCGGCGATGTCGAGAAAGTTGCCGAGGGTCTCGCGGCGGCGGGCGGCCAGGGCGTGCGGGGAGGCCGACAACTCGACCTCAAGGCCGGTGGCGGCGAGCACCCGGTGCAGCACGTCCATCAGCGGGTCGGCGAGGGAGGTGCGCAGCGCGCGCAGTTCGGCGGCGAGGCGCGCGAAGCGGACCCGGGCCTCGGCGGAGAAGGGCAGCTGGTCGTCCTCGGTGCCGGTGCCGCCGGAGTCGAGGAAGGTGTCGAGCGCGTCGGCGAGGGAGATCACCTCGGCCGGGTCGACGCCCTCGACGGCGGCGGCGAGCCGCTGGTCGGCGTCGTCCGCGTCCGCTCCCGGCCGGTGCACGAGGAGCCGGGCGCGGCGGCCGAGGAGGGCCAGGTCGCGGGGGCCGATCCGCCAGCGGGGGCCGGTGAGGAGCCGTACGAGGGAGGCGTTGGCGCCGGGGTCCTGGAGGACCTCGCAGACCGCGACCAGGTCGGCGACCTCGGGCAGGTGGAGCAGCCCGGACAGGCCGACGACCTCGACCGGCACGTCGCGGGCGACCAGGGCGGCCTGGATGGCGGGGAAGTCGGTGGCGGTGCGGCACAGGACGGCGATCTCGCCGGGCTCGGTGCCGGTGCGGACGAGGTGGGCGAGGGAGTCGGCGATCCAGTCGAGCTCCTCGGCGTGGGTGGGCAGCAGCGCGATCCGCACACTGCCGTCCCGTTCGGCGCCGGGCGCCGGCCGCAGCGCCTCCACGCCCGCGTGCATGGCGCGCAGCGGTGCGGCGAGGCCGTTGGCGAGGTCGAGGAGACGGCCGCCGCTGCGCCGGTTCTCGGAGAGCGCGAAGCGGGTGGCGGGGGTGCCGTCCTCGTAAGGGAAGTGTTCCGGGAAGTCGTCGAGGTTGGCGACGGAGGCGCCGCGCCAGCCGTAGATGGCCTGGCAGGGGTCGCCGACGGCGGTGACGGCGTGGCCGGTGCCCTGGCCGAAGAGGCCGGAGAGCAGCAGCCGCTGGGCGACGGACGTGTCCTGGTACTCGTCGAGGAGCACCACCCGGAACTCGTCGCGGAGGATCGCGCCGACCTCGGGCCGGGTGGTGGCGAGCTCGGCGGAGAGCGCGATCTGGTCGCCGAAGTCGAGCAGGTCGCGGGAGCGTTTGGCGGCGCGGTAGCGCACGACGAGATCGAGGAGCTCGCGCCGTGCGGTCGCCGCCTCGGGGAGTTTGCGCAGGTCGGCGTTGGTGAGCTTGGCGCCGGCGAGTTCGGTGAGCAGCTCGGAGTCGTACGCGAGGAGGCGCTCGGGCCGTACGAGGTGTTCGGCGAGCTCGGCGTCGAGCGCGAGCAGGTCGCCGACCAGGGTGGGGAAGGAGCGGGTGAGCGCGGGGTACGGGCCGGGAGCCTCGCGCAGCACGCGGGCGGCGAGCTGGTGGCGGGTGGCGTCGGCGAGGAGCCGGGAGGTGGGCTCCAGGCCGAGGCGCAGGCCGTGGTCGGTGAGGAGCTGGCCGGCGAAGGCGTGGTACGTGGAGATGCGCGGCTCGCCCGGCGGCTCGTCCGGGTCGATGACGTCGGGGTCGGTGACGCCGGCCCGGACGAGGGCGGTGCGGACGCGCTCGGCGAGCTCGCCGGCGGCCTTGTTGGTGAAGGTGAGGCCGAGGACCTGCTCGGGCGCGACCTGGCCCGTGCCGACCAGCCAGACCACCCGGGCGGCCATCACCGTGGTCTTGCCGGAACCGGCTCCGGCCACGATGACCTGCGGGGCGGGCGGCGCGGTGATGCAGGCCGTCTGCTCCGGGGTGAACGGGATGCCGAGCAGCTCCTTGAGCTGCTCGGGGTCGGTGATGCGTGCGGTCACCCGAAAGAGGCTAACGGGACGCACTGACAGTCCGGACCGGGTGCCCGGTCGGGGTGGGGGCCGTCAGGCGGGGGTGCCCTGGTCCAGCTTGGTGAGGTCCACGGTCTGGTCGGCCGGCGGGGTGACGACCTTCACGGGTTTGTCGTAGTCGGAGAGGACCACGCTGCCGGGGTCCGTGCCGCCCGTCTTCACCGTCTTCAGGATGTAGGGCTTGCCGCGCTCGGAGACGGAGACGGTGGTGGTCTCGCCGCCGGTCTTCCGCTTCACCAGGGTGGCGACGGGGGTGCCCTTCACCTCGCCGTCGGGGCCGCGGACCAGACCGGTGCGCTCTTCCTTGTTCCTGCCGAGGTCGGCGAGGAGCGACTTCAGGTCGCAGACGCTGCCGAGGTCCTCGGTGCCGGGCTGTCCCTGGGGGATCTTCAGCCAGCGCCCCTTGAGGAGCTCGATCGTCGCGTCGATCTGCGCCGGGGGCATGCCCTGCGAGGTCATGGAGGCGCGCCAGAAGGCCTCGTCGCCCTTCATGTACGTGACGCCGCCGGTGCGGCGGAGTTCGGCGACGCCTCCCTGGAGCTTGATGGCGCCCGTGCACTCGCTCTTGTCGCTGACGGAGAAGTCCACGTCCAGCGGCTGCCCGCCGGAGGAGACCCGGCCGGTCATGCGCAGGGAGGTCGCGGACTGGGTGGCGGCGACGGCCTTGTCGCCGATCTGGTCGGCGGTGAGGCCCTTGAAGGGGTCGGGGGCGGGGGTGGGGCTCGGAGCCCGTACGGATACGGGTGGGGGCGCGGCGTGGGCGGCGGGTGCCAGGGCGACGGGCGCGCCGCCGACGAGCAGGGCGGCGGCGACGATGCCGGTGGCGCGGAGGGTGGTGGTGTGGGACGCCATACGAGCCTCCTCGCGGACTTCTCCCCGAAATTCCAGGGTGCCGGAGCGGGCCGGGGGCCGCGACTTCTCGGTGACTTCCTGGGGGCGCGGTCAGTCCACGACCTGGCGGCCCTCCGGGCGGGCGCTGCAGGAGGCGCGGAAGGAGCAGGTCGTGCAGTGCTGCCCGGCGGTGGGCGTGAAGCGCTCGTCGAGGACGCGGCCGGCGGCGCCGGCGAGCAGGTCGCCGATCCACGCGCCGTCCGGCGGTTCCTGCGCCTGCACCTTCGGCAGGGCGTCGCCGCCCTCCTTCTTGGGGGCGGCCTGGCGGAGGTGGACGAGTTCGGCGCCGCCGGGTTCGGGGGTGCGGCCGCCGAAGACCTCGTCGACGGCGCCCTCGCGGACGGCGAGCTGATAGACGGCGAGCTGCGGGTGGTGGGCGACCTCGTCCCTGGTGGGCGCGGACTTGCCGGTCTTGAAGTCGACGACGTAGGCGCGGCCGTGCTCGTCGGCCTCGACGCGGTCCATGGAGCCGCGGATGCGGACCTGGTACGGGCCGGCGCCGAGGGTCACGTCGAAGTCGTGCTCCGTCGCGGCCGGGGTGCGGCCCGCGCCGCGGTCCATGACGTGCCAGTGCAGGAAGCGCTCCAGGGCGACCCGGGCGTTCTGCTTCTCCTGCGCCGACTTCCACGGCGCGTCGAAGGCGAGGGCGTCCCAGACGGAGTCGAGCCGGGCCATGAGGACGTCGAGGTCGGCGGGGGTACGGCCGGAGGCGACCTCGTCGGCGAGGACGTGCACGACGTTGCCGAAGCCCTGGGCGGCGGTCGCCGGGGCGTCCGCCTTGACCTCGCGGCCCAGGAACCACTGCAGCGCGCAGGTGTTGGCGAGCTGGTCGAGCGCGGAGCCGGAGAGCGCGACGGGGCGGTCCCGGTCGCGCAGCGGCACCTCGCTGCGGGTCGGCTCGGCGAGGCCCCACCAGCGGTCCGGGTGGGCGGCCGGGACGAGCGGGTGGCCGTCCTCGTCGGCGAGGGCGGCGAGCGTGGCGAGGCGTTCGGCGGCGGCGGCACGCAGCTCCGGCGAGGCAGCCGGGTCGACGGTGGTGGCGCGCAGCTCGGCGACGAGCGCGGCGACGGCGAGGGGGCGGCGGGGGCGGCCGGTCACCTCCTTCGGCTCGACGCCGAGCTCGGTGAGGAAGCGGGAGGGCTGGTCGCCGTCCTCGGCGGGGGCCTTGACGGCGGTGACGACGAGACGGTCGCGGGCGCGGGTCGCGGCGACGTAGAAGAGCCGGCGCTCCTCCGAGAGGAGGGCGCCGGGGGTGAGCGGCTCGGCGAGCCCGTCGCGGCCGATCCTGTCCGCCTCCAGGAGCGAGCCGCGGCGCCGCAGGTCGGGCCACAGGCCCTCCTGCAGGCCGGCGACGACGACGAGGCCCCACTCCAGGCCCTTGGAGCGGTGCGCGGTCATCAGGCGTACGGCGTCGGGGCGGGTGTGGCGGCGGGTGAGGGTGTCGGCGGCGATGTCCTGCGCGTCCAGCTCCTCCAGGAAGTTCAGCGCGCCGCGCCCGCCGACCCGGTCCTCGGCCCGCGCCGCCGTCTCGAACAGCGCGCACACCGCGTCCAGGTCGCGGTCCGCGTTCCGCCCGGCGGGCCCGCCCCTGAGCGACGCCCGCTCAAGCCGCCCGGGCCACGGCGTCCCGTCCCACAGCAGCCACAACGCCTCCTCCGCCGTTCCCCCGGCCGCCAGCCTCTCCCGCGCCTGCCGCAACAGCAGCCCGAGCCGCCGCGCCCCCCGCGCATACGTCTGGTCGTGCGCGCCCAACCGCTCCGGCTCCGCGAGCGCCCGCGCGAGCAACACATCCGACGGCGCGGGCACCTTGTTCCCGCCTGCCCGCTCCTCATCCCGCAGGGCCCGCCCGAGCCGCCGCAGATCGGCGGGGTCCATCCCGCCGAGCGGCGAGGCGAGCAGAGCGACGGCGGTCTCGGTGTCGAGCCACGGCGCGGGCGCGGCGGGGCTGGTGCCGTCGGCAGGGACCTCGGGCTCGTGGCCCCCACCCGACGCCGCGTCAGCGGGCGCCTGGGCTCCGCCCGTGCCGCCGACGGGGACACCGGGCCTGCGGCCCGTGTCCGGACCGGCAGGCGCGTCGAAGACTGCGCCGACCGTCGCAGTCGCGCCAACGCCAGAGGCCTCCGGGCCCCGGCCCGCACCCGGCGCCGCGTCAGCGGGCGGCTCTCCCCCCGCGGGTGCGGCGGAAACGGCGACGTCCGCCGCGCCCTCGCCCTCGCCGGCCTCCACTCCGCCCGCCGCCGCCCGCAGGGCCAGCAGCAGGGGGGCCACGGCCGGCTCGTGGCGGAGCGGGGTGTCCGCGGCGTCGGTCTCCACGGGGACTCCCGCGGCGGTCAGGGCGCGGCGGAGGGAGGGGAGGGGGGTGGCGGAGCGGGTGAGGACGGCCATGTCGTGCCAGGGGGTGCCGTCTTCGAGGTGGGCGCGGCGGAGGAGGTCGGCGATGTTGTCGGTCTCGGTGGAGGGGGTGGGGTAGGTGTGGACCTCCGCGCGGCCGCCGTCGCGGACCGGGGTGAGGGCGCGGTGCGCGCGGACGCGGTCGGCGGGGAGGCGGGGCAGCGGCATGCGCTGGGTGAGGAGGCGGGTGGCGGCGAGGAGGGCGGCGCCGGAGCGGCGCGAGGTGTCGAGGACGCGGACGGCGGCGCCGAAGGTGGCGGGGAAGTCGAGGATGCCGTTCACGTCGGCGCCGCGGAAGGCGTAGATGGACTGGTCGGGGTCGCCGAAGGCGACGACCGTGGCGGCGGTGCCGGCGGTGAGCCCCCGCAGCAGCCGGACCTGCGCCGGGTCGGTGTCCTGGTACTCGTCGACGAAAACCGCGTCGTACGCGGGAAGGGCGCCGGGCGCCGCCGACTCCGTCAGGAGCACGGCGCGGTGCACGAGCTCGGTGTAGTCAAGGACGCCCTGGAGGTCCAGGACGTCGAGGTACTCCGCGAGGAAACCGGCCGCCGCGCCCCAGTCGGGCCGTCCCACGCGCCGGGCGAAGGCGTCGAGGGCATCGGGGCCGAGGCCCAGCTCGCGGGAGCGGGCGATCACCGCGCGGACCTCGTCGGCGAAGCCGCGCGTGGTGAGGCAGGCGCGCAGTTCGTCGGGCCAGCGGACGTGCCCGAGGCCGAGCTTCGCCAGGTCGATCTGGCCGGCGAGCAGCTCCCGTACCGCCAGGTCCTGCTCCGGGCCGGACAGCAGCCGCAGCGGTTCGGCGAACAGGTCGGCGTCCTGGTGGGCGCGGACGAGGGCGTAGCAGTACGAGTGGAAGGTGGTGGCCTGCGGCGGGCGCCGACCGCCCAGCCGGGCCGCCATCCGGTCGCGGAGTTCCACGGCCGCCTTGCGGCTGAAGGTGAGGACGAGGAGGCGTTCCGGGTCCGCGCCCGCCTCGACCCGGGCCGCGACCGCCTCGACCAGCGTCGTCGTCTTGCCGGTGCCGGGTCCGGCCAGGACCAGAAGTGCTCCGTCCGCGTGGTCAACCACCGCGCGCTGTGCTGCGTCAAGCACAGGGGGCCGCACCGGTGCCGGCACGGCCCGCACCAGCCGGTACGCGCCGGGGCCCCGCGTATAGCGAAGGGTGGAGGAGGAAGTCACGTGGGTCGCCGGTCCTGCTGCTGGGTCTGTCGGGTTCGTGCTCGCGCGGTGTGTCGTTCCGCACGGGGAGCGCTCGGGTGAGGAGCGCGACCCTCGACGTTACGCGATTCCGGGCGCGGACCCGGGTGTCCGACCCGAACCGGGTGTCCGCCCCGAACCCGGCCCCCGGCCCGCGCCACCACGCGCCCTCACTCGCGCACCGCCACCCCGTCCCACCGCGCCCGCCGCATGTCGAGGCGCAGCGCACCGCCGCCCGCCGGCTGCCGCAGCGGGGTGCCCTCCGCGCGGTAGTGGCCGAGCGCGCGGAGCTCGTGGCCGGGCAGCGGGACGCCGTCCGCCCGCACCACGCGCCACCACGGCACGGAGCCTCCGTACAGCGCCATCGCGCGGCCGACCTGCCGGGGGCCTCCCTCGCCCAGCCACTCGGCGACGTCGCCGTAGGTCATCACCCGGCCGGGCGGGATCTCCTCGGCGACCTGAAGGACCCGTTCCGCATAGTCGGGCAGCTCGGGCAGCTCCTGCGTCTCCATTCGGCCCATCCTGCCTCACCCCACCGACAACCCCCTGATGCCTCCGAACGGCCCCGCTTCGTGCCACCATCGTCCGGGCGGTGACTGGTGATACGAGATCAAGAACAAGATCAAGAACACGTTCGAGAACGAACGACGAAAATTGACCCGAAGACAGAGCAGACGACGGAACCGATGACCGAGACGGACAGGGTGATGGCTCACGACAGCCCGCCGGAGCGCGCTCCCGAGCGCGTGTCCGGCGACGAGCCGCTGCTCGCCGCGCGGGTGCACCGGCCGTCGGATCTGATGCGGCTGCTGATCGGCGTCCTCGCCATCGCCGTCGTCCTCGGCATCGCCGCCTTCGCCCACGGCACCACCTCCGGTCTGGAGCAGGACATCAACAAGGGCGCCGGCGGCGCCCCGGACGTCTTCGTCAAGATCGCCGGTCTGGTGTCGTCGATCGCCGTCCTCCTCGTCCCGGTCGCTTTCGCCATCGAACGCCTGGTCAAACGGGACGGGCTGCGCATCGCCGACGGCGTGCTCGCCGCCGTCCTCGCGCACGGCGTGACCCTCGCCACGGACCTGTGGGTGGCGAAGGCCGCGCCCGGCACCATCGCGGACGCGCTGACCCAGCCGCAGTCCGGCGGCGGGCTCACCGACCCGGTGCACAACTACCTCGCGCCCGTCATCGCGTACATGACCGCCGTCGGCATGGCCCGGCGCCCGCGCTGGCGGGTGGTGCTGTGGGTGGTGCTGCTGCTCGACGCGTTCACCATGCTCGTCGCCGGCTACACCACCGCCTTCTCGATCATCCTCACCGTGCTGATCGGCTGGACCGTGGCGTACGGCACGCTGTACGCGGTCGGCTCGCCGAACGTCCGGCCGACCGGGCAGACCCTGCTCGCCGGCCTGCGCCGGGTCGGCTTCCGGCCCGTGACGGCGCTGCGCGCCGAGGGCGTGCCGGACTCGGCCGACAGCGGGGACCGGGGCCGGCGCTACATCGTGACCCTGGAGGACGGGCCGCCGCTCGACGTCACGGTCGTCGACCGCGAGCAGCAGGCGCACGGCTTCTTCTACCGGGCCTGGCGCCGCCTCACCCTGCGCACCATCACCACCCGCCGCTCGATCGTGTCGCTGCGCCAGGCCCTGGAGCAGGAGGCGCTGCTCGCGTACGCGGCGATCGCGGCGGGCGCGAACGCGCCGAAGCTGATCGCCACCTCCGAGCTCGGACCGGACGCCGTGATGCTCGTGTACGAGCACCTGGGCGGCCGGACCCTGGACTCGCTGGACGACGACGAGATCACCGACGAGCTGGTGCGCAGCGCCTGGCGCCAGGTGAAGGCGCTGCAGTCGCGCCGGATCGCGCACCGCAGGCTCGCGGGGGACGCGATTCTGGTGGATCGTTCCGGCAGGGTGATCCTCACCGATCTGCGCGGCGGCGAGATCGCGGCGGGCGACATCGTGCTGCGGATGGACATCGCGCAGCTGCTCACCACCCTCGGTCTGCGGGTCGGGGCGGAGCGGGCGGTCGCCGCGGCCGTGGAGATGCTCGGCCCGGACGCGATCGCCGACTGTCTGCCGCTGCTCCAGCCCATCGCGCTGAGCCGGTCGACCCGCGGGGAGCTGCGCCGGCTGGCCCGTGAGCGTTCCGCGCGCGAGCGCGAGGCGGTGCTCGCGGCCTCCGAGGCGGCCAAGCAGGCCCGGGCGGAGGCGCGGGCCCAGGCCAATCTGGAGACCGACCGGAAGGCGGCCCGGGCGGAGAAGCAGGCCGACAAGAAGGCGGAGAAGCGGGCGCTCGACTCGGCCCTGGACGAGGCCCGCGAGGAGGATCTGCTCGCGCAGATCCGCCAGCAGGTGCTGCTGATCCGGCCGCAGGCGCCGGTGGAGCCGGTCCGCCTGGAGCGCATCAAGCCGCGGACGCTGATCTCGCTGCTCGCGGGCGCGGTCGCCGCGTACTTCCTGCTCTCGCAGATCGCCCGGACGCCGCTGTCGACGGTCAGCGAGGCGGACTGGCGGTGGGTGGCCGCGGCGGTGGTGTTCTCCGCCCTCAGCTATGTGGCGGCGGCGATGAGCCTGCTCGGCTTCGTGCCGGAGCGGGTCGGGTTCTGGCGGACGGTGGTGGCGCAGGTCGCCGGTTCGTTCGTGAAGATCGTCGCCCCGGCGGCGGTCGGCGGAGTCGCCCTCAACACCCGGTTCCTGCAGCGCTCGGGCGTGCGCCCGGGGCTCGCGGTGGCGAGCGTGGGCGCCTCGCAGCTCTTCGGGCTCGGGGCACACATCCTGCTCCTGCTCGCCTTCGGCTATCTGACGGGCACCGAGAAGTCGCAGTCGTTCTCGCCGTCGAGGACGGTCATCGCGGGGCTCCTGACGGTCGCGGTGCTCGTCCTGGTGATGACGGCCATCCCGTTCATGCGGAAGTTCGTCTCGACCCGGGTGCGCTCGCTCTTCGCGGGCGTGGTGCCGCGCATGCTGGACGTGCTCCAGCGGCCGATGAAGCTGGTCACCGGCATCGGCGGGATGCTGCTGCTCACGGGTGCGTTCGTCTTCTGCCTGGACGCGTCGATCCGCGCGTTCGGGCACGGGAACGCCACGATCAGCTACGCGAGCGTGGCCGTGGTCTTCCTCGCGGGCAACGCGCTCGGCTCGGCGGCCCCGACGCCCGGCGGTGTCGGCGCGGTCGAGGGCGCGCTCATCGGTGGTCTCGTCGCGGTGGGCCTGCCCATCGACGTCGCCACCCCGGCGGTGCTCCTCTACCGTCTGCTGACGCTGTGGCTGCCGGTGCTGCCGGGCTGGATCTGCTTCAACTGGCTGACCAAGCAGGAGGCGCTCTAGCCGCCCTTGTCGTACGAGCCGGGCCCCGCCCGTACGACCACGGGCACCCCCGTATGCCACGGGCGCCCCCCTACCCGTACACCGCCACCACGAAGCCGAGCAGCAGCAGCGAGCAGCCGACCTCCACCGCGCCCACCACCGGCACCTTCAGGCCCCGGCCGGGCAGGACGGCCGCGCGGGCGAGGTAGACCGCGAAGGGCAGGGCCAGCCAGGGGTTCAGGAGGGCGGCGGCGAGCAGCGCCGCCGCGTGGTAGGCGACCGAGCCCTTCCGGTACGCGGCCGAGTTCTTCTCGCGGATCATCGTCTTCACGTACGGCACGGTGCCGGCGAAGTAGAGCAGGCAGACGAGCGCCGGGGCGAGGCCCTCGGCGAGGGTGCCGCCGCCGAGCCGGAGCGCGACGAGGAGCATGCCGCAGGCGGGGACGACGGCGGCGAGGCCGTTGAGCAGCGCGCGTTCCCGGTTCACGCGCGCGTGCCGGGCGTTGACCGCGAGGAACGGCGCCATGGCGGCGGCCGCGAGCAGCAGCCACGGGTAGGCGACGGCGAGCGGGAGGCCGAGGACGGCCGTGCAGCCGCCCAGGACGACGGCGGGCCTGACGTGCCGGGCGGCCGCGCGGGGGTTGCGGGACAGTCGGCGGAGCCGTAGCCACTGCTGGGCGTGGAAGGCGGCGACGTACGCGGCCAGCCAGGCGGCGAACAGGGGCAGTTGGGCCCACCCGGGGTCGCCGAGCAGCACGCCCGCCGCGTAGGGCACGGTCAGCATCGCCCAGGCACCGTGCTGGTTCGGGATCCATCGTCCGGCAGCGCTCACCCTCACACCGTCACACACCATCTGCCGGGACAACTACGGGATTTGGTCACCCCACGGAGGGACCATCGGCCCCCTTCCGCGCCCTCCCGCCGGTTCTAGCCTCGAAGCACAGATCTCACAGACGCACAGATCTCACAGATCACGCAGATCGCAGCGACGTGCCGTCGGTCGTGAAGGAGTCAGCCGTGCAGCAGAGGCCCCACCCCGCCGAAACCCTCCTCCGGGCGGGCGGATTCTTCGCCCGCGCCTCCGGTGCTGAGGTCTCCGAGGACCTGCGCACCGTCCACCGCACCGGCGGCCGCGAGGGCGAGGCCTTCTACCGGGACCGCTGGAGCCACGACAAGGTCGTGTACTCGACGCACGGGGTGAACTGCACCGGTTCGTGCCGCTGGAAGGTGTACGTCAAGGACGGCATCATCACCTGGGAGACGCAGGCCACCGACTATCCGTCGGTCGGCCCGGACCGCCCGGAGTACGAGCCGCGCGGCTGCCCGCGCGGGGCCTCCTTCTCCTGGTACAGCTACTCCCCCACCCGGGTCCGCCACCCCATGGTCCGGGGCACGCTCCTCTCGATGTACCGGGAGGCGAAGCAGCGCCTGAAGGACCCGGTGCTCGCCTGGGCGGACATCCAGCGCGACCCGGAGCGCCGCCGCACGTACCAGCGAGCCCGGGGCAAGGGCGGTCTGGTGCGGGCGAGTTGGGACGAGGCCCTGGAGATCGCGGCCGCCGCACACGTGCACACCATCAAGGAGCACGGGCCCGACCGGGTGGCGGGCTTCTCGCCGATCCCGGCGATGTCGATGGCCTCGCACGCGGCCGGCGCCCGCTTCCACTCGCTCATCGGCGCGCCGATGCTGAGCTTCTACGACTGGTACGCGGATCTTCCGGTGGCCTCGCCGCAGGTGTTCGGCGACCAGACCGACGTACCGGAGTCGGGCGACTGGTGGGACGCGGCCTATCTGCTGATGTGGGGCTCGAACGTGCCGGTGACCCGGACCCCGGACGCGCACTGGATGACGGAGGCCCGCTACCGGGGCCAGAAGGTCGTCACGGTCTCCCCCGACTTCGCGGACAACACCAAGTTCGCCGACGAGTGGATGCACCCGCACCCGGGGACGGACGGGGCGCTCGCGCTGGCGATGGGGCATGTGGTCCTGAAGGAGTTCTTCGTCGAGCGGCAGACGCCCTTCTTCCTGGACTACGTCCGCACCTACACCGATCTGCCGTTCCTGGTCTCCCTCCGGGAGACGGAGCGGGGCCTGGTCCCGGGGAAGTTCGTCACCGCCGCCGACCTCGGGCAGGACGTCGAGAACGCCGCCTGGAAGACCGTCCTCGTCGACGACGCCACGGGCGAGCCGGTCGTCCCGAACGGCACCCTCGGCCACCGCTGGGCCACCGACGGCAAGCCCGAGTGGAACCTCGACCTCGGCGACACTGTGCCGCGCCTGAGCCTGCTCGATGAGGGATCGGCCGCCGAGATCGTGCTGCCGCGCTTCGACGAGGAGGGCGAAGTACTGCGGCGGGGCGTGCCCGTACGCCGGCTCACCGCGGACGGCCCGCTGGTCACCACGGTGTACGACCTGCTGCTCGCCCAGTACGGGGTGGGGCGCCCCGGCCTGCCGGGCGAGTGGCCCGACTCGTACGAGGACGCCGGCGCGCCCGGCACCCCGGCCTGGCAGGAGACGCTGACCTCGGTCCCCGCCGCCCAGGCGGCCCGCGTGGCCCGGGAGTTCGCGGACACCGCCGAGCGCTCGCGGGGCCGCTGCATGATCCTCATGGGCGCGGGCACCAACCACTGGTTCCACTCGGAGACGATCTACCGCGCCTTCCTCGCCCTGCTGACGCTGACCGGCTGCCAGGGCCGCAACGGCGGCGGCTGGGGCCACTACGTGGGCCAGGAGAAGTGCCGGCCGGTGACCGGCTGGGCCACCCTCGCGAGCGCCTCCGACTGGGGGCGCCCGCCCCGGCACATGATCGGCGCGGGCTGGTTCTACCTCCACACCGGCCAGTGGCGGTACGACACACTGCCGGCCGACACGCTGGCCTCGCCGCTCGGCGCGGGCCGGTTCGCGGGGATGACGGGCGCCGACTGCCTGGCGGCGGCGGCCCGGATGGGCTGGATGCCCTCGTACCCGACCTTCGACCGCAATCCGCTGGAGCTCGGCGCGCAGCCCGACCCGGTCGGCGACACCGTACGGGCGCTCCAGGACGGCTCGCTCGGCTTCGCCGGGGAGGACCCGGACGCGCCGGAGAACTGGCCGCGGGTGCTCAACGTATGGCGGGCGAATCTCTTCGGCTCGTCGTCCAAGGGCAACGAGTACTTCCTCAAGCATCTGCTCGGCACCCACTCCAACCTCCCGTCCGACGGCCCGCGTTGCACGCCGAGGGACGTGCGGGCGCCGGCCGCCGACGTCGAGGGGAAGCTCGACCTTCTGCTGTCGCTGGACTTCCGGATGACGAGCACGACGCTGCTGAGCGACATCGTGCTGCCGGCCGCGACCTGGTACGAGAAGCACGACCTGTCGTCCACCGACATGCATCCCTTCCTGCACGCCTTCACCCCGGCCGTCGACCCGCCCTGGCAGGCCCGCTCCGACTACGACGCCTTCCTCGCCCTCGCCCGCCGCTTCGGCGAGCTGGCGAAGGAGCACCTGGGGGTGCGCAGGGACCTGGTGGCGACGGCGCTCCAGCACGACACGGCGGGCGGCGAGATGGCGCAGCCCGGCGGGGTGGCGCTCGACTGGTCGAAGGGCGAGTGCCCGGCGGTGCCGGGGCAGAGCATGTACAACCTGACGGTCGTGGAGCGCGACTACGGCGCGGTGGGCGAGAAGTTCGCGGCGCTCGGCCCGCTCGTCGACACCCTCGGGGTCACCACGAAGGCGATCACCTTCGACGTCGGCGAGGAGGTCGCGTACCTCGGCGAGAAGAACGGGCGGGTACGGGGCGGGGTCGCCGACGGCCGGCCGCGGCTCGACACCGCGCAGCGCGCCTGCGAGGCGATCCTCTCCCTCTCCGGCACGTCGAACGGGCGGCTCGCCACCCAGGGCTTCGAGAAGCTGGAGAGGCGAGTCGGTACGGAGATGGCGCACCTGGCGGCGGAGGCCGAGGGCAAGCGGATCACCTTCGCCGACACCCAGGCCCGGCCGGTCCCCGTGATCACCTCGCCGGAGTGGTCGGGCAGCGAGTCCGGCGGGCGCCGCTACACCGCGTTCACCGTCAACACCGAGCAGCTGAAGCCCTGGCACACCCTCACCGGGCGCCAGCACTTCTTCCTGGACCACGACTGGATCCACGAGGTGGGCGAGGCGCTGCCGGTCTACAAGCCACCGCTGGACATGCACCGGTTGTACGGGGAACCGGAGTTGGGGTCCGTACAGGACGGTCGCGACGGGCGGGACGGCCGGGAGGTCGCGGTCCGGTATCTGACCCCGCACAACAAGTGGGCGATCCACTCCCAGTACCAGGACAACCTCTACATGATGACGCTCGGCCGGGGCGGGCAGACGGTCTGGATGTCGCCGCAGGACGCCGACGCGATCGGGGTCCGGGACAACGACTGGATCGAGGCCGTGAACCGCAACGGCGTGGTCACCGCCCGCGCGATCGTCTCCCACAAGATGCCGCCCGGCACGGTGTACATGAACCACGCGCAGGAGCGCACGGTCGGCGTCCCGAAGACGGAGAAGACGGGCCGCCGGGGCGGCATCCACAACTCGCTCACGCGCGTGATGCTCAAGCCGACCCACCTGGTGGGCGGTTACGCGCAGCTCACCTGGGCCTTCAACTACCTGGGCCCGACCGGCAACCAGCGTGACGAGGTGACGGTGATCCGCCGCCGCGACCAGAAGGTGGAGTACTGATCCGATGCGCGTGATGGCTCAAGTGGCGATGGTCATGAACCTCGACAAGTGCATCGGCTGCCACACCTGTTCGGTCACCTGCAAGCAGGCGTGGACCAACCGGCAGGGCACCGAGTACGTCTGGTTCAACAATGTCGAGACGCTTCCCGGGCAGGGCTATCCGCGCCGCTGGGAGGACCAGGAGCGGTGGAAGGGCGGCTGGGAGCGGACCCGCTCGGGGAAGCTGCGGCTGCGGGCCGGCGGGCGGCTCAAGCGGCTCGGGCAGATCTTCGCCAACCCCGAGCTGCCGGAGCTCGACGACTACTACCAGCCGTGGACGTACGAGTACAAGAACCTCACCGAGGCGCCGGCGGGCGACGACCTGCCCGTCGCCCGCCCGGTCTCGCAGCTCACCGGCGCGCCGCTCGACAAGGTCGAATGGGGCCCCAACTGGGACGACAACCTGGGCGGGGCGCCCGAGCACGGGCCGAAGGACCCGCTGGTGGAGAAGGTCCGGGCACAGGTCGGGGAGAGGATCCGCTTCGAGTTCGAGCAGAGTTTCCTCTTCTATCTGCCGCGGATCTGCGAGCACTGCCTCAATCCGGCGTGCGTCTCGTCCTGCCCGTCCGGCGCGATGTACAAGCGGGAGGAGGACGGGATCGTCCTGGTGAACCAGGACCAGTGCCGGGGCTGGCGGATGTGCGTGACCGGCTGCCCGTACAAGAAGGTCTACTTCAACCACGCCACCGGCAAGGCCGAGAAGTGCACCTTCTGCTTCCCGCGCATCGAGGTCGGCATGCCGACCATCTGCTCCGAGACCTGCGTGGGCCGGATGCGCTACCTCGGCGTGATGCTGTACGACGCCGACAAGGTCGCGGACGCGGCGGCCGTGGAGGACGAACACGACCTCTACCCCGCCCAGTTGGAGTGCTTCCTCGATCCGGCCGACCCGGCGGTCGCGGCCGCCGCGCGGGCCTCCGGGATCAGCGAGGAGTGGCTGGACGCGGCCCGCCGCTCCCCCGTCTACGACCTGATCGCGACCTACCAGGTCGCCCTGCCGCTGCATCCGGAGTACCGCACGATGCCGATGGTCTGGTACGTGCCACCGCTCTCGCCCGTCGTCGACGCGGTCGCCGCGACCGGCAGCGACGGCGAGGACGCGGGCAACCTCTTCGGCGCGATCGACGCCCTGCGCATCCCCGTCGAGTACCTCGCCGAACTCCTCACCGCCGGGGACACCTACCCGGTGGAGGCGGTGTTGCGCCGGATGGCGGCCATGCGCTCCTACATGCGGGCGGTCAACCTCGGCGAGGCGAAGGACGACACGATCGCGAAGGCGGTCGGGCTGACCGGCGAGGAGATGGAGGACATGTTCCGGCTGCTCGCCGTCGCCAAGTACGAGGACCGGTACGTGATCCCGACGGCAGCCCGCGCCGACGCGGACGCGCTCGCGGACGCCCACCCGCTGGACGCCGGCTGCCCGGTCGCCGAACAAGGGGGCGGCGGTGGCAGCCGGGTCCTGCTCAACCTCAGCCGTACGAGGAGGAACCCGTGAACCCTGACGCCGTGGTCCGGCTGGTGGCGGCGCGCTGCCTGACCTACCCGGACGAGCGCCTGTACGCCGAACTCCAGCTGCTCCGGCATGTCTTGGAGGGTGTACGGGGCGGGGGCGGGCTCGCGGCCTTCCTCGACCATGCGGAGCGCACCGCCCCGCTGGAGCTCGCCGCGCACTACACCGACACCTTCGACACCAGGAACCGGCGCTGTCTGTACCTCACCTGGTGGACGGACGGCGACACCCGGCGGCGCGGCCTCTCCCTCGTACGGATCAAGGGCCTCTACCGCGACCACGGCCTGGAGTTCGACAGCGACGAGCTGCCCGACTTCCTGCCCGCCGCCCTGGAGTTCGCCGCCCGGCACGAGGAGCCCGGCACGGCGCTGCTCCAGGAGCACCGGGCGGGGCTCGAGCTGCTGCGGCTGGCCCTTGCCGGCGTGGACACCCCGTACACCGGTGTGCTCGAAGCGGTCTGCGGCACGCTCCCCGGCCCCTCCCCGCAGACCAAGGAGGAGGCGAAGGCGCTGGCCCGGTCCGGGCCACCGCGCGAGCTCGTCGGACTCGAACCCTTCGGGCCCGGCGTCGAACTGCCCTGGCCCACCGTGAGCCGTGCGGAAAGGACCCCGGTCTGATGGATCTGCTGCTCTGGGGCGTGCTGCCCTACGTCTCCGTCGTGCTGCTCGTGGCGGGCACGGTCTGGCGCGGCCGGCACGACCGCTTCGGGATCACCACCCACTCCTCGCAGCTGCACGAGTCGCGGCTGCTGCGGATCGGCTCGCCACTGTTCCACTTCGGCATGGCCTTCGTGGTGCTCGGCCACGTGGTCGGACTCCTTGTGCCCATGTCGTGGACGGACGCGGTCGGCCTGAGCGACCACGCGTACCACCTGATGGCGGTGTCCACGGGCGCCGTCGCCGGAGTGGCCGCCACCGTCGGCATCGGGATCCTGGTGTACCGGCGGCTGCGGGTGCCGGCCGTGCGGCGGGCGAGCCTGCGCAGCGACCGGGTGATGTACGCGGTGCTGCTCGGCGCGATGGCCCTCGGGCTGCTCGCCACCGTCCTCAACTCGACCGGTCAGACGGACGGCTACAACTACCGGGAGGGCGTCTCGGTCTGGTTCCGGTCGTTGTTCGCGCTCAGCCCGGACTGGGCGCTGATGGCGGGCGCGCCGCTCGTGTTCAAGCTGCACGTGCTCTTCGGCTTCACACTGTTCGCGCTGATCCCCTACTCCAGGCTCGTACACATGTTCGCCGCGCCGGTGCGGTATCTCTTCCGGCCCTTCGTGGTCTACCGGCGCCGCCGCCCCGGCAGGCTCGCCACCCGCGAGCCGAAGCGCGGCTGGGAGCGGGTGCCGTAGGGGCCGTCGTAGATACAGGGGCGCCGGGCCACCCGCTTGGCCCACCGCCCGCGCGGGCCCCTCCCGGGCGGCCCACGATGGGATCATGCCGATCTCCGCCGCCCAGCGCACCGCCCGGCGCGCCGCCCTGCTGACCGCGACCGCCCTGCTCACCGCGACCAGCGGGTGCTCGGACGACGGAGGGCAGGCGGCCCCCGCATCCAGCGGCCCCACCGGGCTCGACGGGCTCGCGGCGCAGAAGCTCGAATGGTCCGCGTGCCTGCCGCCGTCGCCGGCCGAGGGCGGCGGCCCCGCCCCCACGCCGCTGCCCGACGGCACACCGTGGGAATGCGCCTTCATGACGGCGCCGCTCGACTATTCGAAGCCCGACGGCGAGACCGTCGACCTGGCCCTGATCCGCGCCAGGGCCGCCGCCCCCGACCGGCGGATCGGCTCCCTCGTCTTCAACTTCGGCGGGCCCGGCGGCTCCGGCGTCACCGGCCTGCCCGGCTTCGCCACCGACTTCGAGACCCTGCGCTCCCGCTACGACCTGGTCTCCTTCGACCCGCGCGGGGTCGGCCGCAGCGCGCCCGTCGAGTGCGCCACCGACAAGGAGCTCGACGCCTACTACGCACTCGACTTCACCCCCGACGACAGCGCCGAGGAGAAGACCCTCTCCGAGGCGCAGAAGGCCTACGCCGGCGGCTGCGAGAAGGACGCCGGCAACCGGCTCCCCTACGTCGGCACGGAGAACGCGGCCCGTGACATGGATCTGATGCGCCGGGTCCTCGGCGACGCCAAGCTGCACTACTTCGGCATCTCCTACGGCACCGAACTCGGCGGCGTCTACGCCCACTTGTTCCCCGCGAACGTCGGCCGGGCGGTCTTCGACGCGGTCGTCGACCCCACGGCCGGCGTGGAGGCCGGCGCCCTCGGGCAGACGAAGGGCTTCCAGCTCGCCCTGGACAACTTCGCGCAGGACTGCGTGGACCGCGGCGACGACTGCCGGCTGCCGGGCAGCAGCGTCGCCGAGATCGAGGAGTTCATCACCGGGCTCCTCGCGGAGCTCGACGCCAAGCCCATCGCGGGCATCGGCGACCGCAAGCTCACCCAGACCCAGGCCACCAACGGCATCGCGCAGGCCCTGTACTCCAAGGAGTTCTGGCCCTATCTCGAACAGGGCCTCGACGAGGCCGACGGCGGCAACGGCGCCCTGCTGCTCGCCCTGTCCGACTCCATGAACGGGCGGAACCAGAGCGGCAGTTACAGCAACATCCAGGCCGCCAACGCCGCCATCAACTGCGTGGACTTCAAGGAGCGGTTCACCCTCGGCCAGGCCAAGGAACGCCTCCCCGAGTTCCAGAAGGCCTCCGCCGTCTTCGGCGACTTCATGGGCTGGGCGCTGTCCAGCTGCGGCCAGTGGCCGGTGCCCGGCACCTGGGAGCACCCGAACGTCTCCGCGCCGGGCTCCGCGCCGATCCTGGTCATCGGCAACACCGGCGACCCCGCCACCCCGTACGAGGGCGCCCGCGCCATGGTGAACGCGCTCGGCAAGGGTGTCGGCGTGGAGCTCACCTACAAGGGCCAGGGCCACGGCGCCTACAGCAGCGGCGACAAGTGCGTGAAGTCCGCGACCGACGCGTATCTGCTGAACGGCAAGGTGCCGGCCTCCGGGACCGTCTGCCCGTGACCGTCCGCCCGTAGCCGCCCCCCTAGGATGGCGGTCCGGCTCGGATCAGGGGGTGGCGCTCGGTGCGCTCGTCGTTCATACGTACGGGGGCCGTCGTCGCCCTCTCCGCAGTGCTCGCCACGGGATGTACGGCCACGGGCGGGACCGGCCCCGCCGGCACCCCGAGCTCCGCCCCGGCGGCCGGCGACGCCAAGCCCTCCGTGTCCAGCACCGACCCCGGCGGGCCCGCGCTGCCCGCCGCGCTCACCGGGCAGCACCCCGACTGGCGCCGCTGCACCGCCCCCGAGGGCGGCGAGGCCCCTGGCTCCGCCTGGCGCTGCGCCACGGTGAAGGTGCCCCTCGACTACGCGAAGCCGGACGGGCCGACGATCCCGATCGCGCTGATCCGCAAGGAGGCCGGCGCCAAGGACGCCCGGATCGGCTCGCTGCTCTTCAACTTCGGCGGGCCCGGCGGCTCGGGCGTCGACATCCTGCCGCGCGGCGCCGCCGAGTACACGGCCCTCGGCAGCCGCTACGACCTGGTCTCCTTCGACCCGCGCGGCGTGCAGCGCAGCTCGGGCGTGGTGTGCCGGGACGACAAGGAGCAGGCGAAGGCCGAGCGGACGGTCGACTACACGCCCGAGACGGCGGCCGAGGAGAAGGCCTTCCGCGCCGACGCCGTCGCCTTCGGCCAGGGCTGCGCGCGCCGCTCCGGCCTCGTCCTGCCGTACACCACGACCAGCAACACGGCCCGCGACATGGACCTGATCCGCCAGGTCCTCGGCGACCCGAAGCTGAACTACTTCGGCATCTCGTACGGAACCCAGCTCGGCGCCGCCTACGCCCATCTGTTCCCCAGGAACGTGGGCCGGATGGTGCTCGACGCGGTGGTCGACCCGACCGCCGACTCCGTCGGCCACGCCCGCAACCAGACCATCGGCTTCCAGCGGGCACTCGACAACTATCTGACCTCCACCGGCCAGGACCCGAAGGACGGCACCCGCCGGATCGTCCGGCTCCTGGAGAAGCTCGACAAGAAGCCCCTCGCGGTCGGCGACCGCGAGCTCAACGACTCCCTCGCCCTCACCGGCGTGGTCATGCCGCTGTACGCCCAGCAGAACTGGCCGCTGCTGACCTCGGCGCTCACCAAGGCGGAGAACGGCTCCGGCGCCGAACTCCTCTCCCTCGCCGACTGGTACAACGACCGGGACGCCGCCGGCCACTACTCGACGCAGTCCCACGCGCAGCGGGCGATCTCCTGCGCCGACTCCTCCGAGCGGCCCACCCTCGACGAGGCGCGGACGCTGATCCCCGAGTTCCGCCGCCTCTCCCCCGTCTTCGGCCCCTTCCTCGCCTGGGACACGGCCGGCTGGTGCGCCGACTGGCCGGTCGAGGGCGAGGCCACGACCACCGCGGCGAGCGCCCCGGGCGCCGCCCCGATCCTGGTCGTCGGCACGACGGGCGACCCGGCCACCCCGTACGAGGGCGCGGAGCGGATGGCGAAGGCGCTGGGCCCGGGCGTGGGCGTGCTCGTCACCAACAAGGGCGAGGGCCACGGCGCGTACGGCTCGGCGGCCTGCGCGACGAAGACGATCGACGCGTATCTGCTGCGGGCCGAGGTCCCCGCGTACGGCAAGACCTGTCAGTAGCCGGCAGACACGCACGAGGGCCCCCGGACCTGAGACAGGTCCGGGGGCCCTCACGCATGCCTACGCCTAGTAGATCGGCTTCTCCGGCTCGATCTGGTTGACCCAGCCGATGACGCCGCCGCCGACGTGCACCGCGTCCGCGAAGCCCGCGGACTTGAGCACGGCGAGGACTTCCGCACTGCGGACACCCGTCTTGCAATGCAGGACGATCTTCTTGTCCTGCGGCAGGTCCTGGAGGGCGTTGCCCATCAGGAACTCGTTCTTCGGGATCAGCCGGGCGCCGGGGATCGAGACGATCTCGTACTCGTTCGGCTCGCGGACGTCGATGATGTCGATGTTCTCGCCGTCGTCGATCCACTCCTTGAGCTGCTTCGGAGTGATCGTGGAGCCGAGCGCCGCTTCCTGGGCCTCCTCGGACACGACGCCGCAGAAGGCCTCGTAGTCGATGAGCTCGGTGACGGTCGGGTTCTCGCCGCAGACCGCGCAGTTGGGGTCCTTGCGGACCTTGACCTGGCGGTACTGCATCTCCAGGGCGTCGTAGATCATCAGGCGGCCGACCAGCGGCTCGCCGATGCCCGCGAGGAGCTTGATGGCCTCGTTGACCTGGATGGAGCCGATGGACGCGCACAGCACGCCCAGGACGCCGCCCTCGGCGCAGGACGGGACCATGCCCGGCGGCGGGGGCTCCGGGTAGAGGCAGCGGTAGCAGGGGCCGTGCTCGGACCAGAAGACCGAGGCCTGGCCGTCGAAGCGGTAGATCGAGCCCCACACGTACGGCTTGTTGAGCAGCACGCACGCGTCGTTGACCAGGTAGCGGGTCGCGAAGTTGTCCGTGCCGTCGACGATCAGGTCGTACTGGCTGAAGATCTCCATCACGTTCTCGGCCTCGAGCCGCTCTTCGTGAAGGACCACGTTCACGTACGGGTTGATGCCGAGCACGCTGTCGCGCGCCGACTCCGCCTTGGAGCGGCCGATGTCGGCCTGGCTGTGGATGATCTGGCGCTGCAGGTTCGACTCGTCGACCTCGTCGAACTCCACGATGCCGAGGGTGCCGACACCGGCCGCGGCCAGGTACATCAGCGCCGGGGAGCCGAGACCGCCGGCGCCCACGGCGAGCACCTTGGCGTTCTTCAGCCGCTTCTGTCCGTCCATCCCGACATCCGGGATGATCAGGTGGCGGGAGTACCTGCGGACCTCGTCTACGGTGAGCTCGGCAGCCGGCTCGACCAGGGGTGGCAGCGACACGGAGACCTCATCAATACAGCTGGTCGGGATGTCATTGAGACGCTTGTTCTCCGCACAACACTGCCACGCCCCTTCTCATTCCGAGACACCCCGTCCGATACGCGAGACAATTTCGTCCCAGTAGCCGGGCAGCGAGTGGAATGCACCGGTTTGTCCGGGCCCACCCGGGCGGTCGGTCATGAAGACCGTCCCGGCCCCCTGCCAGCGGGCGATCCGCAGCGCTTCGTCCAGATGTGTCCTGGGCACTCCGTGGACGAGATGGACGAACTTCCCCGCCGGGTAGTCGGCGGTCCACTCCGCCACCTGCGACCAGCGGTAGTCGGTCCAGGCGCCGGAGAACGTCACCAGCTGGTCGGCGACCTCGGCGTAGCCCGGGTACGGATGGGTGCCGTGCCCCAGGACGAGGTGCGCCTCGCCGTCCCGCAGCGCCTCCAGGGTCGCCGAGAGCCGCCGTACGCCGGGCAGGTCGGCCCGGTCGGCGGGCGCCCGGTCCAGATAGAAGCCGTCCGCCTTGTACCAGTCGAGGAACCGCTGCGCGTCGGCGACCAGCTCGTCGTAAGGACGTGACCCATCACACAGGTCGAGGTGTCCGAGCACCCGGACCCCGGCGTTGCGCAGCTTGCCGGCCGCTTCCAGGCAGTGCGGGTCGGGCCGGGCGCCCGGCCCGTCGGCGACGTTGAGCACGGCCCAGTGCACGGGGGCGCCGGGGCGGGTGAGCTCGGCCCACTCGACGGGGGCGAGGAGGGGGTGGGCGTAGCCGGGGACGCCCACTCCCATCCCGGTGACCGCGCCCGTCTCCGTCCCGGTGCCGGTGGCGGTCAGATGCGACATGCCGCCTCCATCCAGATGTCGGCGAGCGACTCCTCCAGATTGATCCGGGGGCGCCAGCCGAGCCGGTCGCGGGCGGTGCGGACGTCGGCCTGCTGCCAGGGTCCGCAGCCGTCGGGGTACGGGTAGGGGGCGGCGGCCAGCTGTTCGGCGATGGTCGCCTCGGTGCGCGGGGCGCCGATCACCGGGCGCTGCGGCGGGCCGTCGACCTCGTGCAGCTGGCCCGCGTAGCCGGCGACCCGGGCGAGCACGGCGGCGGCGTCGCGGAGCTTGACCGCGCGGCCGGTGCCGATGTTGACCACGCCCTGGGCCGCGGACAGGGAGGCGGCGTGCACGGCCCGGGCGACGTCGCGGACGTCCACGAAGTCGCGCTGGACGCCGAGTCCGCTGAGCTTCAGCTCGCCGTCCCCGGCCTGGATGGCCCGGCGCATCGCCTCGGCGAGCCGCCCGAGCGGGGAGCCGGCCGGGGTGCCGGGGCCGACCGGCGAGAACACCCGGAGCACGACCGCGTCGAGGCCGGAGCCGAGGACGAGTTCGGTGGCGGCCAGCTTGGACACGCCGTACGGGCCGCCGGGCCGCGGCACCGCGTCCTCGGCGGTCGACGAGCCGGGCTGGCTGGGCCCGTACTCGGAGGCGCAGCCGACCTGGACGAGCCGGGCGCCGCAGCCGCTGCGCCGCAGCGCCTCGCAGACGGTGGCGACGGCGACGGTGTTGTGCCGGGTCAGGTCGCGGGCGCCGCCGCGGGTGGCGCCCGCGCAGTTGACGACGACGCCCGGGTGGACGGCGTCGAGGAACCGGGTGAGCGCGCCGGGGCTGCCGGTCGCGAGGTCGAACCGTACGTCGGCGTCGTCGCCGCGCCCGAGGGCGGTGAGGTGCACCGCCGGGTCGGCGAGCAGCCGGTCGGCGACGAACCGTCCGATGAATCCATTGGCTCCGAGCAGCAGCACCCTCATCGTGCGGCCCCTACGTGCCGACCGGCCGTGGTGCGGGATCCGGGTGTCATGTGTCCTTCTTCTCCTTGGGAGGTCTCACGTGGGTGACACGCCCGCGGCGTCGGCTCCGCGGGTGCGCGATCGGGTGTGGGGGTGGGGTGGGGGCGGCAGGCCTGCGCCTACGCGTGGGCCGAGGCGCGGGAGAGGGCCTCGGTGGCGTGGGTGAGCAGGGCGAGGGCGGCGCAGCCGCAGACCAGGGCGGGCAGGGCGGCGGGGCCGCCGAGCCGGACGAGCTCGCGGACCGGGGCGCCGATCACGTCGAGGCCGGGGAGGCGGGCGGCGAGGACGCTCGCGAGGGCGAGGAGCTCGGCGGCGCAGGCGGCCCCGAGGGCGCGGGCGGCGGTCTCGGCGAAGCCGTGGACGGCGAGCAGCCGGGCGATCAGGAGCAGCGCGCCGAGCGCGAGGGCGCCGGGGTGGAAGCCGGTGAGGGCGAGCAGTCCGGCGAGCAGGGCGAGGTGGAGGGCGACGGTGCCGAGGAGCAGCGGGCGGGCGCCGGCGGCGAAGTCGGCGAGGCCGCGGCTGGCGGCGAGCCGGTGGCGGGCCCGTACGGCGAAGAGGTGGGCGCACCAGGCGGCGGGGGCGACGGACAGGGCGAGGGCGAGCAGGGGCGCGGTGTCGAAGGCCCAGTCGGCGGCGGCGACCGGGCCGTCGAGGGCGGTGACGACGACCGGCCCGGTGTCGGGTCCGCCGCGCAGCACCTGGTCGAGGAGTCCGTCGCCGGCCGCCGCGTAGGCGAGCAGGCCCAGGGTCCACAGGGGGGCGGCGGTCGGGGTGCCGGCGGTGACGCGGAGCGGGCCGCGGCGCACGGCGACGACGAGTCCGGCGAACAGTCCGACGACGCCGATCGCTCCCGCGGCGAGCCGGAGCCCGCCGGTGCCGAGGGCGAGTCCGAGGGTGGCGAGGGCGGCGACGGCGCCGGGCGCGCAGACGGTGAGCGCCCAGCTCGCGGGGCCGGGCCGGTCCGCCCGGTCGGCCGGGGTACGGGACACGGTGGCCTCCCCGCGCGGGACGCGGGCGTACAGCTCCTCGGCGAGCGAGAACACGTCGCGGTGCCGGAAGCGGGCGGCGGTGCGGTCGGTGACGCCGTGCGTCTCCAGGCCGGCGGCGATCTCCAGCGGGTCCACGGCCCGTTCGCACAGCTCGCGGTGGCGGTGCATCAGGGCCTTGACGGGGTCGGCGGGGCCGCGCCGGGGCCGCGCGGAGGCGGCCTGGACCGCGGTCGGCACCGCGGTCTGCTGAATCGCTTCGGCAGGGGCGGCCGGGGCGGGCTTCGGCTCGACGGCAGGGGCGGGTACGGGGGCTGGTGCGGCCGGTACGGCAGGGGCCGCCGCCAGGTCGAGTCCGCCGGACGGCAGCAGCGCGGGCGGTGCCGTGAGCGCGGGCGCGCTAGGTCCTGTCTGGAGTTCCAGCGCGGGAGAAGGAGCGGTGTCCGGTGCCGTCGCGTCCAAGGCGGAGGAAGGAGCGATGGCGGAGGGGGCACCTCCCGTGCCCGAAGGGCTACGGGGGACCTCGCGACTGACGACAACGCCGGAGGCGGCGGTGCCGGGCGCCGCGACGCCGCGGGGGGACTCCAGACAGGACCTGAGCAGCGCCTCGGAGCGGGAGTCCCAGGGGCCGGGGCTGGTGGGTGCGGCGGGGCCGCGCATGGATGTGCCTCCTTCATGCATCGGGATCTCCCGCACCGGCCGCCGCGGTGACCGGCTGGTCCGCCCAGCTGCCCGGCACATGGGACTCGGCCGGGTGGGCGAAGGGCACGCCGCTGGTGGTGCGGCGGCGGACCGGTGAGTGGGAGAGAAGTTCGAGGTAGATGCCGCGGAACGCCGCCAGGTTCTGTTCCACGGTGAACAGCTCCAGGGCGCGGGCGCGGGCGGCCGCGCCGAGCCGGTACCGGCGGTCCGGGTCGCGCAGCAGCGCGAGGCAGGCGTCGGCGAGCGCCTTGGGGTTGCGCGGGGGGACGACGAGCCCGGTGCCGCCGATGACCTCGACGACCGCGCCGACGTCCGTGGAGACGGTGGCCCGGGCGCAGAACATGGCCTCGACGAGGCCGACCGGGAAGCCCTCGACGACGCTGGAGAGCACGACGACGGCGCTGGCCGCGTAGGCCTCCTCCAGGCTGGGCGCCTCGGGTCCGCCGAGCTCCTCGAAGGAGACCGGGTTCTCGCCGATGGCGTGCGCGCCGGCCGCCTCGTCGGGGAACAGCTGCTCGGCGAGGCCGCGGCAGTGCGCGAGGTACGCGGCGGCGCCGGGCTCGGTCACCGGCGCGGCGACGATCCGCAGCCGGGCGTCGGGCTGCTGCCGGCGCACCTCGGCGAAGGCGTGCAGCAGGGCGACCAGGTCCTTGGCGGGCTCGACCCGGCCGATCCAGGAGAGGGTGGCCGGGTCGCCGCTCTCCTCGTCCTCGCCGACCTCGGCGAAGCGCTCGGCGTCCATGCCGGGGTGGACGGTGCGCAGCCGGGCCCGGTCGGCGCCGCACTTCTCCTGCCAGCGGCGGGCGTGCGCGTTGCCGGGGGTGAGCAGGGCGGCCTGCCGGTAGACCTCGCCGGCGAGCCGTCCGTGGAAGGCGGCGAGCAGGGCGCGTACGGGGGTGGTGAGGGGGGCGTCGGTGGCGGCGAGGTAGTGGGCGCGGAGCTGGACGCCGTACTCGGTGACGAGCAGCGGGGTGCCGAAGAAGCGTTTGGCCAGGAGGCCCGGGAGGGCGGCGGCACCGGCGGAGGCGGCGTGGCAGAGGTCGACGAGCCCGAGGCCGCCGGCCGTTCCGTCGAGGCCGGCCTCCTCGTCGTACCAGCCGAGCGAGAGGGGGCGCAGGGCGCGCTCCAGCTGTTCGGTGAAGGCGAGTTGGTCGGGAACGGTGGCGGCGGCGACGCCGCGGCGGGCGCCGGGGGCGCGGCAGGCGGCCTCCAGGACCCGGACGACGGACTCGGAGCGCAGCGCGGCGGCGAGTCCGCCGCTCTCGCGGGCGAGTTCGGCGAGTCCGTAGAGCCCGGCGGCGAAGCGCTCGGGGCCGCCGTCGGCGGCGGGCCGGTCGGTGCCGTCGCCGGCCGGGTCGGCGGCGCAGACGCCCTCGGCGAGCTCCCGGAACGCGTCCTCGAAGCGGCGCCGGTCGCGCCGGCCGTAGCCGCGGCCGCGGGCCCGGCCGGGGCCGCGGGTGTCGTCCTCGGGGGTCCACAGCGGGGCGGTGCGCACGCCGCGCACATTGGGCGGCAGCGGCAGCCGGCCGGCGGCCTCCTGGCGGGCGTCGCGGCTCAGCGCGTAGAGGTCGAACTCGTGCGGGGCGAGCCCGCGGACGAGCCGGTCGCACCAGAGCCCGGACTCACCGGCGGCATGCGGGTAGCCACCCTCCGTGAGCAGTCCGATCCGCATGAGTACACCCCCGTTCTCCCGTGACGGTTCTCCCGTGACGGCGGTCGCCGTTCGGTCCGGCGACCCGCAGCGTGAAGAACGTAAGCGGACATGACGGGGGTGTGATGGACGGTTGTCCGTCGCACCACCGGAAGGGGTGAATGCGCGTGACTTTCCCGCGCCGGTCGCGTTCCGTGGCGCTACCGGCCGGTTCCGTCACTCTCCGTCAGGCCCCGGGGGGTAATTCGACGGGGTGTCAACTGGTGCCCGTTGACGTCAACTTCCCGGGTGCACCCAGGGGTTGGGGCGGCACCTGATGCCGTCGATGTCGAGCGACTTGGTCTGCTGCTGCATCACCGGGGCGAGCGCGCCGGGCGTGCGGCAGCTCACGTGGTTGTGGCCGAGCCGGTGCCCGACTTCGTGGTTGATGAGCATCTGGCGGTAGGCGTGCATCGCGGCCGGGCCGAAGGTGTCCGAACCCTGCGCCCACCGGAAGGCGTTGATCATCACGCGCTCGGTGGAGGCGGAGTCGCAGGACACGTTGTCGACGGTGGTGTCGAGACCGGACTTGCGGCACCAGTCGCCGGTGGTGCCGGGGCTGGCGAGGGTGATGACGAAGTCCGGGTCCCCGCTGGAGATCCGCTCGAAGGTCATCTCGCCCCGGCCGGCCCAGCTGCGCTCGTCGTTGAGCGTCTTCTGCACCGCCTGCGCGAACAGCGCGCCGTCGAGCCCGAGGCCCTGCTCCACGTCGACCCGGTAGCGGATCTTGCGGCCCTTGCCGGGCGCCTTGTCGAAGCCGGGCACGGCGTCGAACTTCCCCGGGCCGTGCAGCTTCGGGTCGATCGGGAACTGCCGCGCCATCAGCTCCTCGTACGAGGGCGGCGGCGGGGCGGGCGCCGTGGGCGTACGGGTCGGGCGGTCGTCCGAACGGGACGCCGGGTTCTCGGCCCCTGCCCGGTCGGTGGGCCGGTCCGCCGCCCGCGACTGCGCCGCGCCGCCGCTCTCCCGCTCGGCCACCTGCCCGGCCACGACCACGGCGAGCACGGTGGTGATCGCGGCGGCAGCGACCCCGGTGAAGGTCCGCCCGAGGCCGCCGGCCCGCGCGGGTCGCCGCGCGTCGGTGCCGGGCTCGGCCTCCGTGCCGGTCTCGTCCGGCTCCTCGACGGCCGGCCGCGGCGGCGCCTCACGGCGCGGGCCGGGCACGAACGGCGCCGCGGGGCGCGCGGTCTCCTCGTGCTCGGGGTGCCCGCCGCGTACGAAGGCGTCCTCGGCGCTCGGGTCGTACGGCCCCTGGAAGCGCGGCGTGCCGTGCATCGGCGTGTCGAACAGCGGCGCGGGCGTCCGCCTCGGCGCGCCGTACATGGGGACACCCTGCGGCGGGGTGCCCTGCCCGGGGCCGTACGGACGAGGCGGCTGCGGCGCGGCCTGCGGCCGGGGCCCACCGGGGTACTGCGGTGCGGCCTGACCGCCGGGCCCACCAGCCTGCGGCTGCCCACTCGGGTTACGGGGTCCACCGGCCTGCGGCCGTGCGCCGGGCGGGTACGGGGGCGTGCTCTGCGGGTGGAGGCCACCGGCCTGCGGCCGTGGGGCGCCCATGGGCTGCGGCGCGCCCTGCGGTCGGGCGCCGCCACCCGGATACTGCGGCACGCCCTGCGTACGAGGCCCGCCGGCCTGCGGCCGGCCGCCGCCCGGGTACTGCTGCGCGGCCTGCGGCCGCTGCGGCGTCGGGGGCCGGCCGGCCTCCCAGTAGTCACCCGCCTGCGGCTGCGGGCTCTCGCCGCGGCGGCGGCGGCCGCTTCCCGGGCCGGGCCTCGCGGGCTCCTGTCGTCCGGTGTCGGCCACCGGCGCGGGCGCGGGCGCGGGCGCGGGCGCGGGCCCCTTGCGACTATGTCGTCCCACGGTCCGGCTCAGCTCCCGCCCTCGGCCGCGGTCCGCGCGGCATCGGTGATCAGCTCCCGGACCGCCGCGGCGACGGTCTCCGGATACTCCATCATGGCCACGTGCCCCGCCTCCGGGAGCGTGAGCAGCCGCGAGCCGCGGAACGCGGCGGCCGCCTTGCGCGCCATCCGGTAGCCGACCAGCTGGTCGCGGCCGCCGTAGACGAGGAGGGTCGGGGCGAGCACCCGCTCGGCCTGCCGCCAGAGCCCGTGCTGGCCGCCCAAGGTGTACGCGTCGACGATGCCGCGCGAGGAGCGGGCCATCGCGTCCCAGAAGTACGGCAGCTCCAGGCGCCGTTCCATCTCCTCGACGGCGTGCCGGAAGCCCTCTTCGCTGACCCGCCCGGGGTCGCCGTAACAGAGGGAGAGCACCCCGCGGACCCGCTGCTCCGGCGTCCAGTCCCTGCTGAGCCGCGCGAACAGCGGCGCGATGCCGGGCAGGGCGAACAGCGCGGTCGGCCACGCGGTCTTCTGCACGCGCAGCTCCGGCAGCGCCGGGGAGACCAGGGTGAGGGTGCGCACCAGGTCGGGGCGCACGGCGGCGACCCGGGTGGCGACGGCGCCGCCCAGCGAGTTGCCGAACAGGTGCACCGGGCCGCGGCCGGCCGCGTCGAGCAGCCGGATGACCGCCCGGGCGTGTCCCGTCACCGAGTAGTTGCCGTCGTCCGGCGGCGGCGAGTCGCCGAAGCCGGGCAGGTCGACCGCCTCGCCGTCCACGAGGTCGGCGAGCCGCGGCATCAGGTCCGACCAGTTCTGCGAGGAGCCGCCGAGCCCGTGCACGTACAGCGCGGGCGGCAGACCGGGGCGGGCGGCGGGCCGGGAGCGCACGGTCAGGGTGAGCCCGGGCAGCGCGACGGAGCGCAGTCTCTCGCCGTCGGCGACCCGCACGGCGCGCGGCGGGCTCGCGGGCGGGGCGGCGGTCCGGGTTTCCGGCAGCTCGGTCGAGGACATGGCAGCGATATTACGAGACGATCACGCCCGGGCGCGTGTGGGTGGCGTCACAGGATCGGGTGCGGCGCGCCGGGGGAGCTCCTAGGCTCGGAGTTGAGGGTCATCGGACAGGACCCGCGGACCCGCCACGCCGGAAGGAACCGCATGACTGTCGACCCGAACGAGCCGGACACATTCGCCGAGGAAGAGGACGTCGTGCTCGACGAGGAGATCCCGGAGGCCGACGCGGCCGAGCAGCACACCGAACTGCAGCAGCGCGAGGACGAGCGGCCCCAGCAGTTGCCGCACGACCAGGCGAACGACGCGGACGCGGTGGAGCAGACCCGGGTGGTCAGCGTCGACGAGGACGACTACCGCTGATCCGGCCGCTGATCCGGACGGATCGTGCACCCCCGGGGCGGATCGTGCCCGTATCGGCGCGTTGTCCCCGCATTACCGACGGGTAGCCACGTATGGACCGAACACCCTCAGCCGATTTGTTCGGTTACCTGACCATCTTGTTGCCCGTCGCCTCTCGCCCCGAACGTCCGGTCCGTGAAATTCTGCGTTCGCACCGCGCACAGCCGGGTTACCCAAAAGTACGATGGCGGCGCGACGCCAATGCGCGCATGGATCGAACTTTGGAGGCGGCGTGAGCGCCATCGAGCAGACAGAGGCAGCACGCCCCCGGGGCACGCGCCTGCCGCGCCGTGCCCGTCGGAACCAGCTGCTCGGCGCGGCCCAGGAGGTGTTCGTCGCCCAGGGTTACCACTCGGCCGCCATGGACGACATCGCCGAGCGGGCCGGCGTCAGCAAGCCGGTGCTCTACCAGCACTTCCCGGGCAAGCTCGAGCTCTACCTGGCGCTCCTGGACCAGCACTGCGAGGCGCTGCTCCAGTCGGTGCGCACGGCCCTGGGCTCCACCTCCGACAACAAGCTGCGGGTCGCGGCGACCATGGACGCCTACTTCGCGTACGTGGAGGACGAGGGCGGCGCCTTCCGACTCGTCTTCGAGTCGGACCTGACCAACGAGCCCGCCGTGCGCGAGCGCGTCGACCGGGTCTCGCTGCAGTGCGCCGAGGCCATCTCCGAGGTCATCGCGGAGGACACCGGCCTGTCGAAGGACGAGTCCATGCTCCTCGCCGTGGGCCTCGGCGGCGTGTCCCAGGTGGTCGCGCGCTACTGGCTGTCCAGCGAGTCGCCGATCCCCCGCGACACGGCGGTCGGCCTGCTGACCTCGCTCGCCTGGCGCGGCATCGCCGGCTTCCCGCTGCACGGCACGGAGGGCCAGCTCGCCGCCGAGGGCCACTGAGCCGCACGTTTCTTCATGAAGGCCCCGGGCACCCCGCCCGGGGCCTTTCCCTTTCGCCCCTCCCCTTTGTTCCCCCGCGCTGTTCGCTCTTGGCGTGCCCCGTGCGCACCGTGTCCGTCCCCTCACCGGGCTAATGTGTGGCAGGTACGGCGCGGGATCCTCGCGCACAGCAGACCGTTCGGAGGGACATAGCCGTGGAGGTCAAGATCGGCGTGCAGTACGCACCCCGGGAGATCGTTCTGGAGAGCGGGCAGTCCGCCGAAGAGGTCGAGCGTGCGGTCGCCGACGCGCTGGCCGGCAAGACGCCGCTGCTCAGCCTGACGGACGAGAAGGGCCGCAAGGTCCTCGTCCCGTCCGACAAGATCGCGTACATCGAGATCGGCGAGCAGGCCGTGCGCCGGGTGGGCTTCGGCACCCTCTGAGACGTACGACAGAAGCGAAGGGCCCGGCGGACGTGCTGTCCGCCGGGCCCTTCGTCATACCTCTCGCCGTACGTCTCGTCGTACGTCTCGTCGTACGTCCCGTCGTACGTCTCGTCGTACGTCTCGTCGTACGTCTCGACAGTTCGTCACCTTGTCCCCGTCTGCCCACGTCAGGGGGTACGGGGAGGATTGTCATCCGGAGTGACCGGGTAGGACGGGAGTGACCGAACTGCCCGCCCCGCCCCGCACGCGAGGTGATCCGCCGTGTTCCTGGAAGCCCTCGGTTCCGCCCTGCTCGGATTCGCCCTGGCCTGGGCCGCCGCGCACCGGCTCCCCGATCGCCTCCCCGGACGGGCCGCCGTCCTGCTGACCGGCGCGCTCGGCGGCGTCTTCGGCGCCCTGGTGACCCACGGCGCCCTCGGGCCCGGCCACTTCCTGGCCACCCTGATCGGCGCCGTCGCCGTCACCGCCGTACTGCTGTCGCTGCTCGTCCGCCCGGCCTCGCGGCGGCGGCTGCGCCGCTCAGCCGCCGCGGGCTGAGCGAGCGCCCGGCGGCCTGTGCGCTCGCTTACGCGGCCAGGCCGAGCGCGGCCATCCGCTTGGTGTGCGCCTCGGTGATACGGGAGAACATGCGGCCGACCTCGGCGAGGTCGAAGCCCGCGGCCATCCCGTCCACGCCACCGACCAGCATCGTCGACAGCGCGTCGCGCTCGGCGACCACGCGCTGGGCCTGCGACAGGGCCTCGCCCATCAGCCGGCGCGCCCACAGGGCGAGGCGGCCGCCCACCCGCGGGTCGGCGTCGATCGCGGCGCGGACCTTCTCCACGGCGAAGTTGCCGTGGCCGGTGTCGTCGAGCACGGAGAGCACGAGCGCGCGGGTGTCGGTGTCGAGCCGGGCCGCGACCTCGCGGTAGAAGTCACTGGCGATCGAGTCGCCCACGTACGCCTTGACCAGGCCCTCCAGCCAGTCGGACGGCGCGGTCTGCCGGTGGAAGTCGTCCAGCGCCTTGGCGAAGGGCTCCATCGCCCCGGTCGGCTCGGCGTCCACGGCGGAGAGCCGGTCACGCAGCTGCTCGAAGTGGTGGAACTCGGCGGAGGCCATCTTCGCCAGCTCCGCCTTGTCCGCGAGGGTCGGCGCCAGCTTGGCGTCCTCGGCGAGCCGCTCGAAGGCCGCGAGCTCGCCGTAGGCCAGCGCGCCGAGCAGGTCGATCACGGCGGCGCGGTACTGCGGCACGGCGGAGGCCGTGGCCCAGTCCTGGGCGGCGATACCGGTGGGTGTGGCGTTGTCAGGCGTCTCCATGAACCGCACAATAGCCCGCTCCCCGTGACCCCCGGGGCGCCGGTCGTCCCCTGTGACCGCGGCCTCCCCGGGAATTCTCCCAACACACATGCGCGATTCCGGGGTACAGTGGTAATGCGCCTGCTGAGTATGCGGACATGCTTTCGCACGTTCGGACGTACCCGGTGGGCCGACTGATGAATGAGGATGCCCGGTCGGTGGCCCGATCGGCTCCGGCCCGACAGCCCTTCCGGCGGACCCGCCGAAGGGTCCCTCAGCGGCACGACGCTCGAGCGACGGCAGTGGTCCCGCGCCGACCCGACGGTGATCTTCCCGATCCCCCCAGTGGTTCCCGGCACGGTGAGACCCCCTTCGTTCGCCTCGCGCCGCGTCTCACAGAAGAGGCAGCACCCTGACTACGTTCCGAGACCTCGGGATCCTTCCCGAGACGGCCGAGGCCCTGGAAGCCGTCGGCATCGTTTCCCCCTTCCCCATCCAGGAGATGACCCTTCCGGTCGCCCTTTCCGGCACCGACGTCATCGGCCAGGCCAAGACCGGTACGGGCAAGACCCTCGGCTTCGGCCTCCCGATCCTGGAGCGCGTCATCGTCCCCGCCGACGTCGAGGCGGGCCGGGCCGAGCCCGGGCAGCTGACCGACGCCCCGCAGGCGCTCGTCGTCGTGCCCACCCGCGAGCTGTGCCAGCAGGTCACCAACGACCTGCTCACCGCCGGCAAGGTGCGCAACGTGCGGGTCCTCGCCATCTACGGCGGCCGGGCCTACGAGCCGCAGGTCGAGGCGCTGAAGAAGGGCGTCGACGTGATCGTCGGCACCCCCGGCCGGCTGCTCGACCTGGCCGGGCAGCGCAAGCTCGACCTGTCGCACGTCAAGGCGCTCGTCCTGGACGAGGCCGACGAGATGCTCGACCTGGGCTTCCTGCCCGACGTCGAGAAGATCATCAACATGCTTCCGGCGAAGCGCCAGACCATGCTGTTCTCGGCGACCATGCCGGGCGCCGTCATCGGCCTGGCCCGTCGCTACATGTCGAAGCCCACGCACATCCGCGCCACCTCGCCGGACGACGAGGGCGCGACCCACGCGAACATCGCGCAGCACGTCTTCCGCGCCCACAACATGGACAAGCCGGAGATGGTCTCGCGCATCCTGCAGGCCCGCGGCCGCGGTCTCGCGATGATCTTCTGCCGTACGAAGCGCACCGCGGCCGACATCGCCGAGCAGCTGGAGCGCCGCGGCTTCGCCTCCGGCGCGGTCCACGGCGACCTCGGCCAGGGCGCCCGCGAGCAGGCGCTGCGCGCCTTCCGCAACGGCAAGGTCGACGTCCTCGTCGCCACCGACGTCGCCGCCCGCGGCATCGACGTCGAGGGCGTCACGCACGTCATCAACTACCAGTCCCCCGAGGACGAGAAGACCTATCTGCACCGCATCGGCCGCACCGGCCGCGCGGGCGCGAGCGGTACGGCGATCACGCTGGTCGACTGGGACGACATCCCGCGCTGGCAGCTGATCAACAAGGCCCTCGAGCTGAACTTCAGCGACCCGGTCGAGACGTACTCCAGCTCGCCGCACCTGTACGAGCTCCTCAATATCCCCGAGGGCACCAAGGGCATCCTGCCGCGCGCCGAGCGCACCCGCGCCGGTCTCGACGCGGAGGTCCTGGAGGACCTGGGCGAGCCGGGCGGCAAGCGCGGCCGTGGCCCGCGCCGCGAGCAGCAGCAGACCGAGGAGCGCCCGGCCGGCACCCGTACGCCGCGTCAGCGCCGCCGCACCCGTGGCGGTTCGGAGCTCGGTGACGGCGCGCCTGCCGTCGTCGAGACCCCGGCCGTCGGTACGGACTCCGGTACGGACGCCCCCGAGGCGCCCGCCGGCCCGCGCCGCCCGCGCCGCCGCCGCACCCGCGGTACGGGCGGGCCGTCGGCCGGTATCCCGGTCGCCGGCGCGTCGAGCACGACCGCGGTCGCCGAGGCGCCCGAGCCGGTCGTCGAGGCCCCGGTGGCCGAGGCTCCGGTCGTGGAGGCCCCGGTGGCCGAGGCGCCCGCCGAGGCGCCGCGCTCCCGCCGTGGCCGTACCCGGACCCGCGCCGCGGAGGCCACCGAGGTGGCCGAGGCTCCGGTCGCCGAGACCCCCGCCGTCGAGGCTTCGGCCGCCCCGGCCGAGGAGTCCCGGCCGCGCCGCCGGCGTTCCCGTGGCGCGCGTCCGGAGGCCGCCGAGCCGGTGACCGCCGCCGCGCCCGCTGCCCCGGCTCCGGCTGCCGCCGCCCCGGCCCCGCGCAAGCGCCGGGTCCGGCCGCGTCCGGCCGAGGAGACCGTGTCGTTCCAGACGGTCGAGACGGCCGCCGCCGCGCTGGCCGCCGCCACGGCCCGTACGGTGCCGGCCCAGGCGACCGAGCCGAAGGCCGCCGAGGTCAAGGCCGCCGAGCCGAAGGGCGTCGAGCCGAAGGCCGCCGAGGTCAAGGCCGCGGAGGCCAAGGCCGCCGTCCCGGCGCAGGCCGCCGAGCCGGTGACCGCCGCTCCGGCCGCCGCCCCGTCGGCACCGCGTGCGCGCCGCCGCGCCACCCGCCCGGTGACCAGCACGGCCCCGACCGTCGAGGCCCCGGCCGCCCCGGAGCCGGCCCCCGCGCCGGTCGCCGAGGAGCCCAAGCCGCGCCGCCGCGCGACCCGCCGGGCCTCCAGCCCGGTGACGTCGACCGCGGACACCGGTGCCGTGGTGATCGTCGAGGCCGCCGCCCCGGTGGCCGAGCCGGTCGTGACCGAGGAGCCGAAGAAGGCCGCTCCGCGCAAGCGGGTCGCCAAGAAGGCCGTCGCCGCCGAGGCCCCGGCCGAGACGACCGAGGCCCCCAAGAAGGCCGCTCCGCGCAAGCGGGTCGCGAAGAAGGTCGCCGAGACCGTGGCCGAGGCCGCGACCGAGGTGACCGAGGAGCCGAAGAAGGCCGCTCCGCGCAAGCGTGTGGCCAAGAAGGCCGTCGCCGCCGAGGCCCCGGACGCCTCGGAGCCGAAGACGCCGACCCGTCGTCGTACGACGAAGAAGGCCGTCGCCGCCGAGGCTCCGGCCGAGGCCGCGGAGACCGCCCCCAAGAAGGCCGCTCCGCGCAAGCGGGTCGCCAAGAAGGCTGCCGCCCAGCCCGAGGCGTAAGCAGCCGGCAGCACCACCACCGCGGCCCGGCCCCTCTCCGGAGGGTGCCGGGCCGCGGTGCGTTCAGGCGCGGGCGCTCGTCGGAGGCGCCGCTCCGGTTCCGGTTAGAGTCGCTGTATGAGCAAGCCCCGGTCCCTGGCGCTGCCGCCCCGTACCCGTCGCCATCGGCTGGCGACCGCGCGCGGCCCCTTCGCCGTACTCGACACCGCGCCCGACGGACCCCGGCACGGGACCGTGCTGTTGCTGCCCGGGTACACCGGCAGCAAGGAGGACTTCCTCGCGCTGCTCGGCCCGCTCGCCGAGGCCGGGTACCGGGCGGTCGCCGTCGACGGGCGGGGGCAGAACGAGACGCCGGGGCCGCGTGGCCGGGCCGCGTACCGGCGCAAGGCACTGGCGCTGGACGTGGTGGCGCAGGCGGCGGCGCTCGGGGACGGGCCGGTGCATCTGCTCGGGCATTCCTTCGGCGGCCTTGTGGCCCGGGCGGCGGTCGCGCTCGCGCCGGACGCCTTCTCCTCACTGACCCTGCTCTCCTCGGGCCCCGGCCGGGTGGCCCGGCCGCAGCGGGTCCGGATCCACGCGTTGCGCGGCGCGTTCGCGCTGCTGCCGAAGGAGCGGGTGTGGCAGGCGACCCGCTGGCTGGACAGCCGCGGCGAGGAGCCGGGCGCCGAGGACCCGCAGGAGATCGTGGACTTCCTGCGCCGGCGCTGGATGCTGACCCGGATCGCCCAGCTCTCGGGCGCGGGCCGGCTGCTCGTGCGCGACCCGGACGGCACGGCGGCGCTGCGGGCGCTGCCGATGCCGCTGCATCTGGCGTACGGGGACGAGGAGACGGTCTGGCCGGTGCCGGACCTGGCGGCGGCGGCCGCCCGTACCGGCGCGCACCACACGGTGGTGGCGGGGGCCGGCCACTCCCCCAATGTGTCGCACCCGGAGGAGCTCGCGGCACGGCTCGCGGCGTTCTGGGACGCGGTCCAGGAGCGGGCGGTCCCGGGTCGTACCGAGGTGCCGATCGGCGGAAATCCGGCCGAAGCACCCTCGTAACGCGCTTCGTCGATGATGGTCCCGAGAGGGGTCTACCCGACGGTATTTAGCCTCCCGAAAATTTTCCTTAGCGTAGGGAATGTTTGCAGGGTGCATGCCGTTGGACAGGTATGTACGCCGCCACAGAGGCCGGCGTACACCCAGTTCTCCATCAGGAGGATCAACTCAGACGAAGGGAGAAGCCCATGCGCTTCGAAATCCTGCGACTCGACGACATCGACGGCACGCCCGTCGACCGGACCGTCGTGGACGCCGCCTCCGTCAACCGGATCGTGCAACAGGCCGCCGCTATCGGTCAGCGCATCTGGATCCGCCCGGCCGAGACCTCGGCCTCGTAAAGACGAAGCTCCACCACGCACCGCGCCCCCGCACGGACTCCGGAGAACCGAAATCCGTACGGGGGCGCAGTGGTGTGTACGGCACAAGCCCGTCCGGAGGCGTCAGGCGCCCTGGATGACCTGGGTGACGCCGTTGATGATCTGCTGCACGGCGATGGCGGCGAGCATCATGCCGGCCAGCCGGGTCACCAGGACCACGCCGCCGTCCTTGATGACGCGGATGATCAGCAGCGAGTAGCGCATGGCCAGCCACAGCACGACGTGCATGGCGACGATCGCGGCCCAGACGGAGACCTGGGCGGCGGCGCCGTCGGCGTGCTGCACGGCGAGGATGACCGAGACGATGGCACCGGGCCCGGCGAGCAGCGGCATGCCGAGCGGGACCAGGGCGACGTTGACGTCCTTGGTCTGCTGCGGCTCGTCGTTCTTGCCGGTGAGCAGGCTGAGCGCGATGAGCAGCAGGAGCAGTCCGCCCGCGATCATCAGCGCCGGGACGGAGACGTGCAGGTAGTCGAGGATCTGCTGGCCGAGCACGCCGAAGACGGCGATGACGCCGAAGGCCACGGCGACGGCCTGCCAGGCCATGCGGCGCTGGACCTTGGCGGGGCGGCCGGAGGTGAGGGCGAGGAAGATCGGGGTGATCCCCGGGGGATCCATGATCACGAAGAGGGTCAGGAACAGCGAGCCGAAGACGGCGACGTCGAACACGGTGTGGGTGCCTTGCGGGAAAGGGGTGTACACGAACGTCCGGAATCAGGGATTCCGGAGAGTGGGCAGGCCGGAGCCGGCCGGGAGGGGAAGCACGGGGACGCCACGGCACGGCGGACGGGCCGCGCGGAGCGGCCGGCCGTCAGGCAGGAATCGACGACAGGAGTCGAAAGAGGTGTGGCGTTGACGAGGGGTTACGGGCGTCCGCCCGCGCCCGGCACCGGGAAGGCACCGGCGGCGCGGCGGGTGATCTCGCCGTAGATCTCGGGGTCGGTGGTGTACTCGCCGAGGCCGACGGTCTTTCGGCTGCCGTGGTAGTCGCTGGAGCCGGTGGTGAGCAGCCCCAGCTCCTTGGCGAGGCCGCGCAGCCGGGCCCTGGTCGGCTCGTCGTGGTCCATGTGGTCCACCTCGATGCCGTCGAGACCGGCCTCGGCGAGCTTCGCGATGGCGGACTCGGGCACGCACTCGCCGCGCTTGACGGCCAGCGGGTGGGCGAAGACGGTGACCCCGCCGGCGGCCTTGACCAGGCGGATCGCGTCGATCGGGTCGAGCTCGTGCTTCTGCACGTGGGCCCGGCCGCCGTCGGCGATCCACTCGGGCGTGAAGGCGCCGGAGACATCGGGCACGACACCGAGTTCGACCAGCGCCTCGGCGACGTGCGGTCGGCCCACGGAGCCGTCGCCGGCGATCCGGGCGACCTGCTCCCAGGTGACCGGCACGCCGAGCTCCTGGAGCTTGCCGACCATGGCGCGGGCGCGCGGCACCCGGTCGTCCCGGACCAGCTCGCGCTCGGCGAGCAGGGCGGGCTCCTCGGGGTCGAAGAGATAGGCGAGCATGTGGAGGCTCACGCCGTCGTAGCGGCAGGAGAGTTCGGCGCCGGTGACCAGGGTGAGGCCCTCGGGGAGGGCCGCGATGGCCTCGCCGTATCCCCGGGTGGTGTCGTGATCGGTCAGCGCGACCACGTCGAGGCCCGCGGCGGCGGCGTTCCGCACCAGCTCGGCGGGGGTGTCCGTACCGTCCGAGGCCGTGGAGTGGGTGTGCAGGTCGATGCGCACGACGCGGGACTCCGGGGGCTCGGGGCGGACTGAAGGGACCGCTCCAGCATAACGGGCGAATCAAGCCCCTTCGTACGGATCCACCGAAGCCCCCGCCCCTTACCCGCGGTCGCGCGACGCCCCGCCGCCAGGTGAGCAGCACTACGTGAGCGGCGCTACGTGGGCAGCGCTACGTGAGCAGCCTCGGTGTCAGCGCGCCGCACGGCAGCAGCTCGACCTCCGCTCCGGCGTCGCGCAGATCCGTGAGGACCAGCTCGTCGTACATCAGCAGGCCGGACTGCTCGGGCCAGACGATCGCCCACAGCCAGAGTCCGCGCGCCTCGCCGGCGAAGACGGCGCGGTCCTGCGGGGCGCCGGTGACATGCCAGAGCGGGGTGGGGCGGCCGGCGGCGAGCACCTTGACCTGGGGTGGTTTGTCGATCGCCATGCCGGGGCCGGGATCGGGGCCGTCCATGCCCGCGTACCGGGCGCCGAGTCCGACGCCGAGCTCCTCGGCGACGAGCAGCAGCTCCCCGATGCCGCCGAGCGGACCGGGCCCGGAACAGGCCACGGCGGTCGCGCGTCCGCCGCTGCGGTCGTCACCGGCGTACGCCACTCCGGTGAAGAGCCATCCGACGGGCAGGGGCCACGGCATCCACACCGGCACATGGGCCCGGTGCACGACCACACCGAGGCCCTCGACGCTGGGTGGGATCACGGGCTGTAGCGGGTGCACCGAGCCGTGCACGTCGCACTGCCAGGAGTCGGCGAAGAGACCGGGCGCCCTGACCCGGCCACCGCACTTCGGGCAACTGGGTTCGCCCCTCATAGGGCTCAACGGTCCTACCCGCGCGGCCCCGCGTCAAGGACGATCACCGATGATCACCCGTCCGGCCGGAGCGCTTCACCCGGAGCACCCGGAGCACTTCAACCGGACCGCGACCGGACGACGATCATCCGCCGGCGCCGGTCCGCCGCCCCCGGCTCCCCGCTCAGTCCAGGGTCACGGACTTGCGCAGCGGATCGCGCAGGTCCGTTCCGTTGCTGAGCCAGCGCTCCTCCAGGGCCTGCGCGCCGTGCACCCGCTTCCAGGCGGCCTCGTTCGAGGTCATCGGGAGCAGCGGCAGGAAGCGCACCGGGTCCAGCGGGGCGTCGAGATCCAGGTCCTCGACCAGGCCGCCCGACTCGGCGACCAGGACCGAGCTGAAGGGCGCGCCCGGCCACAGGGGTTCGCCCACGTCGAGCGAGGCGCCGGGGGCCACGACGACGCCCTCGACCTGCGGGGTGGCGGCGAGCACGGCGAGCGGGCGGAGCACCTGGTCGGTGTCGGCGAGGCCGGCGCGGACGGTGAGCAGCAGTTCGGCACGCGGGCCCTTCACCGGGTCGGCGAGCGCGGAGGTGGGGTCGGCCATCGGCTGCGCGGACATGCCGAGGGTCGCGTAGCGCACCAGGCCGGCCTCGGCGTCGATGAACCGGAGCACCTCGATCCGGTCGGTGCCGAGGAAGGTGATCGCCGCCCGCGCGTCCGGCTCGCCGAGGGCGGTGCGCAACCGGGCCTCGACCAGAACGAGAATTTCTGCCATGCGGCGAGCATAAAGCGCGTATGGAACGGGCAAAGTAAGGGATTGACCCTCGGTCGGCTGATAGTGTGGGCGACTGGTCGGGCTTGATGACCCGACTGCTCGTCACACGTCATCCCTCACGAGGGACCGGCCGGAGGAGGTGGGACTGCGATGGATCGAAGTCGACCCGGCAGTACCAGCCGCTCTTCCGCCGCCACGCACCCCAGCCCGGTGCGCTCCTCCCTCCGGTGACCCGCGGATCCCGTTAGCCTCTCGGCCTTCCCGGATCCTCATCTCCCCGGTCTCCGGCAGCTCGCACGACGGAAGAGCACCTTCTTGCCTCCCTGTCTGTAGCGAACGCCGTCACCGCGATCCGCCGGTGCCGCCCGCTTTGTGGACGACGTGGCTCCACGTCCTCATTCCGGGCTGTGCCACCGTCGCCGACGGCCTCTCCGTGAAGGAGCACGCCCATGTCGATGATCCGTGACCTGCGCGCCGCCGTCCGTCCGTCCCTGCTGCACCCGCTGCGCAAGACGGCCACCGCGACCGCCTCGCAGTACGCCAACTACGACGCCACCCGCGACCCCACGGCCGCGAGCGCCGTCGTCGACTGCGCCGTCTACCGCGAGGGGCGCCGGGTCGACGACCGCGCGTGCCTCACCCCGCGCGGCGCGATGCGCCAGGTGCGGGAGAGCGGCGGCTTCGCGTGGATCGGTCTGCACGAGCCGACCGAGGCCGAATTCGCCGGTATCGCCGCCGAGTTCGGGCTGCACCCGCTCGCCGTCGAGGACGCCGTCCACGCCCACCAGCGGCCCAAGCTGGAGCGCTACGACGACACTCTCTTCACCGTCTTCAAGACGATCCACTACGTCGAGCACGCCGAACTCACCGCCACCAGCGAGGTCGTGGAGACCGGCGAGGTGATGGTCTTCACCGGCCCCGACTTCGTCATCACCGTCCGGCACGGCGGCCAGGGCTCGCTGCGCAACCTCCGGCACCGCCTCCAGGGCGAGCCGGAGCTGCTCGCCAAGGGCCCCTCCTCCGTGCTGCACGCCATCGCCGACCATGTCGTCGACGGCTACATCGCGGTCGCCGACGCCGTCGAGCTCGACATCGACGAGCTGGAGATCGACGTCTTCTCGCCGGCCGCCAAGGGCTCCACGCGCGGCGCCGACACCGGCCGGATCTACCAGCTCAAGCGCGAGGTCCTGGAGTTCAAGCGGGCGGTCACGCCGCTGCTCCGCCCGATGCAGCTGCTCAGCGAGCGGCCGATGCGACTCGTCGACCCCGACATCCAGAAGTACTTCCGGGACGTCGCCGACCACCTCGCCCGGGTCCAGGAGCAGGTCGTCGCCTTCGACGAACTGCTCAACTCGATCCTCCAGGCCAATCTGGCGCAGGCGACCGTCGCGCAGAACGAGGACATGCGCAAGATCACCTCGTGGGCGGCGATCGTCGCCGTCCCGACGGCGGTCTGCGGCGTCTACGGCATGAACTTCGACCACATGCCGGAGCTGCACTGGAAGTACGGCTACCCGATGGTGCTCGGCGGCATCGCCGTCATCTGCTTCGCCATCCACCGCACGCTCAAGCGCAACGGCTGGTTGTAGCCGCCCCGGGCCGTGGGGCTTCCGTGGCTCGATAGGCTTCGGACCATGACCGAAGAGCTGTTCCTCGTCGAGGAGGCCACCAAGAAGTCGGGCCTCGTCTGGGTACGGGGCGAGGCCCCGGCGGCCCGCGCGCTGTGGCACGTGTGGCACGAGGGCGCCGCGCTCGTCGTCGGCGACGGCCCGGGCGAGCAGCCGCTGCCGGGCCTGACCGACGGCGGCACCGCCGAGGTCACCGTGCGCAGCAAGGACAAGGGCGGCCGGGTCGTCGCCTGGACCGCCGCCGTGCGCGAGCTGCCGGCCGGTACGGAGGAGTGGGCGGCGGCCGTCGCCGAGCTCAAGGGCAAGCGGCTGAACGCGCCCGACGGCGAGGCGATGCCGGAGCGCTGGGCCCGGGAGTGCCGGGTCGTCCGGCTCGAACCGCGGGCCTCGACCACCGACCTGCCGGACGGCTCGCTGGCCGCCGTACCGCTGCCGTCCCCGGGCATCACCCGGCGGCCGATCCCGGCCGGACTGCCGAAGCTGCTTCTGAAGCGGAAGCGGAAGCCCCGCCGCTAGGCCGTCAGTTCGGCGGTACCTGTGCCGAAGGGGTTGTCGGTGGCGGTCCGCCTGAGTGAGCTCAGGTGCGGGGCAGCTGCTTGCCGTAGTCGAGGGTCTGGCCCTTCTCCGGCTCGGCCAGCGGGAAGTCCTTGTCCCACTCGGACAGGATCACCACGCCCGCGCCGCCGCCGCGCGCGAAGCGCAGCGGGTACGGGACGCCCTCCAGGGACACGTCGAGCGAGCCGCCCATGGCGTCCTCGCCGCCCCGGACGTTGATGGTGCGCGTCCCGCCGATCGTGTCGTGGTCGCCCTTGACGAGGTCGCCGTGCAGCCCGATCAGCCCGTCGAGCAGCAGGTTCATGTCGGTGAAGCCGCGCAGCTGCTTGTACGAGGGGTCGTCCTCCGGCACCTTCACGTACTTGTCGCCGAGCGTGTCGGCGGCCTCCGAACCGGCGTCGTCCGGACCGGACTCACCGGAGCCGGAGCCGTCGGAGCCCGAGCCGTCGGAGCCCGCGGCTCCCGAGGGGGCGGCCGAGCCGCCGGCGCCGCCGTCCTCGTGCTCCCAGAAGCCCGCGTCCGCCTTCAGATAGAGCGCGTCGCCGACCCGCAGCAGCTCGAAGGTGCTGTTCTTCGTGGTCACCGAGCCGCTCGCGCCGTCCTGCTTGAGGCGCATGTTCAGCTTGTAGGTGCCGCCCTTGCTGACCAGCGTGCCGGAGAGCCGTACCGCCTTGGCCGTGTCGGCCGCCTGCTGGGCCTTCTGCTCGATCACCGCGGCGTCCAGCCGCCCGACGCCGTTGGTCCCCTCGTCCGGGTCGGCCGCGCAGGCGCCGAGCACCGACACCAGGCCCACGCAGAGCGCGAGCGGAAGGACGGCCCCGCGGACGCGCGAGGTCGGACGGAGCACGGTCACCTGGGCACCTCTCGAGAGGGTGGGGGGACGGCCGGTGGGATCCGGAGCCGGTGGGGGGCGGCAGACCGCAGCGTACCCGGGTCGGGTCACCGCCCCGCAGGCAGCCGGACGGGCGCTCTGCCGAAGCGGCACCGTCCGCCACGGGCTAGCCTGAACCCGGCAAGCGGGACGAGCGGTCACGGACCGGCCCGAATCGTGCGGCACGGAGGAGGCGCGTGGCATGGCGGCAGGCGCCCCCCGGGTCTTCGTCTCCCATCTGGCCGGCGTCCCGGTCTTCGACCCCGTCGGCGACCAGGTCGGCCGGGTCAGCGATCTGGTGGCCATGCTGCGGGTGGGCCGCCGCCCGCCCCGGCTGCTCGGCATGGTGGTCGAGGTGCTGTCCCGGCGCCGGGTCTTCGTGCCCATGACCCGGATCACCGGCGTCGAGTCCGGCCAGGTCATCACCACCGGCGTCGTCAACATGCGGCGCTTCGAACAGCGCCCCACCGAGCGCCTGGTCCTCGGCGAGCTGCTCGACCGGCGGGTGACGCTGGTCGAGAGCGGCGAGGAGGTCACCGTCCTCGACGTGGCGATCCAGCAGCTGCCGGCCCGACGCGACTGGGAGATCGACAAGGTCTTCGTACGGCGCGGCAAGGGCGGGGCGCTTCGCCGCAAGGGCGAGGCGCTGACCGTCGACTGGTCGGCCGTCACCGGCTTCTCCCTGGAGGAGCACGGGCAGGGCGCCGAGAACCTGGTCGCCACCTTCGAGAAGCTGCGCCCGGCCGACCTCGCCAACGCGCTGCACCACCTCTCCCCCAAGCGGCGCGCCGAGGTGGCCGCCGCCCTCGACGACGACCGGCTCGCGGACGTCCTGGAGGAGCTGCCGGAGGACGACCAGATCGAGATCCTGGGCAAGCTGAAGGAGGAGCGGGCCGCCGACGTCCTGGAGGCGATGGACCCGGACGACGCCGCCGACCTCCTGAACGAGCTGCCGGAGGACGAGAAGGAGCGGCTGCTCACCCTGATGCAGCCGGACGACGCGGCGGACGTGCGCCGGCTCATGGCGTACGAGGAGCGGACCGCGGGCGGTCTGATGACGACCGAGCCGATCGTGCTGCGCCCGGACGCGACGGTCGCCGACGCGCTCGCCCGCGTACGGCTGCAGGACCTCTCCCCCGCGCTCGCCGCGCAGGTGTACGTGTGCCGGCCTCCGGACGAGACCCCGACCGGCAAGTACCTGGGCACGGTGCACTTCCAGCGGCTGCTGCGGGATCCGCCGTTCACGCTGGTCAGCGCGCTGGTGGACAGCGATCTGCCGCCGCTCGGGCCGGCCACCCCGCTGCCGGCGGTGACCAGCTACTTCGCCGCGTACAACCTGGTGGCGGCGCCGGTGGTGGACGAGAGCGGTTCGCTGCTCGGCGCGGTGACCGTGGACGACGTGCTCGACCACCTGCTGCCGGACGACTGGCGCGAGACCGAGTTCCACGAGGAGGGGGTGGGCGGTGGCTGAGCGCGCGCAGGAGCGGGACCGCGAGCGCGACCGGGAACGGGGGGAGCGGGAGCGCGCGCTGCCCCGGATCCGGCTCGACCTGCCGCGCGAGCGGCGGACCCGGCTGCTGCCGGAGTACGACCCCGAGGCCTTCGGGCGCCTCTCGGAGCGGATCGCCCGCTTCCTGGGGACGGGCCGGTTCCTGGTCTGGATGACCCTGACGGTCGTCGTCTGGATCGGGTGGAACGTCTTCGCGCCGGCGCCGCTGAAGTTCGACGAGTACCCCTTCATCTTCCTGACGCTCGCCCTGTCCCTCCAGGCCTCGTACGCGGCGCCGCTGATCCTGCTCGCGCAGAACCGGCAGGACGACCGGGACCGGGTCAACCTGGAGCAGGACCGCAAGCAGAACGAGCGCTCGATCGCCGACACCGAGTACCTGACCCGGGAGATCGCGGCGCTGCGGATGGGTCTGGGCGAGGTGGCCACCCGCGACTGGATGCGCTCGGAGCTCCAGGACCTGCTGAAGGACCTGGAGCAGCGGGACGGGGACCGGCGCGACGACCGGCGGGACGACCGGCGGGATCTATTCCCGGACGGCGGTCCGCACGGGAGTGACGTACCCGACCGTTGACAGCCCTTTCATGAGCCGGTGGTCGTCGCCGTACCATCTCTCTATGGCTATGGAAGACGCGGTGCGCGAAGCACTGGCGACGGTGAACGACCCCGAGATCAACAAGCCGATCACCGAGCTCGGCATGGTGAAGTCGGTGGAGATCGGTGACGACGGCACGGTCGCCGTGACGGTCTACCTCACGGTCTCCGGCTGCCCTATGCGCGAGACGATCACCCAGCGCGTGACGGACGCCGTCTCCCGGGTCGAGGGCGTCACCGGCGTCGACGTCTCCCTGGACGTGATGAGCGACGAGCAGCGCAAGGAGCTCGCGGCGGCGCTGCGCGGCACCACCGCCGAGCGCGAGGTCCCGTTCGCCAAGCCGGGCTCGCTGACCCGGGTCTACGCGGTGGCGTCCGGCAAGGGCGGCGTCGGCAAGTCCTCGGTGACGGTCAACCTGGCGGCGGCGATGGCCGCCGACGGTCTGAAGGTCGGTGTCGTGGACGCCGACATCTACGGCCACAGCGTGCCGCGCATGCTGGGCGTGGACGGCAAGCCCACCCAGGTCGAGAACATGATCATGCCGCCGTCGGCGAACGGCGTGAAGGTCATCTCCATCGGCATGTTCACCCCGGGCAACGCGCCGGTGGTGTGGCGCGGCCCGATGCTGCACCGCGCGCTCCAGCAGTTCCTCGCGGACGTGTACTGGGGCGACCTGGACGTCCTGCTCCTCGACCTGCCGCCGGGCACCGGCGACATCGCGATCTCCGTGGCCCAGCTGGTGCCGAACGCGGAGATCCTGGTCGTCACCACCCCGCAGCAGGCAGCGGCCGAGGTCGCCGAGCGGGCCGGCGCGATCGCCGTGCAGACCCACCAGAAGATCGTCGGCGTGGTCGAGAACATGGCGGGCCTGCCGTGTCCGCACTGCGACGAGATGGTCGACGTGTTCGGCACGGGCGGCGGACAGAAGGTCGCCGACGGCCTGACCAAGACCACCGGCGCGACTGTCCCGGTGCTCGGCTCGATCCCGATCGACGTGCGCCTGCGCGAGGGCGGCGACGAGGGCAGGCCGGTCGTCCTGGCCGACCCCGACTCCCCGGCCGGCGCGGCCCTGCGCACCATCGCGGGCAAGCTGGGCGGCCGCCAGCGCGGTCTGTCGGGCATGAGCCTGGGCATCACGCCGCGGAACAAGTTCTGAGCGTGTGACGGTACGTACGCCGAAGGGCGCCCCGCGCGAGTCGCGGGGCGCCCTTCGGCGTTGCCGGGGCTCCGTCAGGCGTACGCGCCCAGGTCCTTGACCCGCGCGAACCCGAGCCCGTACGCGCTCATGCCCCGCCCGTACGCGCCGATGTGGACGCCGTCCGCCGAGCCGGCGAGGACCCAGCCGAACTCGGACTCGCGGTAGTGGAAGGGCACGGGGACGCCGTCCACGGGCAGCGAGAGCGCGGTCCAGGCGGGCCCGTCGAGGTCGTCGGCGAGTTCGAAGGCGGTCTCGGTCTGCTGGTCGAGCCAGTTGTCGCGCAGGGCGTGGTCGAGCTGCGCGGGCCAGGTGTGGGCCAGGAGGCCCGAGCCGGCCAGCCAGGCCGCCGAGGAGACCGTGGTGGCGTCCAGGACGCCGGTGCCGTCGCCGGTGCGGCGCACGGGGTTGGCGGCGACCGTCACGACGACCGCGAAGCGCTCCTTCTCCGTACCCGCCCCGCCGGCCTCGGACTTTATCGACGGCTCGTCACCGTGGCCCATGGAGCCGTGCTGCACGGTGCCGTCCGCCGCCGTGCCGATCTGCATCAGCCGGCGCGGTCCGGTGAACGCCTCGTCGAGCCCGTACCAGGCGAAGGGTGCGCGCAGAAAGCCGTCGGCTTCCACCCGACTCGTCGTCTTCATCTCGGCCGCCTCCTCGTTCAGTCAACAGAGGGAGGATAGCCACCGCTGCGGGGTGGTTCGGTGACAGGGCGTCGTCGGCGCCGGTGGGACGGCGCGTCAGGCGCCCGTCGACTCGCCCGTCAGGTCGCGTCGTAGTCGTACGGCGGACGCTCGGCGTTGTCCGGCTTGTCCTGCTTCTTCAGGAGGTCCGGCTTGCCGCTGGTGACCGCGGGAGCGGACGAGGAAGACGAGGAGGAGGGCTGGGACTCGCGGCCGTGGACCGCGTCGGCGACCTCGTTCATCTCCTTCTTGAGGTCGAAGGTCGAGCGGAGCTCGTTGAGCTCCTTGAAGTCCTCGTTCTCCGCGAGCTGCTTGCGGATGAAGTTCTTGGGGTTGAGGTCCTCGAACTCGAAGTCCTTGAACTCCGGGCCGAGCTCGCTGCGGATGTCCGCCTTGGCGCTGTCGGAGAACTCGCGGACCTTGCGGATGAACCGGGAGACGTCCTGGATCACCTTCGGCAGCTTGTCGGGTCCGAAGATGAGCACGGCGAGCACCACGAGCGTCACCAGCTCGAGTGCGCCTATGTCGCTGAACACCCTGTAGCTCCTTCTCGCCGGTCCCGGGCGGCCCGCTCCACGGTACCCGCCGAAACTGTCCGGCGGGTACAGCGTGGTGTCCTCCACATGGCCACTGGGCGGTCCCTCGGCTGCCCTCAGGTGCCGGTCTCAGGTGCCGGTGGAGGAGCCCAGGGTCAAGGTCTTTGTCTGCTCTTTGCCGTTACGGGTCAGGGTCAGCTTCAGCTTGTCGCCGGGGCGGTGCGAGCGGATCTTCACGATCAGCTCCTCGCCGCTGTGGACGCGCTGGCCGTCGACCTTGGTGATGACGTCGCCGGGGCGGATGCCGGCCTTGTCGGCGGGGCCGCCGGCGGTGACCGAGGGGGTGTTGCCCTTGCCCTTGTCACCGACCCGGGCGCCGTCGCCGGTGTAGGCCATGTCGAGGCTGACGCCGATGACCGGGTGGGTGGCCTTGCCGGTGTTGATGAGCTCCTCGGCGACCCGCTTGCCCTGGTTGATGGGGATGGCGAAGCCGAGGCCGATGGAGCCGGACTGGCCGCCGCCCTCGCCGCCGGAGCCGCCGCCGGCGGCCCGGATGGCGCTGTTGATGCCGATGACCCGGCCCTGTCCGTCGACCAGCGGGCCGCCGGAGTTGCCGGGGTTTATCGGCGCGTCGGTCTGGAGGGCGTCGACATAGCTGACGTCGCTGCCGTCGCCCTTCTCGCCGCCCGCGGTGATGGGCCGCTCCTTGGCGCTGATGATGCCGGAGGTGACCGTGTTGGAGAGGTCGAAGGGGGCGCCGATGGCGACGACCGGGTCGCCGACGCGGACGCTGTCGGAGTTGCCGAGCGCGAGCGGCTTGAGGCCGGAGACGCCGCGGACCTGGATCACGGCGAGGTCGTAGCCGCTGTCGCGGCCGATGAGCTTGGCGCGGGCGGTCTCGCCGTTGCTGAAGGTGACGGAGATCTCGCCGGAGGAGGCCGCCGCGTCCACCACGTGGTTGTTGGTGAGGATGTGGCCGCGGGTGTCGAGCACGAAGCCGGTGCCGGTGCCGGAGGAGCCGCTGCCGCTGACGTGGATGGTGACGACGCTGGGCAGGGCGCTGGCGGCGATCCCGGCGACGCTGCCGGGGGCGCGGGCGGTGTCGCCGGGGCCGGCCTGCGGGAGTTCGACGGTGCTGAGGCCGCCGTTGCGCTCGACGTACGCGCCGACGCCGCCGCCGACCACACCGGTGACGAGCGCGAAGGCGAGCGCGCCGACCAGCGCGAGGCCGCGCCGGGGCTTGCGGGGCGCCTTGCCCTCGACCGCGAGCGGCTGGGCGCCCCACGGGTCGTACGCGGGCACGGGCGCCGGCGCCGCCATGGGGGGCGCGGGCGCGGGCGCGGGCGCGGGCGCCGGCATCGGCGCGGGCGGCTGGACCGGGGGCGCGGGCGCCCACGGGCCCGGCTCGCCGTAGGGCGGCGTCCGGTACGGGTCGGGGGCGTGCAGCGGCTGCTGCGGCGCCGGCGCCTGAGCGGGTGCCGGAGCCGATACGGGCTCGGGCGCGGGCGCGGCTTCCGGCGCGGGCCCGGTCTCCTGGACCGGTACCGGTACGGGTACGGGTACGGGCTCAGGCGCCGGCTCGGCGGCCGGTTCCGAGGCCGGGGCGGCCGGCGGTACCGCCGGAGCCGCGAGGGTGAAGTCGGCGTCGTCCGCCCCTTCGGGCGGTGCGGCGGGGGCCGTCGGTGTGGTGGTCGACGGCCGGCTCCACCAAGTCGGCTTCCCGTTCTTCATGCTCTCCCCGCAACAAAGCCCTGTCCGCGCCGCCCGTGTCGCCGGGCGGCGCGCCCCTGCCCCCTGGATTCAACCAGGTTGGATTCAACCAGGTCGCGGGTCAGGGGTGGGAGGGCCCGGGGGTGGGGGTCGGCGTCGGGGAGCCGGTGGGCAGCCCCGGCGCGTAGGACAGCCGGAGTGCCGGGCTCATCGGGCGGACGAACGGGGCCAGTTCGAGGCGGGCCGGGATGACCGTCGGAGGCGCGGCCTCCGGGGTCGCCTCGCGGCGCGAGCCGGAGGCGAAGGTCGAGGGCGCCCGCAGCGGGGTGATGTTGCTGCCGGTGCCCTGGCCGCCGCGCGGGGCGTCGATCGACAGGGTGCTGCTCAGCGCGATCGCGGCGAACGAGACCGCGCTGGCAGCGGCGAAGGCGAAGCGCCGTCCCCGCCCGGCGGACCGGTCGCCGACCGCGTGGATGGGGAAGCCGCTGTCGGGGGTGACGGGCCGCGCGGTGGCGAAGCCGTCGGCGCGCACGCCGCCGCCCCGCAGCAGGTCGTCGAAGGGTCCCCCCTGGTCAGGCGGTCCCCCCGGCAGCCCCTGGAGCCGCGCGAGCAGCCCCTCTGAGGGGGCGGGGGGCGCGGAGGAGGCGAAGACGCTCTTCAGGGTGCGCTGGGCGTCGGCCTCGGCCTTGCAGCGCGCGCAGGTGGCGAGATGGGCGAGGACCCGCTCGCGGGCGTCATGACCGAGCTCGCCGTCGACGAGCGCGGCGAGCCGGTCCCCGAGATGGTGTTCCGCGAGTCGCTGCTCCTCGGGGGTCGCGGACGGACGGGTACCGCTCACGCTGTTCCGCCCTCCCATCCGACGGCGGCGAGGGCCCGCTCCGCGCGCGCCTCGGGCGAGCGGTGCTTGAGCGCCTTGCGCAGGTGGGAGCGGCCGCGGTGGATGCGGCTGCGGACGGTGCCGAGCTTCACGCCGAGGGTCGCGGCGATCTCCTCGTACGACAGGCCCTCGATGTCGCAGAGCACGACCGCGGCCCGGAACTCGGGCGCGAGGGTGTCCAGGGCCTGCTGCACGTCGGCGTCGAAGTGGGTGTCGTTGAACGCCTGCTGCGGGGACGGCTCGCGGCTCGGCAGCCGCTCGGCGGCGTCGTCGGCGAGCGCGTCGAAGCGGATCCGCTGCTTGCGGCGGACCATGTCCAGGAACAGGTTGGTGGTGATCCGGTGCAGCCAGCCCTCGAAGGTGCCGGGCGTGTACGACGACAGCGAGCGGAAGACCCGGACGAAGACCTCCTGGGTGAGGTCCTCGGCGTCGTGCTGGTTTCCGGTCAGGCGGTAGGCGAGCCGGTAGACCCGGGCGCTGTGCGTGCTGACGATCTCCTCCCAGCTGGGCGGAGTCCACGCCTGCGATTCCGCATCCGATGCGAAGGTCGCGGTGGTGGGTGCGGTAGCAGTGCGGCGGATGGTGTCAGCGGTGTCGGTCACGGATTTCGGCTCACCCGCCGACCCGAGAAGGCGCCGCAGCACTCCTCTCCGATCCACAGGCGCAGCCGCACCTCCCCTGTCGGCTCTGGTGGTGTCCAGTGGAGCCCCTACCATAGCCACCTCGCCCGTTAGCTCCGGATAAGAATCTTTACGCGAATTTGGGACGGGCTCGTGTCGCCGTCCCGCTCGCTTCCCGTCAGTAGGAACGCGCGGTCCCATCTGCGGGTTCCCGCGCGCAGCGGATACAGTCGACGCCTGAGTCGACCACGACGTCCAAGACGGGGACAGGAGAGGGCCATTACCGCCAACCGGCAGACGAGTTTGGCGTTCGCCGACGCCTATGTCGCCGAGGACGAAGCGCTGCGCTGGGCCCGCGACCGGGCCCGGGAGGCGGGGCTCCCCTCGGTGTCTTCGGGCACCGGCGCCGCCCTGCGCCTGCTGGCCGCGACGGCGGACGCCAAGGCGGTGGCGGAGATCGGCACGGGCACCGGGGTCTCCGGGATCTATCTGCTCCTCGGGATGCGCCCGGACGGGGTGCTGACCACGGTCGACGTCGAGCCGGAGCGCCAGGCGCACGCGAAGGCGGCGTTCCGCGCGGCGGGTTTCGCGGGCAACCGGGCCCGGTTCATCCCCGGCCGCGCGCTCGACGTGCTGCCGCGGCTCGCGGACGGCGGATACGACCTCGTCTTCTGCGACGGCGACCGTCTTGAGCTGCTCGACTACCTCGCTGAATCGTTGCGCCTGCTGCGCCCGGGCGGTCTGGTCTGCTTCGAGGGCGTCTTCGCGGACGGCCGTACGGTGGACTCGGCGGCCCAGCCGGCCGAGGTGCAGCGGATACGGGAACTGCTGCGGACGGTGCGCGAGAGCCGTGAGCTGCTGCCCACGCTGCTGCCGGTGGGCGACGGCCTGCTGTGCGCGGTCCGCCGCGGCGCCTGAGCCTGAGCGGCGGCCTTCAAGCCCCCCGGACGGCCGCGGCCCCGTACCGACCCCCGACACACCACTGCCCCGGTGCGGTGGGTACCGTACCGGGGCAGAAGCGGGAAAAACGCTACGGGGGCGTCAGCCGACGACGTCCTTCAGGGCGTCGCCGAGTGCCTTCGCCTCGTCCGGGGTCAGCTCGACGACGAGCCGGCCGCCGCCTTCGAGCGGAACGCGCATGACGATGCCCCGCCCCTCCTTGGTCACCTCGAGCGGGCCGTCACCCGTCCGCGGCTTCATGGCCGCCATGCTCGTTCCCCTTCCGCAAAACCAGCTCATCGTCAGCATCGAACACGATTGCTTCCCGGTCATTATCCCGCATCACAGGACCCGATGACCAACATCAGCAGGCATCGCTTCCGCAACGCGCTTTCACAAAGCCGCATATTTCGCCGATCCACCTGCGATACTTCGCCGCCGTCTTTGACACAGCTCACATGTGCGGACCGGGCGATCACCCCGTGATCTCCGCCATGCTGAGCTGCGTCAGAGACGCGAAGACGCGAAGGGATCCCGATGGCCGACACGGTGCTGTACGAAGTGAGCGACGGACTCGCCACCATCACGATCAACCGCCCCGAGGCGATGAACGCGATGAACGTGGCGGCCAAGGTCGCCCTGCGCGACGCGGCCGAGGCGGCCGCCGCCGACCCGGCGGTCCGGGCGGTGCTGCTCACGGCGGCCGGCGACCGCGCGTTCTGCGTGGGCCAGGACCTCAAGGAGCACGTGGGCCTGCTCCTGCAGGACAAGGAGTCCGGCACGCAGCACACCATGAACACGGTGCGCGACCACTACAACCCGATCACGAAGGCGCTCGCCGGGATGGCCAAGCCGGTCGTCGCGGCCGTGAACGGCGTCGCGGCCGGCGCGGGCTTCGGCTTCGCGCTCGCGGCGGACTACCGGATCGTCGCCGAGCACGCCTCCTTCAACACCTCCTTCGCCGGCGTGGCGCTCACCGCCGACTCGGGCATGTCGTGGACGCTGCCCCGGCTGATCGGCCAGAGCCGCGCCGCCGACCTGCTGCTCTTCCCCCGCTCGATCAGCGCCCAGGAGGCGTACGAGCTGGGCATCGTGAACAGGCTGGTGCCGGGCGAGTCGCTCGCCGAGGAGGCCGGGAAGCTGGCCCGCAGCCTCGCCGAGGGCCCGACCGTCGCCTACGCGGCCCTGAAGGAGTCCATGGCCTACGGCGCCGACCACTCGCTCGCCGAGGCCCTGGAGAAGGAGGACGAGCTCCAGACGAAGGCCGGCGCCTCGGCGGATCACACCATCGCGGTGCAGGCCTTCATCGCGAAGGAGAAGCCGAAGTACCTCGGCCGGTAGGACCGTCGGCAGGCCCGTCGGCAGGCCCGGCCTTCCGTACGGCCGGGCGCCCGGCGCCGCGCGCGACGCAGCCCTCGACATGGTCGTCGACCAGGCCGCAGGCCTGCATCAGCGCGTACGCCGTGGTCGGGCCGATGAAGCGCAGACCGCGCTTCTTCAGGTCCTTCGACAGGGCCGTGGACTCGTCCGTGACCGCCGGGACCTCGGAGATCACGGCCGGGGCCGGGCGGGTCGCCGGGTCCGGCGCGTACGACCAGATCAGCGTGTCGAGCTCGCCGGCGTCCCAGCCGGCGAGCACCTTCGCGTTGGCGAGGGTGGCGTCGATCTTGGCGCGGTTGCGGATGATGCCCTCGTCGGCGAGCAGCCGCTCCCGGTCGGCGTCGGTGAACCGGGCCACCTCGGCGATCCGGAAGCCCGCGAAGGCCTTCCGGAAGCCCTCCCGGCGGCGCAGGATCGTGATCCACGACAGGCCGGACTGGAAGGCCTCCAGGCAGAGCCGCTCGAAGAGCGCGTCGTCGCCGTGGACCGGGCGGCCCCACTCCTCGTCGTGGTACGCCACGTAGTCCTCGGTGGACAGGCCCCAGGGGCAGCGCAGCAGGCCGTCGGGCCCGGGGATCGCCGTGCCCTCGCTCACGCGCCCTCGCCTCCCTCGCCCTCCGTACCGCCCTGCTCGCCGCCCTGCGCGCCGCGCGAGCGGGCCCCGGCGAGCGCGGCCTCGAGCTCGGCGATCCGGGCGTCCCGCTCGGCGAGCTCGGCGCCGAGCCGACCGAGGACGTCGTCGACGTCCGCCATCCGATAGCCCCGGGGGGCGACCGGCAGGCGCAGCGCCTCGACGTCGGCCTGGTCGGCCGGGCGGCTCGCGGGCAGCGGATCGACCAGCTGCTGCGGCGCCGCCTCGGGCAGCACCTCGCTGTCGCCGCCCCCGACCACCGCCAGGGTGACCGCCGCGACGACCACGACCATCGTGATCAGCAGAAACCAGAACACCTGCGCGCCTTTCCCCGAGCGTGTTTCCCCGCGTGGAAAACGTCCGGTGCCGATCGTGCCATGCGCCACCGACGGTTAGGGTCGCAGGCGAACGGACGCGAGGGAGGACAAAAGGGATGCTCCGCTTGGGACGGCGTGAATTCGGGCCGCACGAGCCGGTGATCATGGCGATCGTGAACCGGACCCCGGACTCCTTCTACGACCAGGGGGCCACCTTCCGGGACGAGCCTGCGCTCGCGCGGGTCGAGCAGGCCGTGGCCGAGGGCGCGGCGATCATCGACATCGGCGGGGTCAAGGCGGGCCCCGGCGAGGAGGTCACGGCCGAGGAGGAGGCGCGGCGCACGGTCGGCTTCGTGGCCGAGGTGCGGCGCCGGCACCCGGACGTGGTGATCAGCGTGGACACCTGGCGGGCGGACGTCGGCGAGGCGGTCTGCGAGGCCGGCGCGGACCTCCTGAACGACGCGTGGGGCGGGGTCGACCCGCGGCTCGCGGAGGTGGCGGCGAAGTACGGCGCGGGCCTGGTGTGCACGCACGCGGGCGGCGCGGAGCCGCGGACCCGGCCGCACCGGGTCGCGTACGAGGACGTGATGGCCGACATCCTGCGGGTCACGGTCGGGCTCGCGGAGCGGGCCGTGGCGCTGGGCGTGCGGCGCGACGGGATCATGATCGACCCGGGCCACGACTTCGGGAAGAACACCCGGCACAGCCTGGAGGCGACCCGCCGGCTCGGCGAGATGACGGAGACCGGCTGGCCGGTGCTCGTCTCGCTGTCCAACAAGGACTTCGTCGGCGAGACGCTGGACCGGCCGGTGAAGGAGCGGGTGCTCGGCACTCTGGCGACGACGGCGGTGTCGGCGTGGCTGGGGGCGCGGGTGTACCGGGTGCACGAGGTGGCGGAGACGCGGCAGGTGCTCGACATGGTGGCGACCATCGCGGGGCACCGGGAGCCTGCGGTGGCCCGGCGGGGGCTGGCGTAGGCGGGCGGGCCAAGGGGCGCCACAGAGGCGCCCCCGCTCAGAACCGTACGGGCCCTAGCGCCCGACCTCCTTGCTCACCAGCGCCACCGCCTCGTCCACGTCGTCCGTGACGTGGAAGAGCAGCAGGTCCTGCTCGGACGCCTTGCCGCCGGCGACGACGGAGTCGCGCAGCCAGTCGACGAGCCCGCCCCAGTACTCCGTACCGAAGAGCACGATCGGGAAGCGGGTGACCTTGCGGGTCTGGACGAGGGTGAGCGCCTCGAAGAGCTCGTCGAGGGTGCCGAGTCCGCCGGGCAGGACCACGAAGCCCTGCGCGTACTTCACGAACATCGTCTTGCGGACGAAGAAGTAGCGGAAGTTCACGCCGATGTCGACGTGCGGGTTGAGGCCCTGCTCGAAGGGCAGCTCGATACCGAGGCCGACCGAGATGCCCTTGGCCTCCCGGGCGCCGCGGTTGGCGGCCTCCATGGCGCCGGGGCCGCCGCCGGTGATCACCGCGAAGCCGGCCTCGACGAGGGCGCGGCCGAGCCGGACGCCCGCCGCGTACTCGGGCGAGTCCGGCTTGGTGCGGGCCGAGCCGAACACGCTGATGGCGCTGGGCAGTTCGGCGAGCGCGCCGAAGCCCTCGACGAACTCGGACTGGATCCGCATGACCCGCCAGGGGTCGGTGTGCACCCACTCCGAGTCGCCCTCGGTGTCGAGCAGCCGCTGGTCCGTGGTGCCGGCCTGCACCTGGTCACGGCGCCTGATCACCGGTCCCAGCCGCTGTTCCTCGAGCTTCTTCGGCTCTTCGGGTACGCCCATGGCCTGCTCCTCTCACCGTTCCACTGATCGACGTTCCATCGATCGACCGGCGTTGATCTTCCGGTCCGGTCAGGGTAGGTCCACGGAGGTGACGAAAAGCGGAATTACGGGAATCATCGGGAATCATTCCGTCAGCCAGTCGCGGAGCCGCGCCTCGCAGTGGTGGATCCTCTCGACGTGCACGTGCTCGTCGCGCTTGTGCGCGTAGAGCGGGTCGCCCGGCCCGTAGTTGACGGCGGGGACGCCGAGCGCGCTGAAGCGGGCGACGTCGGTCCAGCCGAACTTGGGCATGGCGCTGCCGCCGACCGCCTTCATGAAGGCCGCGGCGGCCGGGTGGGAGAGACCGGGCAGCGCGCCCGGGCTCTCGTCGTCGACCTCGATCGACGTGACGCCGCAGTCCGCGAAGACCTCGTGGACGTGGGCGAGGGCCTGGGCGATCGAGAGGTCGGGGGCGAAGCGGTAGTTGACGGTGACCACGCACTCGTCGGGGATGACGTTGGTGGCGACGCCGCCCTCGATGCCGACCGCGTTGAGGCCCTCGTGGTACTCCAGGCCGTCGATGACCGGCTTGCGCGGCTCGTACGCGGCGAGCCGGGCCAGGATCGGGGCGGCGGCGTGGATGGCGTTGGCGCCCATCCAGGAGCGCGCGGAGTGGGCCCGCTCACCGGCCGTGTGCAGCTTGACCCGCAGCGTGCCCTGGCAGCCGCCCTCGACCTGCCCGAAGGAGGGCTCCAGGAGCACGGCGAAGTCGCCGGCGAGCCAGTCGGGGTGCGCGTCGGCGATCTTGCCGAGGCCGTTGAGGTGGGCGGCGACCTCCTCGTTGTCGTAGAAGACGAAGGTGAGGTCGCGGTTGGGCGCGGGGACGGTGGCGGCGATCCGCAGCTGGACGGCGACGCCCGACTTCATGTCGGAGGTGCCGCAGCCCCACAGGACGCCGTCCTGATCGAGCCGGGAGGGCACGTTGTCGGCGATCGGCACGGTGTCGATGTGTCCGGCGAGGACGACGCGCTCGGGGTGGCCGAGGTTGGTGCGGGCCACCACGTTGTTGCCGTGGCGGTCGACGGTGAGGTGGGGCAGGCCGCGCAGGGCGCGCTCGATCGCGTCGGCGAGCGGCTGCTCGGTTCCGCTGACGGAGGGGATGTCGACCAGGGCGGCGGTCAGCGCGGCGCCGTCGAGCGAGAGGTCCAGCGAGGGCGCCGGAGCGGGGGCCGTCGAAGGGGCCGTCGAGGGGGCCTGAGCGGGTTCCGAAGCAGCGGTGTCAGCCATGTGTCGACCCTAACGCGGCCTCCAGTACGGTGGGGCGCGTGTCCGAGCCCACCCGCCCCTCCCGTCCCGCCCGCCACGGCCGCGCCGTCCGGTTCACGGCGGGCCTCGCCGTGCTCCTCGGCCTGGTCGCGTACGTGACGGTGCACTACGTCACGGGCAGCAAGGGTGCGCCCCGGTGCACCATCGGAAGCGGGTCGAACCGGTACGAATTCACCCCGGAGCAGGCGTCGAACGCCGCGACGATCGCGGCCGTGGGCACCGGCCGGGGGCTCCCGGAGCGCGCGGTCACGATCGCGCTCGCGACCGCGCTGCAGGAATCGGGGCTGCGGAACATCGAGCACGGCGACCGCGACTCGCTCGGGCTGTTCCAGCAGCGCCCGTCGATGGGCTGGGGCACGCCGGAGCAGATCCTCGACCCCGTGTACTCGTCGGGGAAGTTCTACGAAGGTCTGGAGAAGGTTCCGGGCTATTCGCGGCTGCCGCTGACGGTGGCGGCGCAGAAGGTGCAGCGCAGCGGTTTCCCGCAGGCGTACGCGAAGCACGAGCCGGACGCCACGCTCCTCTCGGCGGCCCTCACCGGCCGCGCCCCGGCCGCGCTCGCCTGCACGGCGGACGTCCAGGAGGGCCGCCCCGGCGATCCCTCCCGGGTCCGCGCCGAGCTGATTCGCGCCTTCGGCGAGGAGACCGCCCCCAAGGGCGTCACTGCGGGCGCCGGCGCCGCGGGTGCAGCCGCGGCCGTCCCGCCGGCCGTGGAGCTCTCCGTCCCGGTCCGCCCCACCGGCGCCCAGCGCGACCAGCGCGGCTGGGAACTCGCCCAGTGGGCGGTCGCCCGCGCCGACGACCTCCGCATCGCGGAGGTCTCCTACGGCGACCGCACCTGGATCGCGGACGACGCCTCGGGCGACTGGACCCCGGCCGGCTCCCGCTCCACGGACGGCTCGACGGTCCGGCTCCGCCTGGCCCGCTGACCCGCCGAAGGCAGCCGGGGCCGCTGACGCCGGGCCCCGGTCCGGCGCAGGGCCCGTCGGCCGACGCCTGGCAGGCGCCCCGGGCCACGCCACGGGCGCGGTCTGCCGGTGCCTCCCGGCAAGCCCGCTACCGGCACGCCGGCCGCTCGGAAGGAAGCGGGCACCCGACACCCCGCACCGCACCTGCTCCCCCATCGCTCGCCCGTACGACCGGTCCCCCGGACGTGTCATGCGGTCGGCGCGGCGCCGAGTGCTTGAGCGAGCCGCCCCCGACCCCCACCCCGCCTCTGCAAGATCCTTGCGGTGCAAGGGGAGTGACGGTTCAGCAGCTACGTCCGTCCGGCCACCTTCGTCCGGTTTCCTCCCCGCCCGACAATCGTACGCATTACCCAGTCTTTACCTTCGGCGTCCGCAACCTCCCCCGCCCCGGGGCCGGTTGTCACCGCGTACACGTCCTCTCGTCGAAGGAGCACCATGTCCCTCCCCCTGACCCGTCGGATCGCCCGCGCCGCCCTGATCGTCGCGGCCGGAGCAGCCCCCGTGGTCGCGGCGGCCGGCACCGCGAGCGCCGCGGAACCGTCGCTCGCGCCGGCCGGCGCGCTGACGGGTCTGACCTCCCTGGACAAGGCCGGTGCCGAGGGCGCCCTCGGCACCGCGACCGAGACCGCGACCGGCGTCGCGAACAAGGTGCCCGCCGCGCAGAAGGTCACCGGCGCCACCGGCCAGGCGACCGACACCGTCGGCCAGACCACGGGCGCCGTCACCGAGAAGGCCGAGGCCCCGACGGGCGGCGCGCTCGGCGGCCTGCCCACCGGCCAGCTGATGGGCGGCCTGCCGATCGGCGGCTGACCCCGGCCACGGGCGCACCGTCGCCGCACACCCGAAGGCCCCGGAGAGCACTGCTCTCCGGGGCCTTCGCCACGCTTTCGGCGCCGTCAGCCCAGCCGCTTCACGGCCGCCTCGACCCGCTCGTCGGTCGCCGTGAACGCCACCCGCACGAACCGCTCCCCGGCCTCGCCGTAGAAGTCGCCGGGCGCCACCAGGATGCCCTTCTCCGCCAGGTACGCCACCGTCTCCCAGCACGGCTCGTCCCGCGTCACCCACAGGTACAGGCTGGCCTCGCTGTGCTCGACCCGGAAGCCGTGCGCCTCCAGGGCCGTCCGCAGCGCCGCGCGCCGCGCCGCGTACCGCTCGCGCTGCTCCGCCACGTGCGCGTCGTCGCCGAGCGCGGCCACCGTCGCGGCCTGCACCGGCGCGGCGGTCATCATGCCGCCGTGCTTGCGGATCTGCAGCAGCTCGCCGAGGACCGCCGCGTCGCCGGCGACGAACGCCGCGCGGTAGCCCGCCAGGTTGGAGCGCTTGGACAGCGAGTGGACGGCGACGATCCCCTCGTACGAGCCACCGCAGACGTCCGGGTGCAGGACGGAGACCGGCTCGGCCTCCCAGCCCAGCTCCAGGTAGCACTCGTCGGAGAAGACGAGCACGCCGTGCTCGCGCGCCCACGCCACGATCCGGGCCAGCTCGTCCTTGCCGAGCACCTTGCCGGTCGGATTGGACGGGGAGTTGAGCCACAGCAGCTTCAGACCGGCCGGGTCCAGGTCCACCGTCGGGTCGTCGTAGACGACGGGGGTCGCGCCGCACAGCCGCGCGCCCACCTCGTACGTCGGGTAGGCGAGCCGCGGGTACGCCACGACGTCACCCGCCCCGAGCCCCAGCTGGGTCGGCAGCCAGGCCACCAGCTCCTTGGAGCCGACCACCGGCAGCACGTTCTCGTGGGCGAAGCCGACCGCGCCCAGGCGCCGCTCGCACCAGCCGCTGATCGCGTCGCGCAGCGCGGCCGTGCCCCACACCGTGGGATAGCCCGGCGAGTCCGCCGCCGCCACCAGGGCCTCCTGGATCAGCGCGGGGACCGGGTCGACCGGGGTGCCCACGGACAGGTCCACGATGCCGTCCGGGTGGGCGGCGGCGGTCGCCTTGTAGGGCTCCAGCTTGTCCCAGGGGAAGACGGGCAGGCGCGAAGAGACGGGGGCGCTCACGGTGGGGCTCACTTCCTCGTACGTACGGAGAACACAACGGTCCCGTACAGCGGCGGCGACGCCGTACGGGACCGAGGGTGGTGGATCAGTGGTGATCGTCCGATCAGCCGTTCTGCGGAGGCAGGGCGGCGATGAAGGGGTGGTCGCGCTCGATCAGGCCGAGCTTGGAGGCGCCACCGGGCGAGCCGAGCTCGTCGAAGAACTCGACGTTCGCCTTGTAGTAGTCCTTCCACTCCTCCGGGGTGTCGTCCTCGTAGAAGATCGCCTCTACCGGACACACCGGCTCACAGGCCCCACAGTCGACGCACTCGTCCGGGTGGATGTACAAGGACCGCTGGCCCTCGTAGATGCAGTCGACGGGGCACTCCTCGATGCACGCCTTGTCCTTGACGTCGACACAAGGCTGCGCGATGACGTAGGTCACGCTGTCGTTCCTCCTCGATAGGGCTGGTCTGCGCGGGAGCGCGGTGTCGTCGATGCCCGCCCCTAGTATCTCCGTTCTTGGGGACGATCCGAACAGGAGGGGCGCAGAAGCTGTGGAATTCACCGGTGGAGGACGGCTCGAGGTCCGCATTACGGCGGCTGACGTGGGAAAACGCGTCTCTGTTCGGTACGTGACGGAGTCGGCCGCCCCGGGTGAGAAGTTCACCGACGCGGTCGGGGTTCTCACATCATGGGACGCGGGTGTGCTGCTGATCACACGCAGGACCGGCGAGGCCGTCCGGATCGCGGAATCCGCCCTCGTCGCCGGCAAGACCGTCCCCGCCGCCCCGGCCCGCCGCCGGGGTCCCGCGGCCGGCTTCCCCGAGCTCGCCCGCGCCGCCGCGCGCGCCTGGCCGCCGCTGGAGAGCGAGCCGCTCGGCGAGTGGACCCTGCGGGCCGCCGCCGGATTCACCCGCCGGGCCAACTCCGTGCTGCCGCTGGGCGATCCGGGCCTCCCGCTCGACGCCGCGCTCGAGCGGGTACGGGACTGGTACGCGGCCCGCGGCCTGCCCGCGTACATCCAGACCGCGACCGGCGCGGCGGACACGCAGGAGCTGCTGAGCGCGGAACTCGACCGGCGTGGCTGGACCCGCGAGGTCACCGCCGAGCTGCGGATCGCGGCGCTCGCCCCGATCGGCGACCTGGACGCCGCCATCTCGGCGGTACGGGTCGGGCGCGGCTTCGACGAGGCCTGGCTGCGCCGCTACCAGCGCTTCGGCGAGCCGGGCCCGCACGTCACGAAGGTGCTCGGCGGCGGGCCGAGTGTGTGGTTCGCGTCCATACCGGGCACGGAAGACAACGCGGGGGCCGTGCCGGCGGCGATCGGGCGCCTCGTCGTGGACGGCCGCTGGGCCGGCTTCATGGCGGTCGAGGTCGACCCGGAGCAGCGGCGCCGGGGCCTGGCGAGCTCCGTCATGACCGCGCTCGCCCGCAAGGCCCTCGACGAGGGCGCGTCGGCGGCCTGGCTCCAGGTGGAGTCGGACAACCACGGCGCGCGGGCGCTGTACGACGGGATGGGCTTCACCACCCATCACCACTACCACCACTACCGATGGACGGGCGCATGACCGAAGGGCGCATGCCGGACTGGCGGCGGGAGTTCGCCGAGGAGGCCAGGTCCGAGCGGCCCGACCTCGCCCGGCTGTGCCTGCTGCTGTGCGCCGTCGCCGATCCGGACGTCACCGAGGCCGACCTCGACGAGGCCGAGATCGAACTCGACCGGCTCGCCGGGCTCGTCCCGTACGGGACCCGCGGCGCCGACGCGTGGGTCGCGGCGCTCGCCGAGCTGCTCGGGCGCCGCGAGGGCTTCCAGGGCGTGCCCGCGGACTACCAGCGGCTGGAGTCCTCGCTGCTCCACGAGGTGCTGCGGACCCGGCGGGGCCTGCCCATCCTGCTGTCCGTGGTGTGGCTGGAGGTGGCCCGCCGGGCCGGAGCGCCGGTGTACGGCCTCGGGCTGCCCGGCCACTTCGTGGTCGGCTTCGGCGACCCCGCGGAGCTGCACCTCGCCGACCCCTTCGCCGGCGGCCGCGCGATGACCGGCACCGACGCCGAGCTCATCGTCACGAGCGCCACCGGCGAGGCCCTCGACCCCTCGATGCTGCGCCCCGCGACCCCGCCGGCCATCGTGCTGCGCGTCCTCAACAACATCCGCGCCTGGGCCTCCCCCCGCCCCGAACGCTCCGACGTCGCCCTCTGGGCCGTCGAACTCTCCCTGCTCCTCCCCTCCCACCCGGCCCGCCTCCGCTACGAGCGCGCGGAGCTCCTCGTGCAGCGCGGCGACTTCCTGACGGGAGCGGCGGAGATGGAGGCCTACGCGACCATCATGGACGCCGTCGAACCGAGCGCCGCGGAAACCATCCGCCGCCGCGCGAAGGCGGCACGCGCGCTGCTGAACTAGGCGGCGGGCCGGGTGCGGATCCACCGCACGAGCCCCACCGGCCGAAGGCCCTTGCAGAAGCCTCGGAGCCCCACCTGTGGGCGCAGGTGGGGCTCCTCGGACGAGAGACCGGGGGACGTCGGGCCCGTCAGCCCTCGCCGCTCAGGTCGATCGTCTTCGTGCGCTCGGCCTTGGTCTTGCCGCGCAGGGCGTCGCGCATCACGAAGGCGACGTCGTCGGCGTTGACCTGGTGCTTGGTGCCGTCGGCCTTGGTGATCATGATGCCGTCGAAGACGCCGTCGAGGAGCTCGGTGATCGCCTGCTTGTTGTAGACCTCGACCAGGCGGCCGTCGACAGCCTTCATGGAGAGGATCTTCGGGAGGGACCGGGCGGGGCCGAAGTCGATGTGCTTGGTGCCGGCGTTGATGGTGATCTTGTCGGACATCGCGGGCTGGGCGAACTCCTCCATCGCCCGGTCCAGCTCGTCCTTGGTGACGCTGGGCTGGCGGGTGACGACGGGGAGCTCGACGGTGTTGGGCCGGCCGGTCTCGACCTGGGAGCGGTAGGCGTCCTTGACCGAGATCATGGAGCGCTGGATGTCCAGGCCCTTGCCCGCCTTGCCCTCGACCGCGGTGACCTTGTTCGGGGCGAAGACGATGGTGCCCTCGGTGACCGAGCCGGAGGTGCCGGCCAGGTCGGTGAGGGCGACGGCGAGCTTCTCGTCGTCGACCGGGAAGACCGGCTTCGCCTCGCGCGTACCGCCGAAGAGGGAGCCGATGACGGAGACCGGGTTGTAGTCGCTGCCCGCGGCGGCGCGGACGGTCTCCTGGGCGTCCAGGGCGAGGCCCGCCTTGTCCGGGGCGATTTCGGCCTTGGCGCCGCCGATGTTGAGCTGCAGCGGGGCGTGGGCGCGCTTGCCGAGGGCCGCCTCCAGCTTGGCGACGGCCTCCTCCTTCGTACCGCCGCCGATGTCGACGCCGAGGACCGTCGTGCCCTTGGGGACGTCGGAGTGGTTGAGGAGCAGGCCCGCGCCGTAGGCGACGCCGGCCAGGCCGACCACGCCGACGCCGACGAGGACCAGCTTGGAGCGGCCCTTCTTGGCCGGGGCGGGGGCGGGCTTCGGCGCGGGCTTGGCGGCGCTCCGGGGCGCGGCGGCGGCCGGCTCGGCGCGCTCGGGGATGCGCGGGGTCAGGTCGGGCCCGGCCGGCGGGACCACCGGCATGCCGCTGGTGAGCGTCGAGCCCGAGACATGACCGTGGCCCGGATCGGCGCCCGGCGGCACCGGCGCGGGGGGCTGCGGGGTGAGGATCGCGGTGTCGTCGGACATCCGCGGCGCCATGGGCCGGCGCGGCGCGGCGCCCCGGCGCTGGTCGGGGCCGGCGACCGGGCTGCTGCCGGTGACCGGGCCGGTGGTCGGCCCGGCCGGGGGCGCGGCGGCGTCGACGACGGGCGTGCCGCCGGCCGGGGTGTGGCCGGGGCCGTTGTCGTAGAGCGGGTTGCCGTTGCCGTAGTAGGGGTCACCGGGGACGGGACCGTCGTAGCGCGGGGTGCCGCCCGCCGGCGTGGGTGCCGGGCCGCCGGTGAGCGGGGTGACCACCGGCATGCTCTGGGTGGTGCTGCCCACGGACGGGACGCCGTCGCCTGCGGAGCCCGCGAAGCCGGGGGCGGCCGGGGCGGGCGCCGACGGGGCCGGGGCCTGCGGGGCGGGGGCGGCGGGCTGCTGCGGGGCCGGCGGCTCGGGGGCCTTGGCCGCGGACGGCTTGCGCGGCGCGAACCAGCTGCTGGTCGGCCGCTCCTCGCCGGCACCACCGGCGCCCGGCTCGGCCGGGGCCGCGGCCTCCGGCTCGCGCACGGGCGCGGGTGGCCGGGGCGGGTGCCTGGCGCGCCGGGGCCGGCCGGGTGGGCAGCGGCGGCTCGGCGGCCCGCTGCTCCTCCGCCGGGGTCTCGGCCGCGCCGGCGGCGCGGTCCGCGTCACCGACCGGCTTGCGGACCACCACGGGCGGGATCGGCCGCGAACCCGGGATGTTGATCCGGATCCGGGTGGTCAGCGTGGTCTCGGTCTTGGGCTCCTCGGGCGGCCCGGCGGCGGCGCCGTTCTCCGGGGCAGCCTCCTGATCGCCGCGCAGACCGTACGGCGGGGTGCCCGAGGGGTACGCGGCCCCGCCGCGCCCCTGGGCGCCGGAGGACGAACTGTCAGTCTCTCGACCAGTTTCACGACTCAAAGCAGGATCTCCCGGTTGGCTCCGCCGCCCGCTCTTGCTGATGCTCGTGGTGATCCGGGCGGTCGACGGCGCGCACCACCATACTGGCCGCCGCCGATCCGCACCCGACCCGGCGTGGATCCGCCACGGGCAATCCGGCCGAAGTCAAGACACTCTCGCGTCAAGTCGGCCTGTTCACGCGCCCGGTCGGGCCATGCGGGTCATCGTGGCGCACATCACAGCGACCGCCATGCCGCCGAGCAGGAAGACCATCTCGCCGATGCCGCCGCCGAACAGACCGTCACCTTCCGGGCGTCCGAAGCTCAGCAGGATGATGGCGACGAGCCAGCCGGCGCCGGCCGCGGCGACGCCGAGCTGGTTGCCGGTGGCGCGCCGGGCGCCGTAGAAGACGGCTCCGGAGGCGAGCAGGGCGAGCAGCAAACCGGCCGGGAACCAGGCGGCTTGGACGAGGGAGCCGGCGGTACCGACGAGTACGCCGAGCACCAGAAGCACCGCGTACCAGGCGTATCGGGCGCCCGAGGAGAGGTCGGATCCGGTCATGCGCCCGTCACCTCCTCCGTACCGCCCAGCCCTTCCGTACCGTCCAGCCCTTCCGTATCTTCGAGACCCGCGAACAGGTCGGTCTCGCGGGTGCCCTCGGGCGCACCGGAGGTGCCCCGCACCAGCTCGTAGTACTCGGTGGTGAAGATCGGCTGCGCGAGGTTGTTGGAGAGCGCGAAGAAGGGCCCGTCGACGGCGACTTGGGTGGCGTGGGCGGCCATGGCCGCGGTCTTCCGTGCGGTGTGTGCCTCCCCGCCCGCGATCTCGGCGGTGACGCGCTCCTCGGGGACCACTCCGGGCACGTCGCCGATGACGGCGTCGGCGGGGAACACGGAGCCCTCGGCGGCGAGGCGGGCGAAGCCGGCCTCGGCGACCGGGCGCGGCACCCGGTTCCAGTAGATCTTGGCGACGGCGTGGGCGGGGCCGAGCTCCGGGCGGTAGCCGGGGTCGGCGGCGAGGTCGGCGGCGCGCATGGCGACCCGGTGGGCCTGGATGTGGTCGGGGTGGCCGTAGCCGCCGTCGGGGTCGTAGGTGACGAGGACCTGCGGGCGGGTCTCGCGGATCACCTCGACGAGGTACGGGGCGGCCGCGTCGACCTCGGTGTTCCAGAAGGCGCCGGGGCGGCGGTTCTGCTCGGCGCCCATCATCCCGGAGTCGCGGAAGCGGCCGGGGCCGCCGAGGAAGCGGTGGTCGGTGACGCCCAGCTCCTTCATGGCGGCGGCGAGTTCGCCGACCCGGAAGGCGCCGAGCCGGTCCTCCCGGTCGGGTGCGAGGTGGGCGAGCTCGGGCGGGATGACCTCGCCCTCCTCGCCCAGGGTGCAGGTCACCAGGGTCACGAGGGCGCCCTCGGCCGCGTACTTGGCCATGGTCGCGCCGTTGTTGATCGACTCGTCGTCGGGGTGCGCGTGCACCAGGAGCAGACGACGGGCTGGGAGAACCGTCATGGCCCCACCCTACGAGACGCGTAGGGCCTGTCCGGCGGATCAGGGTCGGACAGGCCGCGGGGTCTGGTGCGGTGCATCGCAAGGCGCCGGAGCGTCTCGATAGCGGAGCTATCGGGGCGCTTCGGCAACGCGGCGAGGTGCCGTGCCAGGCGTCGCGGACCCGGCCATGATCCGCCGGACAGGCCCTGGGAGGCGGGGCCGGGGAAAGACCGGCAGGTCAGAACTTCAGGTCAGAACTTGAGGCCGCCGATCATGCTCGCCACGTTCGTGGTGAGGGTGCTGATGGACGGGGCGATGGACGAGCTCGCCAGATAGAAGCCGAGCAGCGCGCAGATCGCCGCGTGACCGGCCTTGAGTCCGGATTTCCGGATCAGCAGGAAGACGACGATCGCCAGCAGCACCACCACCGAGATCGAGAGTGCCACGGCGGTTCACCTCCACACTTCTTCGGTCGGACGTTTCTTCGGTCGGACGTTCGGTTGGCATGTGCCCGATGGATGCTTACCCACCTAGCGCTACGGATCATAACTATCCGTGCCATCGCATCGATCGGTGTACGGAGGCATGAGGGGGCGCACGGACGCTAGTTTCGGTCACATGACTTCGTCGCACGAGCAGGCCTCGTTCCCCCGCCAGTACGCCAGGACACAGCGGTTCACCCTCGGCGCACCGCGCGCGTTCACCGTGGCGCCGGACGGCGGGCGCGTGGTGTTCGTGCGGTCCGGTTCGGGCACGGACCGCTCGCACCGGCTGTGGGTGCTCGACCTGGACGGTCCGGGCGGTCCGGACGGACCGGTCGAGCGGCTCGCGGCCGACCCGGAGGCGCTCCTCGGCGGCGCCGCCGAGGAGTTGTCGGCGGAGGAGCGGGCCCGGCGGGAGCGCAGCCGGGAGGGTTCGGCGGGGATCGTGGGCTATGCGGTGGACGGGGCCGCGGAGTTGGCGGCGTTCGCGCTCTCCGGGCGCCTGTTCACGGCGGAGCTGCGGGCGGGCACGGCCCGCGAGCTGCCGGTGCCGGGTCCGGTGGTGGACCCGCGACCCTCGCCGGACGGGCGTCTGGTGGCGTACGCGGCGGGCGGCGCGCTGCGGGTGACCGGGGCGGACGGCACCGGCGACCGGGCGCTCGCCGAGCCGGCGGACGGGGAGGACGGAGTCGTCTACGGGCTCGCCGAGTTCGTGGCCTCGGAGGAGATGGGCCGGTCGAGGGGCTTCTGGTGGGCGCCCGGCTCGGACCGGCTGCTGGTCGCGCGGGTCGACGAGTCGCCCGTACGACGCTGGTGGATCGCGGATCCGGCGCATCCGGAGCGGGAGCCGCAGGCGGTCGCGTACCCGGCGGCGGGGACGCCGAACGCGGACGTCCGGCTCTTCGTCGTGGATCTGACCGGAAATCGCACCGAGGTCTTGTGGGACCGGGCCGTCTTCCCCTACCTGGCCCGGGTGCACTGGTCGTCCGGCGGTGCGCCGCTGCTCCTCGTACAGGCGCGGGACCAGCGGAGTCAGGCGTGTCTGACGGTCGATCCGGAGACGGGCGCGACCGAGACGCTGCAGGTGGACGAGGACCCGGTGTGGCTGGAGCTGTTCGGCGGGGTGCCGGCGTGGACGCCGGACGGGCGGCTGGTACGGATCGTGGACCGGGACGGCGTGCGGGTCCTGGCGGTCGGCGACCGGGCCCTGACGGACGCGCGGCTGCACGTACGGGCGGTGCTCGACGTCGGCGCGGAAGATGTCCTGATCTCGGCGTCGAAGGGTGAGGCGGCGGAGGAAGACGCTGCTCCGGAGACCGGTGAGATCCATGTGTACCGGGTGAGTGAACGGGGCGTGGAGCGGGTCTCGGAGGGGCCCGGGGTGCACTCGGCCGTACGGTCCGGCTCGGGTGCCGGCGCGGTCACCGTGCTGTCCTCGGCCCGCCCGGACGCGCCCGGCAGCACCGTACGCGTGCTGCGGGACGGCAAGCGGCTCGCCGAGGTCGTCTCGTACGCGCAGCGGCCGGCGCTCTCCGCGGACATCACGCTCGTCGAGGCGGGCGAGCGGCGCATCCCGTGCGCCGTGCTGCTGCCCTCGACGTGGCGGGAGGGCGACGGGCCGCTGCCGGTGCTCATGGACCCGTACGGCGGTCCGCACGGGCAGCGGGTGGTCGCCGCGCACAACCCGCATCTGACGTCCCGCTGGTTCGCCGAGCAGGGCTTCGCGGTGATCGTGGCCGACGGGCGCGGCGCCCCGGGCCGCTCCCCCGCCTGGGAGAAGGCGATCAGCGGCGACTTCACGCTCACCCTCGACGACCAGGTCGAGGCGCTGCAGGCGCTCGCCGGGCGCTTCCCGCTGGACCTCGGCCGGGTCGCGATCCGGGGCTGGTCCTTCGGCGGCTATCTGGCGGGGCTTGCGGCGCTGCGCCGTCCGGACGTGTTCCACGCGGCCGTGGTGGGCGCGCCGGTGACGGACTGGCGGCTCTACGACACCCATTACACCGAGCGCTATCTGGGCCTGCCGGAGGAGGGCGCGGAGGAGGCCGACGTCTACGCGGCGAACTCGCTGATGTCCGACACCGGCCTCACCGAACCCCGGGAGCCGGCCCGGCCGATGATGGTCGTGCACGGTCTCGCCGACGACAACGTGGTGATGGCGCACACCCTGCGGCTCTCCTCCGCCCTCCTCGCGGCGGGCCGCCCGCACGAGGTGCTGCCGCTGTCGGGCGTCACGCACATGACGCCGCAGGAGCAGGTGGCGGAGAACCTGTTGCTGCTGCAGGTGGACTTCCTGAAGCGGTCGCTGGGCCTGGGCTGATCACCAGCCCGGCGGGCGGTGCGCGGGCGGCGCCGGCGGGAGGGCGGCGACCGGGCGGTACGGGGTGCGGCGGCGGCCCGGGCGGGCGAGCAGGAGCAGCACGGCGAGGCCCGCCAGCAGGGAGTAGCCGCAGCCGATGTCGTACGCCAGGGAGTAGATGTCCTGCTCGGGCACGTAGGTGTGCCAGCTCTGGCGCAGGGCGGCCGCCGTGCCGCCCGCGCCGACGCCCGCGAGGAGCAGGCCGGCGAGGAGGCCGAGCGGGCGGGTGTGCGGGGCGCGGGCGAAGGCGCTGCCGGCGGCGGCGAGGAGGAGCAGGACGAGGACGGCGTTCAGCCAGCCGGGCGGGACGGCGAGGGTGGGCAGGAGCAGGGAGCGGCCGCCGGTGTAGCGGCCGACGGTGTACTCGACGGGCAGCAGGGTCGCCCAGCGGATCTCCCAGGCGGCCCACATCAGCCCGGCGAGCGCGCACAGGACACCGGCGGTGACGGCGGGTCCGGTACGGGGACGGTCGGGGGTCCCGGGGGCCGCGGGGTCGCCGGGGGCCCGGCCGGCGGGCTCGCGGCCTGCGGGCTCACGGCCGGCGGCGGCGGTGACCACCAGGGCGCCGCCGAGGGCGAGCACGATCATGGTGCCGACCAGGGCCTCGACGCCGGAGGCCCACAGTCCGGGAAGGCGCAGGCCGAGGGTGGTGAGTCCGGTGACGGCCATCGCGGACCCGGCGAGCGGGGAGCGCAGGGCGACGACGGCGGTGACCGCGTAGGCGGCGAGCAGCAGCGGGTCGACGAGGGTGGTGGCCGCGGTGGGCTGGAGGCGGAAGCCGTGGTCGCCCGCCCAGTACCAGAGCAGTTCGGCGGTGGGCCCGAAGGTCGCGAGGTCGCGCAGCAGCCAGACGAGGGTGACGAGGGCGAGCGCGGCGCACAGTGCGGCGCCGGTGAGACGTGCCGTTCGTGTCACTGTCACGAGGCCGATACTCACGGTCGCCATCGGCCGAAACAAGCGGTTCCGCATATGCGGGGTGCGTGTGCGTCAAGTCGAGACATCGGGGAGGCCCGGCGAGCGGGGCGGGCGGCCGGCCGGGGCGCCGCGTGCGCCGCCCCGGCCGGCCTACGGCACCCGCACGGCCGTACGCCGATCAGCGTCCCGCGTCCGTATATCGGAACCGATTCACCGGTGTTGCGGCGCTGTTAATGCGGTCCCCTCACAGCGACTTGGGGCCCGGCGGCTCCTCGCCGGGCTCCTTGCCGACGCCGGGCTCCTCGCCGGCCTCGCCCGGCTCCTCCGGCGGCACCACCACCTTCTCCTCCGCGAAGTGGCAGGCCGAGTCGTGCTTGGCCGGGGTGTCGGTGAGGCGGAAGACGGCTGGCACGGCGAGCAGCGGGACCTCCAGTTCGCAGCGTTCCTGCGCCTTCCAGCAGCGGGTGCGGAAACGGCAGCCGGAGGGGATGTTCGCCGGGGAGGGCACGTCGCCGGTGAGCAGGATCCGCTCGCGGTGCTCGCGCGCGTCCGGGTCCGGCACGGGCACGGCGGAGAGCAGCGCCTGGGTGTAGGGGTGGGTGGGGTGGTCGTAGATCTCGGCGTCGGTGCCGATCTCGACGATCCGGCCCAGGTACATGACGCCGACCCGGTCGGAGATGTGCCGGACGATGGAGAGGTCGTGCGCGATGAAGACGTACGACAGCTTGAACTCGCTCTGGAGCCGGTCGAGCAGGTTGACGACCTGGGCCTGCACGGACACGTCGAGCGCCGAGACCGGCTCGTCCGCGACGATGATCTCGGGCTGGAGGGCCAGGCCGCGGGCGATGCCGATGCGCTGGCGCTGGCCGCCGGAGAACTGGTGCGGATAGCGGTTGATGTACTCGGGGTTGAGGCCGACGACGTCGAGCAGGTCCTGCACCTTGCGGCGCCGGTCGCCCTTGGGCGCGACCTCGGGGTGGATCTCGTACGGCTCGCCGATGATGTCGCCGACCGTCATGCGCGGGTTCAGCGAGGTGTACGGGTCCTGGAACACCATCTGGATGTTGCGGCGCACGGACTTCAGCGCGCGCGGCGACATCTTCGTGAGGTCCTCGCCCTTGTACCTGATCGTGCCGGAGGTCGGCTTCTCCAGGTTGACGAGCATCTTCGCGACGGTCGACTTGCCGCAGCCGGATTCGCCGACGATGCCGAGGGTCTCGCCGGCGGTGAGGTCGAAGTCGACGCCGTCGACCGCCCGGACCGCACCGACCTGCTTCTTGAAGAGGATGCCCCGGGTCAGCGGGTAGTGCTTGTGCAGGTCGCGGACCTGGAGAATCGCCTCAGCCATGGAGGCACTCCTTCCAGAAGTGGCAGGCGCTGGAGCGCGGTACGGGCGATTCGGTGACGTCGTACAGCGGCGGCTCCTCGACGCGGCACCGGTCCCGGGCGAGCGGGCAGCGCGGGTTGAAGGCGCAGCCGGGCGGGATGGCGAGGAGGTTGGGCGGCAGGCCCTTGATCGCGTACAGCTCCTGGCCCTTCTGGTCCAGGCGCGGGATGGAGTCGAGCAGGCCGCGGGTGTAGGGGTGGGCGGGCGCCTTGTAGATCTCGTGCACCGGGGCCTGTTCGACGATCCGGCCGGCGTACATCACGGCGATCTTGTCGGCGACGTCGGCGACGACGCCGAGGTCGTGGGTGATGAGGATGAGGCCCATGTTGAGTTCGCGCTGGAGCTCGGCGAGCAGGTCCATGACCTGGGCCTGGACGGTGACGTCGAGGGCGGTGGTGGGCTCGTCGGCGATGATCAGCTCGGGTTCGAGGGCGAGCGCCATGGCGATCATGATGCGCTGGCGCATGCCGCCGGAGAACTGGTGGGGGTACTGGCCGACGCGTTCCTTGGCGGCGGGGATGCGGACCCGGTCCATCAGTTCGACGGCTCGGGCCCGGGACTCCTTCTTGCTCATCCCCTTGTGGACCACGAACATCTCGCCGAGCTGTTCGCCGACACTGAGCACGGGGTTGAGGGAGGACAGGGCGTCCTGGAAGATCATCGCCATCTTGGCGCCGCGGACCTTCCTGCGCTCGTCCTCCTTGAGCTTGAGCAGGTCCTGGCCCTGGAAGCGGATCTCGCCGCCGGTGATCTTCCCCGGGGGGATGTCGAGGATGCCCATGACGGCCTGGGCGGTGACGGACTTGCCGGAGCCGGACTCGCCGAGCACGGCCAGGGTCTCCCCCGCGTCGACGGAGTAGTTGACGCCGTTGACGGCCTTGGCGACGCCGTCGCGGGTGTGGAACTCCACGTGCAGGTCGCGCACTTCGAGCAGCATGGGCCCTACCTCAGCTTCGGGTCGAGGGCGTCGCGCACCGCGTCGCCGAGCATGATGAAGGCGAGCACCGTGATGGCGAGCGCGCCGGCCGGCCAGAGCAGCATGTGCGGGGCGTTGCGGATGTACTGCGAGGCCGAGGAGATGTCGATGCCCCAGGAGACGGTGGGCGGCTTCAGGCCGACGCCGAGGTACGACAGGGTCGCCTCCAGGGCGATGTAGGTGCCGAGCGCGATGGTCGCGACGACGATGACGGGGGCGACCGCGTTGGGGGCGATGTGGCGCAGCAGCATCCGGGAGTTGGAGGCGCCGAGCGCCCGGGCGGCCTGCACGTAGTCGTTCTGTTTCGCGGTGATCACCGAGCCGCGGGCGATCCGGGAGATCTGTGGCCAGCCGAGCAGCACCATGAAGCCGATGACGGGCCAGACGGTGGCGCTGGACACCACGGAGAGGAAGACCAGGCCGCCGAGGACGACGGGGATGGCGAAGAAGACGTCGGTGATCCGGGAGAGGACGCCGTCCCAGCCGCCGCCGAAGAAGCCGGCCAGGCCGCCGAGGATGCTGCCGAGGATCGCGACGCCGAGGGTGGCCAGGACGCCGACGGTGACGGAGGTGCGGGCGCCGTAGACGGTGCGGGTGTAGACGTCGCAGCCCTGGCCGTTGAAGCCGAAGGGGTGGCCGGGCTGGGAGCCCTCCTGGGCCTTGGACAGGTCGCAGTCGAGGGGGTCTCCGGAGGCGATCAGCTGGGGCCAGATCGAGATGATCACCAGGAAGAGGATGACCAGGGCGGAGATGATGAAGACCGGGTTGCGGCGCAGGTCGTGCCAGGCGTCGGACCACAGGGAGCGGGCCTTCTGCTCGGGGCCGGGGCCGGCGGCGCCGGGGTCGGTCTCCTCGGGCGGCGCGGGGTTCCTCTCCAGGGTCTCGGCCTCGGCGGTGCCGTAGTCGGCCGCGCCTCCGGCGCCGGTCGAGGCCACGGCGCGACCCTCCTCACCGTACGACTCCAGCGGTTCAAACGGCTCGGGCTCAGGCATAGCGAATCCTCGGGTCAAGGACGGCGTACAGGAGGTCGACCAGCAGGTTGGCGATCAGGAACACCAGGACGAGGACGGTCACGAAGCCGACCACGGTCTGGGTGTTCTGGCGCACGATGCCCTGGTAGAGCTGGTAGCCGACGCCGTGGATGTTGAAGATCCGTTCGGTGACGATGGCGCCGCCCATGAGCGCGCCGACGTCGGCGCCGATGAACGTCACCACGGGGATGAGGCTGTTGCGCAGCAGGTGCCGGGTGATGACCCGGCGGCGCGGCAGGCCCTTGGCGACCGCGGTGCGGACGTAGTCGGCGCGCTTGTTCTCGGCGATCGAGGTGCGGGTGAGCCGGGTGACGTACGCCAGGGAGACGGAGGCGAGGACGAGGCCGGGGACGATGAGTTCGTTGAAGGGGGCCTCGGGCGAGACGGCCGGTTTGATCCAGCCCCATTCGACGCCGAGCAGCAGCTGGACCAGCAGACCGGTGACGAAGGTGGGGATGGAGAGGACGACCAGGGTGAGCAGCAGCACCGAGGTGTCCACGGGGTGGCCGCGCTTGAGACCGGTGAGGACGCCGAGGGTGATGCCGATGACGATCTCGAAGAAGATGGCGACGATGGTGAGCCGGATGGTGACCGGGAACGCGGTGGACATCAGCTCGGTGACCGGCTGCCCGTTGAAGGCGGTGCCGAAGTCGCCGGTGAAGACGTTGCCCATGTAGGTCAGGTATTGCTGCCAGACCGGCTTGTCGAGGCCGAACTCCTTGCGCAGCTGGGCGGCGGTGGCGGGGTCGCAGGCCCGGTCGCCGCACAGGCCGGCGATGGGGTCGCCCATCACGTTCACCATCAGGAAGATCAACAGCGTGGCGCCGAAGAAGACCGGGATCATCTGCAGCAGGCGCCGGATCACATAACGACCCATGAGGGGCTCCGGGGGTTGAGGGAAGGCGTACGGCCCGGCGCGGGGGTTCCGCCGGCCGGGCCGTACACCGCCGACCTGCTACGGCGTCAGCTGACCTTGATCTGTTCGTAGACGGGCACGCTGAACGGGTTCAGGGTCACGTTGGAGACCCGCTCCGAGTAGCCGGCGCTGCCGTTCTGGTACCAGAGGGGGATGGCGCCCATCTGGTCCCGCAGCACCTCCTCGGCCTGCTGGAAGGTCTGCACGGCCTTCGCCTGGTCGGTCTCCGCGTTGGCCTGGTTGACCAGCTGGTCGAACTGGGCGTTGGTCCACTTGCCGTCGTTGGACGAGGCGCCGGTGTAGTACAGCGGCTGGAGGAAGTTCTGGATGAGCGGGTAGTCCATCTGCCAGCCGGCCCGGAACGGTCCCGGCATCTTGGACTGGGTGATCTGGTTGCGGAAGTCGGCGAAGGTGCCGATGGGGTTGCCGACGCAGGCCTTGGTGTTGCCGAGGGCCTTGTTGATGGAGTTGCAGACCGCGTCCACCCACTCCTTGTGGGAGCCGGTGTCGGCGTTGTACGAGATCTTCATCGTGCCGCCGGGGATGCCGCCGCCCTCGGCGACCAGCTTCTTCGCCTCGGCCGCGTCGTACTTGCAGGAGTCGCCGCAGAGGGTCGAGCTGAAGCCGCCGGCCTCGCCGAGCACCGGGGAGGTCCAGTCGGTGGCGGGGGTGCGGGTGTTCTGGAAGATCGTCTCGGTGATCTGCTTGCGGTCGATCGCCATCGACAGGCCGGTGCGCAGCTTCTCCTGGCCCGGCTTGTTCCAGGCCGGGTCGTAGAACGGGAAGGCGAGGGTCTGGATGATGCCGGCGGGCTGGTTGATGTAGCGGTCGCCGAGGTCGGCCTTGACGTTCTTCAGCTGGGACGCGGGCACGTCGTCGACGAGGTCGAGGTTGCCGGCCGTCAGGTCGGTGTAGGCGGTGTTGTTGTCGGTGTACACCTTGAGGGTGACACCGCCGTTCTGCGCCTTGTCCGGGCCCGGGTAGTCGGCCCACTTCACCAGCTCCATCTGGGAGCCCTTGGCGTACGACTGGATGGTGTACGGGCCGTTGCCGACGGGCTTGGAGACCCAGGCGGCGTGGTCCGTGAAGAAGGCCTGGGGCAGCGGCGAGAAGGCCGCGTAGCCGAGGGTGTCGGGCCAGGTGGAGAACTTCTGGGTCAGCTTGACCGTGAAGGTCTGGGGGCCGGTCACCTTCAGGCCGGACATCGTCTGGGCCGTGGGCTCGCCGGACTCGGGGTGGACCTGGTCGTAGCCCTCGATCTGGCCGAAGAAGAACGCGTTGCGCTGGTTGTTCTTCAGGTTGGCGCCGTAGTTCCAGGCGTCCACGAAGGACTTGGCGGTGACCTGCTCGCCGTTGGAGAAGGTCCAGCCGTCCTTGACGGTGATGGTGAAGTTGGTCGAGTCGGTGGTGTCGATCTTCTCGGCGAGCATGTTGTTGGCCGCGCCGGTCTTCGGGTCGTACTGCTTGAGCCCGCGGAAGATCATGGACAGCACCTTGCCGCCCTGCACCTCGTTGGTGTTGGCCGGCTCCAGCGGGTTCTGCGGGTCGCCCCAGGAGGAGCTGACGATCCCTTCGGCGCCTCCGCCACCGCCGCCGCCGTCGTCGCCACCGCCGCAGGCGGTCGCCGCGAGGGCGACTGCGGTGGCCAGAGCGGCCCACTTGGCGTGCGTGGCTCCGCGCATGGAGTGCCTCCCGAATGTGTCCTCAGTATTACTTAGGCCCCAATATCACCCCTTTGCCCGGAGAGTGCATTTTTACGGCGTCCGTATGAACGGGCGCCGCTTCGGCGACGCGTGGGCCGGACACGCGAAGGCCCCCGCACCTCCGTAGAGGTGCGGGGGCCTTTCGCATCGGCCTTTGGTACGTGATCAGCTCGCGCCGACGACGTCCTTCTCCTCGGCGAAGTGGCACGCGGACTCGTGCGCCGCCGGCGTGTCCTGGCCGCGGAAGCGCTCCGGAATCGCGAGCACCGGCACCTCGGTGGCGCACTTGTCCTGCGCCTTCCAGCAGCGGGTGCGGAAGCGGCAGCCCGACGGCGGGTTGGCCGGCGAGGGCACGTCACCGGTGAGGATGATCCGCTCGCGGTGCGCGCGGGCCTCCGGGTCCGGCACCGGCACCGCGGAGAGCAGCGCCTGCGTGTACGGGTGGGTCGGGTGGTCGTAGATCTGGGTGTCGGTACCGATCTCGGCCATCTTGCCCAGGTACATCACGCCGACCCGGTCCGAGATGTGCCGGACGATCGACAGGTCGTGCGCGATGAAGATGTAGGACAGGTTGAACTCGTCCTGCAGCTTCTCCATCAGGTTGATGACCTGCGCCTGGACGGACACGTCCAGGGCGGAGACCGGCTCGTCGCAGATGATGATCTCCGGGTTGAGCGCGAGGCCGCGGGCGATGCCGATGCGCTGGCGCTGACCGCCGGAGAACTGGTGCGGATAGCGGTTGATGTACTCGGGGTTCAGACCGACGACGTCGAGCAGCTCCTGCACCTTGCGGCGCCGGTCGCCCTTCGGGGCCACCTCGGGGTGGATGTCGAAGGGCTCGCCGATGATGTCGCCGACCGTCATGCGCGGGTTCAGCGAGGTGTACGGGTCCTGGAACACCATCTGGATGTTCCGGCGCACGGCCTTCAGCGCACGGCCGGACAGCCGGGTGATGTCCTGGCCCTTGTAGAAGACCTCGCCCGCGGTGGCCCGCTCCAGGTTCATCAGGAGCTTGGCGACCGTGGACTTGCCACAGCCGGACTCGCCCACGATGCCGAGCGTCTCGCCCTGGAAGAGGTCGAAGGAGACCCCGTCCACGGCCTTGACCGCACCGATCTTCTTCTTGAAGAGGATGCCCTGGGTCAGCGGGAAGTGCTTCTGCAGGTTGCGCACCTGGAGGATCGGCTCACCGCGCTCGACGGGAGCCTCGATGGCGGCCACGGCCTCCGCCTCGGACACGCCCCCGGCGTTGTCGTTCTTGCTGAGCTCAGCCATGGATCGTCTCCTTCCAGTAGTGGCAGGCGCTCTTGCGGCCCGGCAGCTCGGCGCCGTCCTGCTCGGTGACCGGCACCAGGGCCGGCACCTCGGTGTGGCAGAGGTCACTCGCCATGGGGCAGCGCGGGTTGAAGGCGCAGCCCGACGGGATGTTGAGCAGGTTGGGCGGCAGACCCTTGATCGCGTACAGCTCCTGGCCCTTCTGGTCCAGGCGCGGGATCGAGTCGAGCAGACCCCGGGTGTACGGGTGGGCCGGGCGCTTGTACAGCTCGTGCACCGGCGCCTGCTCCACGATCCGGCCGGCGTACATGACCGCGATCTTGTCCGCGACGTCGGCGACGACGCCGAGGTCGTGGGTGATCAGGATCAGACCCATGTTGTACTCGCGCTGCAGCTCCGCGAGCAGGTCCATGACCTGGGCCTGGACCGTCACGTCGAGGGCCGTGGTCGGCTCGTCGGCGATGATCAGGTCCGGCTCCAGGGCGAGCGCCATGGCGATCATGATGCGCTGGCGCATACCGCCGGAGAACTGGTGGGGGTAGTCGCCGACCCGGGCCTTGGCGGCCGGGATCTTGACCTTGTCCATCAGCTCGATGGCCTTGACCTTGGCGTCCTTCTTGGACAGGCCGTGGTGGACCCGGAACATCTCGCCGAGCTGGTAGCCGACGGTGAGGACCGGGTTCAGCGAGGACAGCGCGTCCTGGAAGATCATCGCGATGCGGCGACCGCGGATCTTCCGGCGCTCCTCGTTGGACATCTTCAGCATGTCCTGGCCGCGGAACAGGATCTCGCCCTGCGGGATCTTGCCGGGCGGCATGTCGAGGATGCCCATGATGGCCTGGGCCGTGACGGACTTGCCGGAGCCGGACTCGCCGAGCACGGCGAGCGTCTCACCGGCGCTGACCGAGTAGTTGACGCCGTTGACCGCCTTGGCCACACCGTCGCGGGTGTGGAACTCGACGTGCAGGTCACGGACTTCGAGCAGCGGACCGTTGTAGTCGTCGCCGGCGCGCGGCGCCGGAACGGTCGTCGTCTTGTCGATGGTGCTCACGTGTACGCCCTCCTCAGCGCAGCTTGGGGTCGAGGGCGTTGCGGACGGCTTCGCCGAGCATGATGAACGCCAGGACGGTGATGCTCACCATGATCGACGGGTACAGCAGGATGTGCTGCGACGTACGGATCGCCTGAACACCGGCGGAGATGTCGACACCCCACGAGACGGTCGGGGACGCGAGGCCCAGGCCGAGGTAGGACAGGGTGGCCTCGGCCGAGATGTAACCGCCGAGCGCGATGGTCGCGACGACGATCACCGGGGCCATGGCGTTCGGCAGGATGTGCCGGAACAGGATCCGGGTCGTGCCGGCGCCGAGCGCCTTCGCGGCGTGCACGTAGTCGGCCTGCTTCACCGTGATCACCGCACCGCGCATGACGCGGGTGATCTGCGTCCAGCCGAGGAAGGCCAGGGCGAAGACGACGACCCAGATGGTGCGGTCGGTGAAGGCCTGCAGGATGACCATGGCGCCGAGCATGAACGGGATGCCGAAGAAGATGTCGGTGATCCGGGAGAGGATCGCATCCGTGATGCCGCCGAAGTAGCCGGCGATCATGCCCATGATGCCGCCGACGACCGTGACGATCAGCGTGACGGCTACGCCCACGATGATGGAGGCGCGGGTGCCGTAGATCAGGCGGGCGTAGACGGACCGGCCCTGGATGTCGTAACCGAGCCAGCCCTCGGAGCCGATACTGCCCAGCTCGGGCTTGCCGATGTAGTGGTGGACGAGGTCACCCGCGGTCGGCGAGGCGCTGGTGAACAGGCCCGGGAACGCGGTGATCGACAGCAGCACCACGATCAGCCCGGCCGACACGATGAAGTACGGGTTGCGGCGCAGGTCGCTCCAGGCGTCGCCCCACAGGGAGCGGGCCTTCTCCGGCTTCTGCGCGGACGTGGAGTTCTCGGCGACGGAGGGAGTGTCGACGACGTCCCCAGCCGCGGCGACGGTCTTGGTCACGTCAGGCATACCGGATCCTCGGGTCCAGGACCGCGTACAGCAGGTCGATGAGCAGACTGGTGACCAGGTAGACGACCACCAGGATGGTGACGAGGCCGACCAGGGTCGAGCCCTCGCGGCGGGTGATCGACTCGTAGATCAGACCACCGACGCCCTTGATGTTGAAGATGCCCTCGGTGACGACCGCACCGCCCATGAGGGCGCCGATGTCGGTGCCCAGGAAGGTGATGACGGGAATCATCGAGTTGCGCATCAGGTGGACGCCGATGACGCGGCGCTTCGGCAGGCCCTTGGCGATGGCGGTGCGCATGTAGTCGGCGCGCAGGTTCTCCGCCATGGACGTACGGGTCAGCCGGGCCACATAGGCGAGCGATAGACCACCGAGCACGACGGCCGGGGCGATCATCTCGGAGAGCAGCTGATCGTTGCTGACGTTCGGCTCCATCCATCCCAGCTGGAAGGCGAAGACCATCTTGATGAGGAAGCCGAGGACGAAGACCGGGATCGAGATGATCAGCAGGGTGAAGATCAGGATGACGTTGTCGGCCAGGCGGCCGGCCTTGAGGCCGGCGACGATGCCGAGCGTCACTCCGAAGACCATCTCGAAGACGAAGGCCAGCGCGGCCAGTTGGAGCGTCACCGGGAAGGCGTCACCCAGCACGTCGGTGACCGGACGGTCGTTCCGGATCTGGGTGCCGAAGTCGAAGTGCAGGATGATGCCGGTCATGTAGTCCCAGTACTGCTTCCACAGTGGCTGGTCCAGACCGAGCTTGTGCCTGATCGCCTCCAGGGTCGCCGGATCGGCGCCCTTGTCGCCGAACAGACCCGCCACGGGGTCGCCGGGCAGGCTGTAGACCATCAGGAAGATCAGCAGGGTTGTCCCGAAGAAAACCGGGATCATCTGGAGCAGTCGTCGTGCGACATAACGCCCCATCATGCCTCCGTTGAGATATCACAGCGGCAGCCGACGGGCCCTCCCGTGACTCGGTACCCGGTTCCGGGCACGGCGATGTCATGGGAGGGCCCCCCAGCCACTGCGTTAGGCGCCGGGACGGGCCGACCGACGGGCGGCCGGCTCGTTCACGGCAGGCGGACTACTTCTGGGTTTACTTGTGGACCTCGACGCCGGTCAGGATCGGTTCACCGTCCTGGCCGAACTTCACGCCGGAGACCTTCTCCGAGTAGCCCGCGTTGACCTTGTAGTACCACATGGGGATCGACGGCATGTAGTTGACGAGTTCCTTCTCGATGGCCTGGTAGGCCTTGACGGACTCGTCGAGGGTCGCCGCGGAGTCGGCGGCCGCGATCTTCGCGTCCAGCTCCTTGTTCGAGAAGCCACCCTGGTTGCCGCCCGCACCCGTACGGAACAGGTCCGAGATGAAGTTGGCGTTCACCGGGTAGTCGAGCACCCAGCCGGACCGGTAGAACGACTTGACCTGCTTCGTCTTACGGGCCGTCAGGTCGGCCTGGAAGTCCGGCTTGCTGTCGCCCACGCACTGGATGCTGGTGGCCTGCTGGATGGAGTTGCAGACCGCCTCCACCCACTCCTTGTGACCGCCGTCGGCGTTGAACTGGATGGAGATCTTGTTGCCGGGGACGCCGCCACCGGCCTTGATGAGCTCCTTGGCCTTGGCCGGGTCGTACTTCGTGACGTCGCCCGCCGCGTTCTCCTGGTAACCGAGGACGCCCTTGGCAACCCAGCCGGTCGCCGGCTCACGCGTGCCGTTCAGCACCGTCTTGGTGATGGTGGCGCGGTCGATCGCCATGGACAGGCCCTGGATGACCCGCGGGTCGACCGGCTTCGGCTTGCTCCACTGGTCGGCGTAGAAGGCGACGGCGATCGTCTGGATCGCGGAGTACGGCTGGTCGACGGCACGGTCGCCGAGGTCCTGGCGGTAGACCGGCAGGTCCTTCGGGCCGACCTGGGTGATGACGTCCAGGTTGCCGGACTTCAGGTCCTCGTACGCGGCCTCGAGGCCGGTGTAGTTCTTGAAGACCACACCGCCGTTCTTCGCCTTGTTCGGGCCCTTGTAGCCGTCGTAGCGGACGACCTCGATCTGCTTCTTGTGGTCCCAGCTCTTGAACTTGTAGGGACCGTTGCCGACCGGCGCCTGGCCCGCGGCCTTCGTGTCCTTGTAGAAGGACTCCGCCAGCGGCGCGAAGGAGATGTAGGCGAGCTTGTGACCGAAGTACGGGACGGCCTTCGACAGCTCGATGGTGAAGGTGCTGTCGTCGACGATCTTCAGACCCTCGAGCTTGTCCGCGGTCGGCTTGGCGCCCTCGGCCTCGGGGTGGACCTTGTCGAAGCCCTTGATGTCAGCGAACCAGGACGCGAGGCCCATGGCGTTGTTGACGTTGGCGTTCCAGTTCCACGCGTCCACGTAGGACTTGGACGTGACCGGGGTACCGTCGTGGAAGGTCCAGCCCTGCTTGAGCTTGACGGTCCAGGTCTTGGAGTCCGTCGTGCTGACCGACTCGGCGTTGACCATCTCCAGGGAGCCGTCGGCCTTGTAGTCGACGAGGGTCGAGTAGAGGCCCTTCATGACCGCGGAGCCGTAGGACTCCATCGTGTCACCCGTGTACAGGGGCTTCTCCGGCTCACCGTTCTCGATGGTGAAGATGCCGTTCGGGTCGATGGCGCCGGCGCCGCCCTTGCCCGAGTCGCTCTTACCCCCGCCACAGGCGGTCGCTGCCAGGGCGACGACGATCGCGCCCACTACCCACTTGGCGCTCTTGGCACCGCGCATGGGAGTTCCTCCTCATGAGTCCACTTGTCACTACAAGAGGGGCACTGCGGGTGGTAGCCGACACCCCTGACGGCCTTTCACCCAAGTACCCACAGTGTGCTCGTGAGTCGGCACTCCCCACAGTGCGTGACCCATTGACCCGAGCTCAATGGAGCCAACTATTAAGTACGACCGGGCTGTAAACCACACTTAAGCGGTCTCGGTTTGACAACATCGCCAGGGCCGGGAAGCCCGAAATCCGGACAAAGCGAGCACAGACAGACACCGACGAAACGGACCGTTAACACACGTTCCGGAGAGCGACGGCCGATAACCGGACGGACGGCTTCTGAAACCAGGTTGACGAAACGTTGAGAGTCCGTCCGGAAAAGGCCCGGCCCCCCGTACGTGGTACGGGGGGCCGGGCCCTGAATGTGATCTTCCGCTCGCCCCCTCAGGAGGCGGACGGGGAAGGTCAGCCGTTCTTCGCGCGCGAGGCGGAGCGGCCGCGCTCCTTCTGGTCCAGGACGACCTTGCGGATGCGGACGGCCTCCGGGGTCACCTCGACGCACTCGTCGTCGCGGCAGAACTCCAGCGACTGCTCCAGGGAGAGCTTGCGCGGCGGCACGATCGCCTCGAAGGAGTCGGCGGAGGAGGAGCGCATGTTGGTGAGCTTCTTCTCCTTGGTGATGTTCACGTCCATGTCGTCGGAGCGCGAGTTCTCGCCGACGATCATGCCCTCGTACACCTCGGTGCCGGGGTCGGTGAACAGGACACCGCGCTCCTGGAGGTTGGTCATCGCGAAGGCGGTGACCGCACCGGCGCGGTCGGCGACCAGCGAACCGTTGTTACGGGTCGTCAGGGTGCCGAACCACGGCTCGTGGCCCTCGTGGATGGAGTGGGCGATGCCCGTACCGCGGGTGTTGGTGAGGAACTCCGTACGGAAGCCGATGAGGCCGCGGGACGGAACGACGAACTCCATGCGCACCCAGCCGGAGCCGTGGTTCGACATGTTGTCCATGCGGCCCTTGCGGACACCCATGAGCTGGGTGACGGCGCCCATGTGCTCCTCGGGCACGTCGACCGTGAGGCGCTCGACGGGCTCGTGGATCTTGCCGTCGACCTCCTTGGTGACGACCTGCGGCTTGCCGATGGTGAGCTCGAAGCCCTCGCGGCGCATCTGCTCGACCAGGATGGCGAGCGCGAGCTCACCACGGCCCTGGACCTCCCAGGCGTCCGGGCGCTCGGTGTCGAGGACGCGGAGCGAGACGTTGCCGATCAGCTCGCGGTCCAGGCGGTCCTTCACCTGGCGGGCGGTGACCTTGCGGTCCTTGACGGCCGACTTGGCCTCGGCGCCCTTGCCGGTGCCGCCGCGGCCGACGAGCGGCGAGGTGTTCGTGCCGATGGTCATCGAGATGGCCGGCTGGTCGACCGTGATCAGCGGCAGCGCGATCGGGTTCTCCGGGTCGGCCAGGGTCTCGCCGATCATGATGTCGGGGATACCGGCGACGGCGCAGATGTCACCGGGGCCGGCGACCTCGGCCGGCTTGCGGGTGAGCGCCTCGGTCATCATCAGCTCGGTGATGCGGACGTTGGAGATCGTGCCGTCGCGCTTGATCCACGCGACCGTCTGGCCCTTGCGCAGCTCGCCCTGCTCGACGCGGAGCAGCGCGATGCGGCCGAGGAAGTTGTCGGCGTCGAGGTTGGTGACGTGGGCCTGGAGCGGCGCGTCCTCCTCGTACGACGGGGCCGGGACGTGCTCCAGGATCGCGGAGAAGAACGGCTCCAGGTTGTCGGAGTCCTGCGGGACCGTGCCGTTCTCCGGCTTGGTCAGCGAGGCGATGCCGTCGCGGCCGCAGGCGTAGACGATCGGGAACTCGATCTGGTCCTCGTCGGCGTCCAGGTCCAGGAACAGGTCGTAGGTCTCGTTGACGACCTCGTCGATCCGGGAGTCCGGGCGGTCCGTCTTGTTGATGCAGAGGATGACGGGCTTGCGCTGCTGGAGGGCCTTGCGCAGCACGAAGCGGGTCTGCGGGAGCGGGCCCTCGGAGGCGTCGACCAGGAGGACGACGGCGTCCACCATCGACAGACCGCGCTCGACCTCGCCGCCGAAGTCGGCGTGGCCGGGGGTGTCGATGATGTTGATCGTGATCGGGGCCCCGCCGTCCTTGGGGTGGTACTTCACCGCCGTGTTCTTGGCGAGGATCGTGATGCCCTTCTCACGCTCCAGGTCGTTCGAGTCCATGACTCGGTCGTCGACCTGCTGGTGGGCGGCGAAGGCACCGGCCTGCTTGAGCATGGCGTCGACGATGGTCGTCTTGCCGTGGTCGACGTGGGCGACGATGGCGACGTTACGGATGTCGTGGCGCGTGGGCATGGGTGGCTTGCGCTTCTCTCGGATCGTGGGAATCGGCGTCAGTTCCTCTTACGCCCGCCGGGCGGACGCGCCACGGCTATGTCCTATGGTACGGGGCCGCCGTGCAAGGGGCTTCCCCGGATCGATCCGAGAGGGTCTACTGGGAGGTTTCAGGGTGTGGGGAGAGTCACGCGGGCCGGGTCAATGGTCCGCTGCGATCGTGCCCGCCCGGGCCTCCGCCGGGCAAGGAACTTGAGCTGCTTCTGAGCTTGCGACTTGGAGTTTCTGCCGCTTTCGGGTAATGGGGCGGTTTCGTGTACGGGGTGGAGGGCGGCGGTCCGAATGGAAGGCGTCCGTCCGGTTGAGCGGGCCGGGGCACGGGCATGGCGAGGGCCCGGCCGGTGCGGCTGCCCGGCCGGGCCCTGGTCCTGGTGGTGCTGGTGCTGGTCCTGCTGAGCGGATCAGCCCTTGTTGCGCTCGGCGCCCTGCGCGCTCTGCGGCTTCTTGTAGCCGATGTCCTGGTAGCGGGGGGCGGCGAAGCCCCAGGCGCCGGCGTTCACCAGCTCCGGCTTGGCCGCGACGAGCTGCGGGCGCTGGTAGAGCGGGATGGAGCCGGCCGCGGCCCAGATCCGGGCGTCGGCCTGGCGGACCAGGTCACGGGCCTCCTCCTCGTCCAGGGTGGCGGCCGCCTGGTCGAAGAGCTGGTCGATGCGGTCGGTGCCGACCCGCGCGTAGTTCTGCTCGACCAGGAGCGAGCCGTCGGAGGCCGGCTCCGGCTTGGCGTAGATCGGCCGGGCGTCGGTCGCCGGGAAGGCGGTGGCGGGCCAGGAGTAGAGGGCCAGGTCGTAGTCGCCGGAGGCGATGTGGTCCTTGAAGAAGCTCTCGTCGGAGACCTTGGTCACCTCGGTGCGGATGCCCACCGCGTCGAGCATCCGGACGATCCGGTCACCGACCGCCCGCAGCGACTCCGAGCCCGGCCCGGACGGCAGCACGAAGCGGAGGCTGAGCGCCTTGCCGTCCTTGCCGAGGGCCTTCGCGGCGGCCGCGTCGACGGCGGCCGGGGCCGCCGGGGCGGCGGAGCCGCGCGGGGCGTAGGCGCCGGCCACCGGCTTGGTGCCCGTACCGGTGTCGAGGGCCGCGGCCTGGCGGAGCAGGGCGGCGCCCTGGAAGGCGGCGACCGGCGCGGGCGCGAGGATGTTGGTGCCGTTCTCGGGGCCGCCGGCGCCGATCAGCGGGCTGGTGCGGCGGTCGCCGGGCTTGTCGTCGCCGACGATGTAGAGCCCCTCGTCGGAGGCGGCGTCGGCGTCCTTCGCGCGGGCCTTCTCGTCGGCGGCCTTCTTCTCGTCGGCCTTCTTGTCGGCGTCCGCCTTCTTCTCGGCATCCGTCTTCTCGGTGTCGGCCTTCTCTTCCGCGTCCGTCTTCTCGGTGTCCTTCTTGGCCGCGTCCTTCTTGGCCGCCTCGCTCCCGGCCTTCGTGCCCGCGGTCGTCGCGGGCTTCTTCAGTGCGCCGCCCGGCACCCAGCCGGCGTCGGCGAGCAGCGCCGCCGCCTCCTTGGTGTCCTGGTCGCCGAGCGCGTCGCTGCTGTCGGCGTAGGCGGCCTGTCCGGCGAGCGCCAGGTGGCTGCCCGGCGGGCGGGCCGGCAGGCCGAGCGGCTTGAGCACGGTCTCGGCCAGCTCCTGCCGGTCGATCGCCCGGGCGACCGCCCGGCGTACCCGCTCGTCGGCGAGCGGCCCGGACTCCCCGTTCAGGGAGAGCTGGGTGTAGGCGGGCTCCAGGGACTTGCGGACCACGAACTTCGCGAGGCCGTTCTGCTCGGCGGCGTACGCGGCGATCGCCTTGCCGTTCTCCTCGCGGGCGGCCCGTACCTCCTCCGCCTTCTCCTCGTCGGAGCCGTGCGCCAGCGCCCACGAGCGCAGGGCGGCGGCCGGGGTGATGCCGGCGCCGGGGCCGTGGGCCAGTGCGGCCTGGGCGCCGCTCTGGCCGGCGCGGGCGTCCCGTACCGCGAGCGCGATCCGCTCGGCGGCGGACCGGTCGATCTCGGCGAGGTCCAGCTTTCCGGAGGCGAGTGCGGCGGCCCGGTCGGCGCGGGGCACGGCGGTCAGGACGAGGCTGTCGAGCTTGGCGGCCTGGCCCCACCAGCGGGGGTTGCGGGCCAGCGTGACACTGCCGCTCTTGCGGTCGACGCCCTTGAGGACGAACGGTCCCGCGGTGGCCTTCAGGGCGGTGCGGGCGCCGTCGTTGAAGGTGTTCGGGGTGCCCATCACCTCCTTCGGGTAGAGCGGGGTGAAGAGCGCCCGCCAGTCGGCGTACGGCTTGGCGAAGGTGACCCGTACCTCCAGGTCGTCCTTGCCGCGCTCGATCTTCTCGATCCGCTCGTACCCGGCGTTGCGGGCGGTCCAGTAGGCGGTGTCGCGGCCGCTGAGCGCGCGCCACTGGGCGACGAAGTCCGGTGCGCCGATCTCCCGGCCGGTGCTCCACACCGCCTGCTGGTTGAGCTTGTAGAGGACGACCTGCTTGGGCTCGGTCTCGACGACCTGCGCGGACTCCAGGTAGTCGGGGTTGAGCTGCGGCCGGCCGCGCTCGTCGAGGGTGTGCAGGGCGGGCAGCACGGCGCCGGCGATGCGCGCGGTGGCGGCGTCGGCGTCGGCCTGGAAGGCGTTGAGGGTGGTGGGCAGTGCGTCGACGGCCCAGCGCACGGTCCCGCCGTCGGCGACCTTGTCGCGCGCGGCCGGCGCGTTGTCCTGGGCGGCGGCGGGCGACTGGTCGCCGCCGTCTCCGGAGCTGCATCCGGCGAGCACGGCCAGGGCGAGGACCGCGCTGCCGAGGGAGGCGACGGAGCGGAGCGTGCGGGAGCGGGGGCTCCTGGAGCATGTCCTTCCGCGAGGGGCGCCGACCTGGGACATGACTTGTACCCCTTCGTCCAGTTTTATGCCATTTGGAGATGATCACACCTATTGCTCATACACTGAAAAGGACGGAGCGGATCCGGTGACGGCGACACGGCGGCACGGCCGGCAAACCCCACTCGTGCGGCCCAATCGCCCCCGAACCGGGGCGCCCCGGACGAGTGGAATCAGGTGCACACGGCTTCCCAAGCGGGATGTGACGCGCGACACTCGCGTGAGTCCCGCAGGCACCGGCGGAAACCGGCGGAAGTCGCTCGCGGAAGTGAGGGCAACCATGTCCGTTCAGGACGACCTGGCGGCCGTCAAGCGCCGTCTGCAGGACCTGGAACGCACGGTCGAAGAGCTGGAACACCGCGTCGGGACGGAACGGGGCACGCCGACCGGGACCCGCGCCGAGCCCATGGTGACGATCCCCGACACCCCGTACGACTCCCAGAAGTGGACGGACACCGACGACGAGGGACTGGGAGCACGCGACCGCCACGCGCCGTAGAGCCGAGGAGGCCCTGTTGGCCACAGGTACGGAACCCCCTTCAGCGACCACGGGGGTGCGCTCGCCCGGGCGCGCCTCCCTCGCCGCCCGCCATCTGCGCACCGACCGCTGGTGGCTGGCACCGGCCGCCACCACCGTCGGACTGCTCGCCTTCGTCGCCTACTCGACCTGGCGGGCCTTCGCGAACGCCCACTACTACGCCGCCCCCTACGTCTCCCCGTTCTACTCGCCCTGCCTCGCCGAGAACTGCGTCCCGATGCGCGGCGGCCCCAACTGGGAGATCTTCGGCAGCTGGTGGACCCTCTCCCCCGCCCTGCTGATCCTGGTCTTCCCGCTCGGCTTCCGGCTGACCTGCTATTACTACCGGAAGGCCTACTACCGGGGCTTCTGGGCCTCTCCGCCGGCCTGCGCGGTGGCCGAACCCCACCGCACGTACACCGGCGAGACCCGCTTCCCGCTGATCCTGCAGAACATCCACCGGTACTTCTTCTACCTCGCCCTGCCGGTCGCCGGGATCCTCACCTACGACACCGCGCTGACCTTCCGGGACGCCTCCTACGACTGGGGGCACATGGGGCTCGGCAGCCTGGTCTTCCTCGTCAACATCGTCCTCATCTGGGCGTACACCCTGTCCTGCCACTCCTGCCGGCACATCGTCGGCGGCCGGCTGCGGCACTTCTCGAAGCACCCCGTCCGCTACCGGCTGTGGACCTGGGTCGGCCTGCTGAACCGCCGTCACATGCGGCTCGCCTGGGCCTCGCTGATCAGCGTCGCCGTCTGCGACCTGTACGTGTACCTGCTCGCCACCGGCGCCTTCGACGACCCGAGGTTCTTCTGACATGACTTCTGTGGAACGCCAGCGGTGGGACGTGATCGTGGTCGGCGCCGGCGGCGCCGGGCTGCGCGCGGCGATCGAGGCACGGCAGCGGGGTGCCCGTACCGCCGTCATCTGCAAGTCCCTCTTCGGCAAGGCGCACACGGTGATGGCCGAGGGCGGCATCGCCGCCGCCATGGCCAACGCCAACCCGCACGACACCTGGCAGACCCACTTCCGCGACACCATGCGCGGCGGGAAGTTCCTCAACCAGTGGCGGATGGCCGAGCTGCACGCCCAGGAGGCCCCCGACCGGGTCTGGGAGCTGGAGACCTGGGGTGCGCTCTTCGACCGGACGGCGGACGGGCGGATCTCGCAGCGCAACTTCGGCGGCCACGAGTACCCGCGGCTCGCGCACGTCGGCGACCGCACCGGCCTGGAGCTGATCCGCACCCTCCAGCAGAAGATCGTCGCGCTGCAGCAGGAGGACTTCCGGGAGACCGGCGACTACGAGAGCCGCCTGAAGGTCTTCCAGGAGTGCACGGTCACCCGGATCTTGAAAGAACACAGCCTGAAGGACGATTCGGGCCGGGTCGCGGGGGTCTTCTGTTACGAGCGGGAGACCGGCCGCTTCTTCGTCCTGGAGGCCCCCGCGGTCGTCCTCGCGACCGGCGGCATCGGCAAGTCCTTCAAGGTGACGTCGAACTCCTGGGAGTACACCGGCGACGGGCACGCGCTCGCGCTGCTCGCCGGGGCGCCGCTGATGAACATGGAGTTCGTGCAGTTCCATCCGACCGGGATGGTCTGGCCGCCGTCGGTGAAGGGGATCCTCGTCACCGAGTCGGTGCGCGGCGACGGCGGGGTGCTCAGGAACTCCGAGGGCAAGCGGTTCATGTTCGACTACGTCCCCGAGGTCTTCAAGGAGAAGTACGCGCAGTCGGAGGAGGAGGGCGACCGCTGGTACGAGGACCCGGACCACAACCGGCGCCCGCCCGAGCTGCTGCCGCGCGACGAGGTGGCGCGGGCGATCAACGCCGAGGTGAAGGCGGGCCGCGGCTCCCCGCACGGCGGGGTCTTCCTCGACGTGTCGACGCGGATGCCCGCCGAGGTGATCCGGCGCCGGCTGCCCTCGATGTACCACCAGTTCAAGGAGCTCGCGGACGTCGACATCACGGCCGAGCCGATGGAGGTCGGGCCGACCTGCCACTACGTGATGGGCGGCATCAACGTCGACTCGGAGACCGCCGCCACGGTGGGCGTGCCCGGTCTCTTCGCGGCCGGCGAGGTCGCCGGCGGCATGCACGGCTCCAACCGGCTCGGCGGCAACTCGCTCTCCGACCTCCTGGTGTTCGGCCGCCGCGCCGGACTGCACGCGGCGGAGTACGCGGCGGGCGCGGAGGCGGGGGCCGGGCTCCCGGAGGTCGGCGAGGAGGCGGTGGCGGCGGCCCGGACGGAGGCGCTGGCCCCGTTCGACGGCGAGTCCTTCGGCGAGGCCGGCGAGAACCCGTACACCCTCCATCAGGAACTCCAGCAGACGATGAACGACCTGGTCGGGATCATCCGCCGGGAGGGCGAGATGGCCGAGGCCCTGGAGCGGATCGCCGCGCTGCGCGAGCGGGCGCGGCGGGTCGCCGTCGAGGGCCACCGGCAGTTCAACCCCGGCTGGCACCTCGCCCTCGACCTGCGCAACATGCTCCTGGTCAGCGAGTGCGTGGCGCGCGCGGCCCTGGAACGCACCGAGTCGCGCGGCGGCCACACCCGGGAGGACCGCCCCGGCATGGACCGTTCCTGGCGCCCGGTGAACCTGCTGTGCCGGACCGAGGGCGAGGGCATCGCCCTGGAACGGGTGCGGACGGAGCCGATCCGCCCCGATCTGCTCGCCCTGTTCGAGAAGGAGGAGCTGGCCAAGTACCTCGCCGAGGAGGAGCTGGAGTCGAAGGGACTGGACGCATGAGTACGTACGAGGCGAGATTCCGGGTCTGGCGGGGCGACGCGGAGGGCGGCGAGCTCACCGACTACACGGTGGAAGTGCACGACGGCGAGGTGGTCCTCGACATCGTCCACCGCCTCCAGGCCACCCAGGCCCCCGACCTGGCCGTCCGCTGGAACTGCAAGGCCGGCAAGTGCGGCTCCTGCTCGGCCGAGATCAACGGCCGCCCCCGGCTCCTCTGCATGACCCGGATGTCGGTCTTCGACCGCGACGAGACGGTCACCATCACCCCGATGCGCGCCTTCCCGGTCATCCGCGACCTGGTCACGGACGTCTCCTTCAACTACGCGAAGGCCCGCGAGATCCCGGCCTTCGTCCCGCCCGCCGACCTCGCGCCCGGCGAGTACCGGATGCGGCAGGAGGACGTCGACCGCTCGCAGGAGTTCCGCAAGTGCATCGAGTGCTTCCTGTGCCAGAACACCTGCCACGTCGTCCGCGACCACGAGGAGAACAAGCCCGCCTTCGCCGGCCCCCGCTTCCTCATGCGGATCGCCGAACTCGACATGCACCCCCTCGACGCCGCCGAGGACTCCGGCCTCGACCGCCGCCGCACGGCCCAGGACGTCTACGGCCTCGGCTACTGCAACATCACCAAGTGCTGCACCGAGGTCTGCCCCGAGTCCATCGCCATCACCGACAACGCCCTGATCCCGATGAAGGAACGCGTGGCGGACCGCAAGTACGACCCGGTGGTCTGGCTGGGCAGCCGGATCCGCCGCCGCAAGGGCTGAGCCCGGCGGGGGCCGGTCAGTGCCAGCCCTCCCGGTAGGCCTGCCAGTCGCCCTCCTCCGCCGCGAAGTCGACGTACAGCGCCACCCCGAACCGGTCCCGGCCCGCGTCCGTACGGCCCAGGCCCAGGCGGACGCCGCGGACGGCGGCCGAGACGGTTTCGGCGGACTCGTGGTGGCCGAGGTCGTCCTCGTGGAAGAAGGGGAGACCCATCAGGAGGTCGGTGCCCTCGGGGGTGACCTCCAGGGCGAGGGCGGTCTGCTGGGCGACATAGCCGCCGTAGAGGCCTTCCAGGGGCATCCAGGTGTCGTAGGACATGACGGCTATCTGGTCGACGCGGCGGGCGACCTGGCCGAAGAACTCCTGGGACCACCACTTCTCGCTGCCGTTGGACGAGACCGCGCCGAGCACCGTGTGCGCGGCCGGGAGCGGGTCTATCTGGTGGGCGGCGACGGAGAGCGGGGCCTTGCGGGGGCGGGTGAGGGCGCGGAGGTCGTCGAGGAGGGAGAGGTAGTCGGCGTCGTCGGAGTGGAGCGGCTCCAGGTCGAAGTGGACGCCCTCGAAGCCGGCATCGAGGACCTGCCGGGCCGAGGTCACCACGGCCGCTCGGGTGCCGGCGTCCTCCAGGCGCAGGCCGTCGGGGCCCTCGGTGGCGAGGACGTCGCCGAGCCAGGCGTGCACCCGTATGCCGGGCATCGTGCGGTGCACGGCGTCGACGAGCCAGCGCGCCCGGGGGTGCCGGGCGGCGGGCAGGGTGCCGTCGTGTTCGAGGGGGCCGGCGTGCACGTACAGGTCACGGATGCCGGTGCCCTTGATCCGGGCGGCGAAGGCGGCCACGTCGGCGTCCTTCTTCCGGCCGTCGACCCAGGCGTGCCCGAGCCATATCGCGTCCTTGCCCCGGCTCTTCGCGTCCTCGCGCAGATCACCGCTGTAGTTGAGGCGCAGGGCCGTGCCCGCGACGAGCACCGGCACGACGAGCGCCAGGACGAGTCCGAGGACCCACCAACGGCCCCGCCGCCACACGCGCTTCCACCGTCCGTTCAACCGGTCCCCCCAGGGCTTGTCGTATCACTGGAACTCACTGGAACCACCGTAGCGATGATTACTGACAGTGACGCAAGCCTGTGGAGAATGGTTTCACCCCATCCGAACCCGGGCCGCGCCCGCCCGGTCCCGCCCGGTCGCGCCCACGCAAACCCGGACATAGCCTCCCTCATGTGACGCGAATAGCCGCCCGAGCCCTGCTCTCGGTCCTGGTGGCGACGTGGTGGCTGATCGTGCCCGCCGTTCACGGCGCCCACGCCGACGACCCCGTCGTGCTGTCCCGCGAGGGCCAGATCACCGACCGGGTCGACGCGCTGGGCGACCGGCGGCCGGAGGTGGTGCGGGCCCTCGACGGCCTCTACGACGCCCGCCGCGTCCAGCTCTTCGTCGTCTACGTACGGGACTTCTCCGGCAGCCCCGCCCAGACCTGGGCCGACGCCACCGCCGAGCGCAACGGACTCGGCCGCGACGACGTGCTGCTCGCCGTCGCCACCCACGACCGCCAGTACGGCTACTCAGCCGACCCCGGCTCCCGCCTCACCCAGCCCCAGCTGGACGACGTCGCCCGCACCGCGATCGAGCCCGCCCTGCGGCAGAACGACTGGGCCGGCGCGGCGATCGGCGCCGCGAACGGCTACACCGCCGTGCTCGCCGGACAGCCCGTGCCCGCCCCCGCCATCACCCCCGGCCCGGCCGACCCCGGCGGCGGCAGCGGTTCGGGCGAGGACTCGACCTCCGCCTCCGACCTCGTCCTGCCCGTGGTCCTGGTCGGTGGCGCGGGCGCCGTCGCCGCCTACGCGTACACCAGACGCCGCCGCCGGACCCGGGCGCGCACCACCCCCGGCGGCGGGGGCTGGGGCTCCGCCGCCGGGGGCACCGGCTGGGGCGCGCCGAGAGGGCTGCCCCCGCTGCCCCCGCTCGACGAGGTGGACGGCAGGGCGCGGCAGGCGCTCGTCGCCACCGACGACGCCGTCCGCACCAGCGAGGAGGAACTGGGCTTCGCGACCGCTCAGTTCGGCGACGAGGCGGTGAAGCCGTTCACGGCGGCGGTGGCGTACGCGCGGGGCGAGCTGACGGCGGCGTTCCGGCTGCGGCAGCAGCTCGACGACGCCTTCCCCGAGGACGACGCGACCCGCCGCACCATGCTGGAGGAGATCCTCCGGCGCTGCGCAGACGCCGACGCCCGCCTGGACACCGAGGCGGCGGACTTCGACCGGCTGCGGGACCTGGAGCGCACCGCGCCGGACGCGCTCGCCGCCGTGGAGGCCGCGTTCCGCGAGCAGACCGGCCGGGTCGGCAGCGCCGAGGCGGCGCTGACCGCGATGCGCGAGCGCTACACCGAGTCCGCCGCGGCCCCCGTCTCCGGCGACGTCGAACAGGCCAAGGACCGTCTGGTGTTCGCCACCGCCGCCGTCGACCAGGCCCGGCAGCTGATCGACCGGGGCGACAACGGCGGCGCCGCCGTACAGATCCGGGCCGCCGAGGGCGCCGTCGACCAGGCGGCACGGCTGATCGAGGCCGTGGACCGGCGCGCCCAGGAGCTCGCGGAGGCGGTGGGGAAGCTGTCCGGGGCGCTGTTCGAGACCGAGGCCGACCTCGCCGACGCCCGCGGTCTCCTGGAGGGCACCGAGGAGGGCGTGCCGACGGCCGATCTACGGGGCCGGATCGGGCGGGCGGATTCGGTGCTCGCGGCGGTGCGGACGGCGATGGAGTCCGGCCGTTACGACCCGCTCGACGCGCTGCGCCGGGTCGAGGAGGCGGACACCGCGCTCGACGAGGCCCTCGCGGGCGCCCGGGAGCGCGCGTCGGGCTCGCGGCGGGCCAGGGCGCTGCTCGACCAGGCGCTCCTGACGGCCCGTTCCGCGATCGGCGCCGCCGCCGACTACGTGACGACGCACCGCGGCGCGGTCGGCGCCGAGGCCCGCACCCGCCTCGCCGAGGCGCAGCGGCGGCTCGACCGGGCGGAGCAGCTGGCGGACGAGGACCCGGCGGCGGCGCTGTCCGAGGCCCAGCAGGCGGACGCGCTCGCCCGGCGCGCCCAGGACCTCGCGGAGCAGGACGTACGCCGGTACGGGAATCCCAACGGCCTCGGCGGCGCCACGGGCGGTGTCGCGGGCTCCGGGGGCGGCGGCCTCGGCGGGGCGGTGCTCGGCGGCATCATCCTGGGCGGTCTGTTCGGCGGGGGCGGCCCCTCGCGGGGCGGGTCCGGCGGGTCCGGCGGCTTCGGGGGCGGTTTCGGCGGCGGTCCCGGCAGCTTCGGCGGCGGGGGCACGCGCGGCCGGCTGGGCGGTGGCGGCCGCTTCTGAACCTCCCCGCTCCGCCCGCACTCCCGTACCCCTGCCCCGTACCCCTGCAAGGAGAAGAACGACATGAGCAAGCAGACCATTCTCGGCCGGGTCACCCAGCTCGCGAAGGCCAACATCAACGCCCTCCTCGACCAGGCGGAGGATCCGCAGAAGATGCTGGACCAGCTCATCCGCGACTACGCGAACAACATCGCGGAGGCGGAGGAGGCGGTGGCGGCGACCATCGGCAATCTGCGGCTGATGGAGCAGGACCACGCGGAGGACGTCGCCGCGGCGAAGGAGTGGGGCGAGAAGGCGCTCGCCGCGAGCCGCCGGGGCGACCAGATGCGGGCCGGCGGGCAGACCGACGAGGCGGACCGCTTCGACAACCTCGCCAAGGTCGCGCTCGGCCGCCAGCTCCAGTCGGAGAAGGAGGCGCAGACGGCCGAGCCGACCATCGCCGCCCAGACCGAGGTCGTACAGAAGCTGCGGACCGGCCTCGACCAGATGAAGACGAAGCTGGGCGAGCTGCAGGCCAAGCGGGACGAACTGGTCGCGCGGGCGAAGTCGGCGCAGGCGCAGAACACGATGATGGACGCGGTGAAGAACATCGACGTGCTCGATCCGTCGAGCGAGCTGAGCCGGTTCGAGGACAAGGTGCGCAGGGAGGAGGCGAAGGCGCTGGGCAAGCAGGAGCTCGCCGCCTCGTCCCTGGACGCGCAGTTCGAGCAGCTCGACGCGCTCGGCGACCAGGCCGAGATCGAGGCCCGGCTCGCCGCCCTCAAGGGCTGAGTCCCCCTCAAGGGCCGAGCGGGCCTTCACCCGCAGGGTCAGAACATGCTGAGCAGCTGCTCGACCGTCGGTTCCGCGCTCCCGTCGCCGTCCGGCAGCGGGAGTTCGAACCACACCGTCTTGCCGCGCGGGGTGCGGCGCGAGCCCCAGGCGGCGCTGAGCAGGCCGACGAGCTGGAGGCCGCGGCCGCCCTCGTCGGTGTCCTTGGCCCGGCGACGGCGCGGCTGGACCAGGCCCGCGTCCCACACCTCGCAGACCAGGGTTCGGTCGCGGAGCAGCCTCAGCCGGATCTCGCCCTCGCCGTAGCGCAGGGCATTGGTGACGAGTTCGCTGACGAGGAGTTCGACGGTGTCGACCAGGGCTTCGAGGTTCCAGGTGGTGAGCTGCGCGCGGGCCAGTTCGCGGGCCCGGCCGACCGAGCGGGGTTCCCTGGGCAGCCGCCAGTCGCCGACCGCCTCGCTGGGCAGTCCCTGGATACGGGCCATCAGGAGGGCGATGTCGTCCTCGCCGTGGCGGGTGTCGAGGGTGCTCAGGACGTGGTCGCAGACGTCCTCGAGCGGCCGGCCGCGGTTGGTGAGGGCGCTGCGGAAGGCGCTCAGTCCCTCGTCGAGCGGGTGGTCGCGGGATTCGACGAGCCCGTCGGTGTAGAGCGCGAGCAGCGCGCCTTCGGGCAGCTCGACCTGCACCTCCTCGAAGGGTTCGCCGCCGACGCCGAGCGGCATCCCGGGCGGTACGTCGAGGAGCAGGGCCTCGCCGTCGGGTTCGACGAGGACCGGCGGGAGGTGGCCGGCGTTGGCGAAGGTGCAGCGCCGGGTGACCGGGTCGTAGACGGCGTAGACGCAGGTGGCGAGGTAGACCTCGGAGAGTTCGGGGCCGCGGGCCTTGTGGGCGCGGCCGGACTGCTGGGCGCCGGCGGGGGCGCCGAGGCCGCGGGCGATCTCGTCGAGGTGGGAGAGGACCTCGGCGGGTTCGAGGTCGAGCTGGGCGAGGGTGCGTACGGCGGTGCGGAGTTCGCCCATGGCGACGGCGGCGCGCAGGCCGCGGCCCATGACGTCGCCGATGACGAGGGCGGTGCGGTGGCCGGGGAGTTCGATGACGTCGAACCAGTCGCCGCCGACCTCGGAGCCGACGGTGCCGGGGAGGTAGCGGCAAGCGATGTCGAGTCCGGCGGCCTCGGGGTCGCCGGGGGGCAGCAGGCTGCGCTGGAGGATGAGGGCGCGTTCGTGTTCGCGCCGGTAGAGGCGGGCGTTGTCGATGCAGACGGCGGCGCGGGCGGCGAGTTCGACGGCGAGGGCGCGGTCGCGCTCGCCGAAGGGTTCGCTGCCCTTGACGCGGGAGAACTGGGCGAGGCCGACGACGGTGTCGTGGGCGACCATCGGCACGACGAGGGTGGACTGCACGAGGCTGCCCTCGGCGCCGGGGACGGTGCGCACCCGGCCGGTGCGCAGGGCGCCGGCGCAGGCCGAGTTGAAGGGGTAGTGGTGGACGGCGCCGACCTGGATGGGGTGTTCGTCGCAGCACAGGTCGAGGCCGGGGGCGGTGCCGGCGGCCTCCGGGGTGGCGGTCGGCTCGGCGGATGCGCCCGGTGCCGGTACCGGTACCGGCACGGCGTCGTCGCCGCTGGGCCGGGGCTTGCCGACCCGTACGGGGTTGTCGGGTACGGCGCTGGCGACGGCGACCCGGCGCAGTTCGGCGCTCCCGGAGCCGTAACCGACGTCCTGGGGGCTGCCCCAGCGTCCGGGCGGGGCCTCGTCGCCGGTGAGCAGCCCCTGGTAGAGGTCGACGGCGGCGAGGTCGCAGAAGCCGGGGACGGTGACGTCGAGCAGCTCGCGGGCGGTGGCCTCCAGGTCGAGGGTGTTGCCGATGCGGGCGCCGGCCTCGTTGAGCAGGGCGAGGTTGCGGCGGGCGCTGGCGGCCTCGCGGGCCGCGTTGTAGCGGCGGGTGACGTCGATGCCGAGGCCGGCGACGCCGATGGGGCGGCCGGAGCCGCTGTGCACGCGGTAAAGATTGATGGCCCAGTGGCGGCGGTCCTTGGCGCCGGGGGCGGCTCCGACGATCTCCAGGTCGGTGACGGACTCCCCGGTCTCCAGGACCTTGCGGAGCGCGGCGGTCATCCGGTCGGCCTCGGCGCGCGGCAGGTAGTCGTGGACGGTGCGGCCGCGGTGGTCGTCGGCGTTGCCGCCGAAGACGGTGGCGAAACGGCGGTTGGCGCGCTTCACGGTGAGGTCGGTGCCGAAGAGCAGAAAACCGAAAGGGGATTGGCCGAAAATGGCCTGCGAGGCGGCGAGGTCGGTCTCGATCCGGCGCAGCGCCCGGACGTCGACCACGATGCACAGCGCGGCCCGCTCACCGCTCTCGGTCTCACTGGGCATCACATACATCTCGGCGATGCCGTGCGGGCGGTCCTCGCCGGGGATCCGGAACGGGACGAGGCCCGTCCACTCCTTGCCGTCGAGGATCTCGCGCACCCTGCGGTGGCCGCGGTCGCGCAGGTCGGGGGGCATGAACGCGTCCACAGGGTCCTTGCCCCTGGCGTCCTCGGCTGTCACGCCGAACAGCTCGACGGCCCGCCTGCTCCACTGGTCGACCAGCCCGTCAGGGCCGATCGAGAAGGAGGCGACCCGGATGTAGTCATAGATCGACCCGGGCGGGCTGTTCTGCCACATGACACCACTCGGCGTCTCAGGTATCTCGCTCACGCGACCGTCCCCTCCAGCTCACCGCACCGGACCGGCCATGACCGAAGTATTCAGCACCACGGCCCCCGTCGGCACGACGTTCACGATCACAGGGTGGTCTCGTTCGTTTCCGGCCGAGTCCCGCTGATCGTCGTCCCACCCTGTTTACTCACCAGGGAGGGCCAGCTCGAACCACACGGTTTTCCCGTCGTGCCCGGTACGGGTGCCCCAGCGGCGTGCGGAACAGGCCACGAGCTGGAGTCCGCGGCCGCCCTCGTCGTCGGGTCCGGCGGGGCGTTCGGTGGGCTTGTCCGGAAGCGGATCGGAGACTTCCACGAGCAGCGCGGGGCCGTGTCCGGGGCCGGTGCCGTCGGGGCCGACGCGGACCAGGCGGACGCCGATGGGGCCGGAGGCGTAGCGCAGGGAGTTGGTGACGAGCTCGCTGACGAGGAGGACGGTGACGTCGCCGATCACATGGTCGAGCCGCCAGGACCGCAGGGTGTCGCGGACCGCGTGACGAGCCGTGCGCACGGCGTTGGCCTCCGCGGGAAAGTGCCACTCGGCGCAGTCGCCTTCGGTGTCGATCACGAGACCCACGTCCTATTTCGGGGGGTTAATCACGACATACCCGAAATATGGAGCGGGATATCCCGCCGGTTGGACCCGTCGGCGCACGGTGGCACGAACGGCGTAGGAGCCCGGCCCACGCGCCCCTGAGGCCGGTCCGGTGAGCCCCTAGGGAGCAGGCGGCGCGGCCGTGAGCCGGAGTGCGGCCTCGGCGACGGCGGGGCGGTCCTGGTCGAGCCAGTCGACGGAGTCGAGTTCGTGGCGGGCCAGCCAGCGCAGCTCGTCGTGGTCCTCCAGCGGCTCGGGGGCGCCGGAGAGCAGCCGCGCGGTCCACACCCGCAGGACGTAACCGGGCTTGAGCGGCCATTCGCCGGGGATCCGCTCGACGGTCTCGGTCTCCACCCCGAGCTCCTCGCGCAACTCCCTGACAAGGGCCTCCTCGGGGCTCTCGCCGGGCTCCAGCTTGCCACCGGGCAGCTCCCAGCGGCCGGCCAGCTCGGCGGGGGCGCTGCGGCGCGCGGCGAGCAGCCGGCCGCCGTCGCAGAGGGCGCCGGCGACGACGACCACGACGGGCTCGCGGTCGGCGCGGTGATCGGCGCGGTGGTCGGGACAGCGCTCGGGACGGTGCTCGGTCATGGGCCGGAGCGTAACCCGGGCGGCGGCGGGGCCCTCCCGGGCCGCCCGGGCGACGCCCCGGCCGGTGGTTCAGAGCGCGGGCTGTCCGATGCGCTCGACCCAGTAGAGCTGCTTGTGACCGCGGGCGTCGAGACTGTCGGCGACCTTCTGGGCCTCGTCCTCGGTCGCGTACCGGCCGACGCGGTAGCGGTTGCCGTTGTCGTCCTGCCGTATGACCAGCCAGGCAAGGTCGGGACCGCTGTCGCTCATCGGGCTTCTCCCTCCGCCGGTCCGGCCGCCATCTCTAACGATCTCCTGGAAACCGCAATGCGCATATGCCTGACCTTACGCCTGACATTTACGCAGCGGATACGGGTTTTCACAAAGAGATACGTATCTGGCCAGTAACAACCGGCGGAAGGGGAGTTTCCGGGGCTGCAGGACGGGCTGCGGGACCGTCCGCAGGACGGGTGTTCGCCCGGTGACGGGGGCTCAGCCGGCCTCGGGCGCGGCCTCGGGAGCACCCTCGGGCAGGGCCGAACGGACCGTGGGCAGCGGCAGCAGTACGAGGCCGGTGGCGGCGGCCGGGTCCTTGCGGCAGAGATCGTCGCAGCCGGCGTCGAGCGAACAGCACAGGGAACAGACCGGCCCGGCGTGGGCGGGGCAGTCGGCGATGTCGGGCAGCTCGTACGCGGTCTCGCACACCGCGCACTCCAGGGTGGCCGTCTCGTCGGCGGCGCCCGTCGCCGCCGGCCCCACCACCGGGTTCGGCCTGGCCAGGTAGTACTTGCCCTTCGTCGCCCACGCGATGAGCGGACAGAGGACAAGGGCGAGCCCGGCCGCGACGAAGGTCGAGAAGGCCTCCGCGTACCGGCCGAAGACACCGAAGAAGGCGAGGATCGAGACCACCGAGGCGATCGTCATGGCGCCGAAGCCGGCCGGGTTCACGGCGTACAGATAGGCGCGCTTGAACTCGATGTACGGCGGGCTCCAGCCGGCCCGCTTGTTGATGACGAGGTCGGCGGCGACGGCCGCGATCCAGGCGATGCCGACGTTGGAGTAGAAGCCGAGGAGCTTGCCCAGGGCCGCGAACATGTTCATCTCCATCAGCGTCAGCGCGATGGCGAGATTGAGGAAGATGTACCAGACCCGGCCCGGGTGCCGGTGGGTGACGCGGGAGAAGAAGTTCGACCAGGACAGCGAGCCGCTGTAGGCGTTGGTGACGTTGATCTTGATCTGGGAGACGATCACGAAGAGCGCGGCGGCCGGCAGCGCGAAGGAGCCGAGCCAGGGCTTGAGCGCCTCGATCTGCGGGGCGATCGGCTCCAGGGCGTGGGTCGCGCCGACGGCCTCCAGGGCGACGAAGGCGAGGAACGCGCCGCCGAGCTGCTTGGCCGCTCCGATCACCACCCAGCCGGGTCCTGCGGCGAGCACGGCGAGGTTCCAGCGCACCCGGTTGTGCTCGGTCTTCGCGGGCATGAAGCGCAGATAGTCGGCCTGTTCGCCGATCTGCGCGATGAGGGAGAGCGCGACGCCGGTGCCGAGTCCGAAGCCGATCCACGAGAAGCCGGCGCCCGCGCCCTCCGTGCCGCCGAAGGACGTGAACGCGCCCCAGGCCTCCGGCGCCTCGAACGCGAGCACCAGGAAGGGCAGCACCAGGCCGATCAGCCACAGCGGCTGCGTCCACGCCTGCACCTTGGCGAGCGCGCCCATGCCGCGGAAGACGATCGGGATCACGATCAGCGTGGTGAGCAGATAGCCGGCCGGGAGCGGAAGGCCGACGGCCTGGTGCATGGCCTGGGCCATGATCGAGCCTTCGAGCGCGAAGAAGATGAAGGTGAAGGAGGCGTAGATGAGCGAGGTGAGCGTCGAGCCGAAGTAGCCGAAGCCCGCGCCCCGGGTGATCAGGTCCATGTCCAGGCCGTACCGGGCGCAGGCGCGGGCGATGGGGATGCCGGTGAGGAAGATGATCACGGCGGCGGTCAGGATCGAGGCGAGCCCGCTGGTGAAGCCGTAGGTGAAGACGATCGAGGCGCCGATGGCGAAGTCGGCGAGGTACGCGATGCCGCCGAGCGCGGTGCCGGCGACGGTGCCGGGCGACCAGCGCCGGAAGGAGTGCGGCGCATAGCGCAGCGAGTAGTCCTCGCGGCTCTCGTCGGCGGCCAGCTTCGCGTAGCGGCGGCGCGGTGGCGGCGGCTGCGCCGCCGAGGTGTCACGGGCGACCGTGTCCGTCATGAGGGTCCCTCTCGTCCGACCGGGGTGCGGGTACGGACCGGGAAGGTAGGGGCGGAGCATGACGAACCGTCGCCGCCGGGCGTTGCCCATCGGTTACGGGATCGGACACCGCGTCAACTCGACGTGAACGGGCGCCCCGCGAGCCCGCCGCGGGTGCCGCTCACCACACCGCCCGGGAGGCGACAACCGCGCGGCGCACCGCTCACCGCACCGGCAGGTGGTACGCCACCTTGTAGCGGTCGGCCGGGACGACCACGTCGGCGGTCTCGACGGCCCGCCCCGAGGCGTAGTAGGTGCGCTCGATCACCATCACCACATGACCCGGCACACCGCCCAGGGTCAGCAGCTCCTCCGCGAGTCCGGGGCGGGCCCCGACCTCCTCCACCACGTTGTCCACGACCACGTCGATCGCGGCCATCCGCTCGACGACGCCGCAGCCGCCCAGCGGCCCTTCCTCGGGCAGCATCACCGGGCTCCGGCCGGTGACGGCGAGCGGCTCCCAGGAGGTGGAGAGCATCATCGGCTCACCGCCGTCCCGGAACACGTACCGCGTGCGCATCACCCGCTCCCCCGGCTCGACGCCGAGCCGGGCGGCCACCTCGGCGCTCGCCGGCTCCTGCTCGCTCGCCGACTCCCAGGTGCCGCGCACCCCTTCGGAGGCCTGCTCCTGGCGGAAGGGGCTGGCCCCGGCCGCCGGCCGGTACCCGGAACGGGCGATCCGGCGCGGCACGGGGCGCTCGCGCACATAGGTCCCCGAGCCCGAGCGGCCCTCGACCAGGCCCTCGGCCATGAGGACCTTGCGCGCCTCCAGTGCGACGGTGTCGGAGACCCCGTACTCCTCCCGGATCCGTGCCTGCGAAGGGAGCCGGGTGTGCGGGGGAAGCGAGCCGTTGGCGATCTTCTGGCGGAGATCGCTCGCCACCCGCAGATAGGCGGGCTGCTCACCGAACGTCACTGGACACTCCCCTCAGCTTGACTGTCAGCAACAGAGTGACAACCGAGGGTGGGCGGCCGCAAGCATGGGCCAGAGTTTCACCCGAAGTGATGACATGCCTTTACGCGGCCCCTTTTCGCAGGTATAGCCGCCGAACTCCCGTCGGAATCCTTGACGTTAATGGTCCAGACCAATACGTTGCCGCCCATGCGTCGAAGAACCCATTCCCGGCTGTCCCTCGCCGCCCTCCCCCTCGGCCTGCTCGGCCTCCTCGGCACCCTCACACCCACCGCCGACGCGGCGACCGAGCACGTCTCCAAGCCCGCGTACAACAACGCGCACAACAGCGCGTACAAGCGCGTCGGCTACTTCACCCAATGGGGCGTCTACGGGCGGAACTTCCAGGTCAAGGACCTGGAGACGAGCGGCACCGCCGCCAAGCTGACCCACATCAACTACGCCTTCGGCAACGTGAGTCCGGAAGGCACCTGCTTCACCGGCAACGTCCCCGGCGAGGCGGACGCCTGGGCCGACTACGTCCGCCCGCTCGACGCCGCCGGCTCCGTCGACGGCGTCGCCGACACCGCCGAGCAGCCGCTGGCGGGCAACTTCAACCAGCTGCGCGAGCTCAAAGCCAAGCATCCCGGCCTCAAGGTGATGATCTCGCTGGGCGGTTGGAGCTGGTCCACCCACTTCTCGGACGCCGTCCGCACCCCGGCCTCCCGCAAGGCCCTGGTGTCCTCCTGCATCGATCTCTACATCAAGGGCAACCTCCCCGTGGACGGCGCCCGGGGTGGCGCGGGCGCGGCGGCCGGTCTCTTCGACGGCATCGACATCGACTGGGAGTGGCCGGGCTCGGCCGGCGACACCGACACCGTCTTCCGCCCCGAGGACAAGCAGAACTTCACCGCGCTGGTACGGGAGTTCCGCACCCAGCTCGACGCGTACGCCAAGTCCCAGAGGCCCGTGAAGGGGCAGCCGCGCAAGCACTACGAGCTGTCCGCGTTCGTGCCCACCGCGCCCGCCAAGATCGACGCCGGCTTCGAGGTCGCGAAGATCATGCGCGACTTCGACTTCGTCAATCTCCAGGGCTACGACTTCCACGGCAGCTGGGAGTCCACCACCGCCCAGCAGTCCGCGCTCTTCGCCGCCAAGGGCGACTTCAGCGTCGACCAGACCGTGAACGACTGGCTGAAGCGCGGCGCGCCCGCCCGCAAGCTGGTGGTCGGCATGCCGTTCTACGGGCAGGGCTGGACCGGCGTCAGCGGCGGCGGCACCGGCCTCGGGCAGCCCGCCACCGGCGCGGCGCCCGGCACCTGGGCCGCGGGCTCGGAGGACTACGAGGCGCTGCGGAAGCTGGCGGACTCCGGCGCGTACACCGTGCACCGCGACCGCCGGAACGGCCACGCCTGGCTGTTCGACGGCAGCACCCTGTGGACCTACGACGACCCGCAGGTGCTGCGCACCAAGTCGGCGTACGTCCGGGCCAGGGGCCTCGGCGGCGCGATGTTCTGGTCGCTCGACGGGGACACCCCCGACGGGCAGCTGATCACGGCCGTGCACGGCGTCCTCGGCGGCCGCCGCTGAGCCACCAACGGGCACCACACGCGCGTGCTTACGTCCGCACCTAGGCCACGGGGCCGGGTCTCTTCGTGGGACCCGGCCCCGTGCCGTACACCCCTGACCGCCCGGCCGACCCCTCGTCAGCCGTCCGTCGAGCCGTCAGACGTCCTCGCCGCTGCTGTCCTCCAGGGTCCCGGTCAGCCCGAGCGAGGACCGCGACTCCGACTCGTGGTCGGTCGAGAGGGCGTCGAACGCGTCCTCGTAGTCCGCCCAGAAGGCGTCCGAGTCCGCCGCCTTGGCGAGCCGCTGCCACGTCTTCGCGGCGGCGTCGAGCCGGCCGGCCAGCTTCTCGACCGGCTGGGCGGAGGCGCCGGACCAGGTGTGGCCGCGCAGTCCGGCGCTCGCCGAGGTGACCGCCGTGTGCATCTTCGCGGCCCAGGCCTTGTTGGCAGCGAGGTCGGCGTCCGCGTCCTCGTCGGGCTCCTCGGCGATGACGTCGTCGATCGGGTTCATCGTGCGCAGGAAGTGCAGCTGATGGGCGTCGAGGGTGCTCGCGTCACTGCGCAGCGAGGCCGTGAAGGGCGCCTCCTCGGTCGCGAAGGCGCAGGTCACCGAGCGGTCGCCGGCCCGCCAGCTCTGCCGGCTGGGGAGGTAGTAGTAGACCAGCGCCTCCTCCGGCACCGCCCAGGTGTCGAGCGCGTAGTCGGTGTTCATGCGGTCGCAGCGCACCTCGGCGAGCTTGTCGATCGCGTCCTCGCCCGGCCACTCCTTGAAGCCCGAGAGCTTGAAGTCGCCGGTGACCTCGCCCTCGTGCGGGCTGGTGCAGGGCACGGTGTCGACGTCCGTCGTGTAGGTCTCCAGCTTGCCCTTGATGCGGAAGCAGTCGCCCTTGTCCAGCGAGAACGGCGACTGGGCCGCCGCGGCGTCGTCCAGGCCCTTCTTGAAGCCGCTCCAGAACTCGCCGATCCCGCCGGTCACCAGGCCGAGGACGACGAGCAGCGTGGCGAGGGAGGAGAGCACGATGCCGGCGACGGCCATGCCCTTGCCCTTCTGCTGCTTCTTCTTGATCTGCGGCAGGGCTATGAGACCGAGGGCGAGGCCGAGCGGCGGCAGACAGCAGACGATGCCGGAGACCATGGAGGCCACCGCCAGACCGCTGGTGGACTGTCGCGGCATCCCGTACGGTCCGGGCGTCCCGTAGGGGCCGTACGGTCCGGCGGGCGGCGAGGTGTACGGCCCGGGCGCGGCGTACGGTCCGGGCACGGGCCCCGGCGCCTGCGGGCCGAACCCCTGACCGGGCGGCGGTGGAGGCTGCTCCGGGGAGGGCGAGTCCTGAGGCGGCTTGAAGGGGTCCACGAGTACGGTGCTCCTGTTGGGGCGGGAATCCTGGATGGGCGCGCGCATCGTACGCGGACCCGGCGCGGGGGCGACATGCGGGTCGGCATGGATGAGGGGGCGGCCGCGTAGGCGGCCGCCCCCTCATCGTTCGACAGGCGTCGGATCAGTGGGCGTCAGAACTGCAGCGCCCAGGAGTCGATCTTCCCGGTGTCCCAGTACGCGTTGTCCGTGACCCGGAGCTTCCACGTGCCGTTCGCGGCCTCCGAGGAGGCGTTGACGGTGTAGGTGGTGTTGATGTTGTCCGCGCTGCCGCCGGTGCCGAAGCCCTTCAGCGTGTACGCCGTCCCGTCGGGGGCGATCAGCTGGACCTGGAGGTCACCGATGTAGGTGTGAACGATGTTCACAGGCACCTGGAGACCGGACGGAGCGTTCCCGCTGATCCCGCTGACGGTGATCGGGGACTCCACGGTGGCGTTGTCGCGGATCGCGTAGTCCGCGGTGTTCTCGAAGCGGTCGCCGGTGGGCGGCGGGGTGGTGCCGCCGTCGCCGACGTACAGCAGCTTGTTCGGCGAGCCGGTGCCGGGGCTGGTCACCACGTTCGGGGTGGCGGCCGTGGTCAGCGCCGAGGAGACCTGCGACGGGGTGGCCGTCGGGTTGGCGCCCAGGTAGAGGGCGGCGGCGCCGACGACGTGCGGGGTGGCCATCGACGTACCGGAGATGGTGTTGGTGGCCGTGTCGCTGCTGTTCCAGGACGAGGTGATGGAGGAGCCCGGCGCGAAGATGTCCAGGATGCTGCCGTAGTTGGAGTAGCTGGCACGGGCGTCGGACGACGTGGTGGCGCCGACGGTGATGGCCTCGGCGACGCGGGCCGGCGAGTAGTTGGACGCGTTGGCGCCGTCGTTGCCGGCGGCGACGGCGTACGTGACGCCGGAGGCGATCGAGCGGCGGACGGCGTCGTCGAGGACGCTGTCGGCGCCACCGCCGAGGCTCATGTTGGCGACGGCCGGCTTGACGGCGTTCTGGGTCACCCAGTCGATGCCCGCGACGACCTGCTCGGTGGTGCCGGAGCCGGAGTTGTCGAGGACGCGGACGCCGACGATCTTCGCCTTCTTGGCGACGCCGTACGAGTTGCCCGCGACGGTGCCGGCGACGTGGGTGCCGTGGCCGTGCCCGTCCTGCGCGGTGTTGTCGTTGTCGATGGCGTCGTAGCCGTAGGAGGCCCGGCCGCCGAAGTCGCTGTGGGTGATGCGGACGCCGGTGTCGATGATGTACGCCGTGACGCCCTGGCCCGCGCTGTCCGGGTAGGTGTAGCTCTGGTTGAGCGGCAGGGCCTTCTGGTCCAGCCGGTCGAGGCCCCAGGACGGCGGGGAGGGCTGCGTGCCGTCTACGTGGAAGACGCGGTTCTGGCTGACGGTCTCGACGGCCGGGTCGGCGGCGAGCTTCTTGGCCTGGGCCTCGGAGAGCTCGACCGAATAGCCGTTGAGCGCGGCCGTGTAGGTCCGCTTGATCTTGGCGCCGAACTTCGTCGCCACCGCCCGGCCCTTCGCGGTCTCCGCCTGGGCTGCGGACTCGCGGAGGGTGACGATGTAGCTGTTGGCGACGGTGCCCTCCGCGCCGGCGTTCAGGATGACGCCTTCGGCGGTGGTCCCGGCCGCGTTGGCCGGGAGGGCGGAGAGGGAGCCGAGCGCGAGGGCTGCGACGGCTATGGCACCGGCCGCGGCGAGTCTGCGCCGCGAATCACGCATCACGGACATGTGAGGGGTCCTCCTCATAGGTGGTGCGTTGCTGTGGGGGTCGTGGAGCCGCGCTCCCGCCGAGGCGGGAGCGAATGAACATGGACATGACAAAAGAGCGTGAGGGATCCGCGCCGTTCGTCATCTCCGGCTTCCTGGCGAAAGATTGACCGATCCATAGGAATCCCACAAGGGCCCCGAGCGCCTTGACACGCCCGCGTCACACCACTGTCATCCTGGGGATCATGACGACCTACGTGTGCCCGCGCTGCGACGTCCACTCCCCCGCGTCCGCCCTCACCTGGTGTTGTCCCCGCTGCCGCGGTCCCTGGGACCTCGATTTCACGAGCGCGCCGGTGCCGCGGGAGTCCCTCGCGTCCCGCTCGAATTCACTGTGGCGTTACGCCGAAGCACTGCCGCTCGCCACCGAGTACCCGCACATCACCCTCGGCGAGGGCCGCACCCCGCTGGTCCCGCTCACCGACACGGTTTCGGCCAAACTCGACTTCCTCATGCCCACGTTGTCCTTCAAGGACCGCGGCGCCGTGATGCTCGCCGAACTCGCCCGCCGGCTCCGCCCCCGCTCGGTGCTCGCCGACAGCAGCGGGAACGCGGGGACGGCCGTCGCCGCCTACTGCGCCCGCGCCGGACTCGACTGCTCCGTCTACGTGCCCGAGGGCACCTCCCCCAAGAAACTGGAGCAGATCCGCGCCCACGGCGCGCACACGGTCGTCGTCCCCGGCGACCGCGAGGCCACCGCCCGGGCGGCCCGCGCCGCGGCCGACGAGCCGGGGGTCTTCTACGCCTCGCACGTCTACAACCCGCACTTCCTGCACGGCACGAAGACCTACGCGTACGAACTCTGGGAGGACCTCGGCGGCCGGCTCCCCGACACCCTGGTCGTCCCCGTCGGCAACGGAACGCTGCTGCTCGGCGTGGCCCTCGCCGTCGAGGAGCTGTACAGGCACGGGCTCATCGACCGGCGCCCCGCGCTCGTCGCGGTCCAGGCCGAGGCGGTCGCGCCGCTGGCCGCCGCCTTCCACGCGGGCGCGGACGAGCTCACCGGCCCGCCCGGTCCGCCATCTCCCGTACGCCCCACCCTCGCCGAGGGCATCGCCATCCCGGCTCCGCCGCGCGCCGCCCAGATCCTGCGCGCCGTACGCGCCTCGGGCGGCACCTTCCGCACCGTGACGGAGGACCAGATCCGGGCCGCCCAGCTCGACCTGGCCCGGCGCGGACTGTACGTGGAGCCGACGGGGGTGGCCTGCTGGGCGGCCGTACGGGCGGCGCCGGAGCGCCCGGGCACAACGGTCGTCCCGCTGTGCGGCGCGGGCGCGAAGACGGGCCTGGCGCCGACCTCGTAAGAGGTCAGTCGGTCCAGTAGGTGTCGTGCTTGATGAAGAACTCCGTCCGCTCCTCGTCCGTCATGCCGGCGACGGTCGACACCTTCTCGAAGTACTCCTCGCGGGGCGCGCCGGGCGCGAACAGCAGGAGCATGGAGGAGGGTTCGTCGGAGTCGTTCCGGAACGCGTGCAGGCCGCCGGTCGGCACGTAGAGGAAGTCGCCCTTCTCGGCGTCGACCCACCGCTCCCCGTCGTACAGCCGGACCGTCCCGTCGAGAATGAAGAAGGTCTCGGAGATGGTGCGGTGGAAGTGGGTGGCCGGGCCGCCCGCCTTGGCCTGCATGTCGATGCGGTAGAGGCCGAACTCGCCGCCGGTGGAGGCGGTGGTGGCGAGGTAGTGGGTGCGGGTGCCGCCCGGGGAGACGAACTCCGGCGGTGTGCCGGCCGGCCGGAACGCGGCGCTGATCTCGCCGCCTTCGCCGTGGTAGCGGGCTTCGGGGTACGACATGGGTTGCTCCGATCGTCAGGGGGCCGGGGAGGCGGCGCAGGTGCGCGGGGCGACCCGCTCCGTCCTCCTCCGCCGTCCTCCCCCGTCCCGCCGACTAGAACTCGTCGGCGCCGTTGCGGAGTTCCTGAGTCCAGTAACCGGTCTTGGCGGCGTCCTCGTCGACGGCGATCCCGCCGGCCGGGGCCTTGACCACGAGGGTGCCCTCGGTGGGCTCGTCGCCGGTGAACAGGTTCACGTCGAAGGAGTTCACGACCTTGTTGTCCTCGTGGACGCCACCGAGGGAGATCCGCACATTGGCGTACGCCGGGTCGCCGGGCTGCAGCACGACCGGGGCGGCCGGCTTGCTCTTGGCGACGGGCGGGATGTCCTTGGCGGTGTGGATCTCGCCGAAGGCGATCAGCGGGTAGCCGTCGAGCCGGCAGGCCCGGCCGGACTTGTTCACGGCGGTGAGCACGATGTGCTCGGTCGGCGTCTCGTCTGCCTTGGCCGCGGTTACCCGCACGTCCTTGAACGTGCAGGAGACCGTCTTGCCGCCGGTCGCGGCAGCCTTCTTGGCCCCGGGGCCGGTACCGGTACCGGTGGCAGTACCGCCGGTGGTCGAGGCGGCCGTCGTCGCCGACGCCGTGGCGGTGGCCGTGGCCGTGGCCGACGAGTTGCTCGTGGTGGCGGCCCCCTCGTCCCGAGTCCCCGTCCCCTTGTCGTCCCCACCACAGGCGGTCAGCCCCAGGGAAAGGACGGCAACGGCCGCGACAGCCAGGACGGTGTTCTTACGATGCGTACGGGTGCTGCGCATGGTGGTTTCTCCCCCGCGTAAAGGTCGGTCGGCGCGCGCTCGGCGCCACAACACCACCATCTCCTCCGCCCTTACCGTCCCGCTGCCGCCCCACTAACGCCCCGCTACCGCGCGCCCCCCGTACAAGCCCGGCCGTGAACGCAGAAAAGCCCCGCACCATAAGGTGCGGGGCTTTCCCACAATGATTGTTCGGCGGCGTCCTACTCTCCCACAGGGTCCCCCCTGCAGTACCATCGGCGCTGAAAGGCTTAGCTTCCGGGTTCGGAATGTAACCGGGCGTTTCCCTAACGCTATGACCACCGAAACACTATGAAGTTGAACCGCCGCACCTCCCGTAGGGGGGCGTGTTCGTTACTTCAGAACTAACACAGTGGACGCGAGCAACTGAGGACAAGCCCTCGGCCTATTAGTACCGGTCAGCTCCACCCATTACTGGGCTTCCACATCCGGCCTATCAACCCAGTCGTCTACTGGGAGCCTTACCCTCTCAAGGAGGTGGGAATACTCATCTCGAAGCAGGCTTCCCGCTTAGATGCTTTCAGCGGTTATCCCTCCCGAACGTAGCCAACCAGCCATGCCCTTGGCAGAACAACTGGCACACCAGAGGTTCGTCCGTCCCGGTCCTCTCGTACTAGGGACAGCCCTTCTCAATATTCCTGCGCGCACAGAGGATAGGGACCGAACTGTCTCACGACGTTCTAAACCCAGCTCGCGTACCGCTTTAATGGGCGAACAGCCCAACCCTTGGGACCGACTCCAGCCCCAGGATGCGACGAGCCGACATCGAGGTGCCAAACCATCCCGTCGATATGGACTCTTGGGGAAGATCAGCCTGTTATCCCCGGGGTACCTTTTATCCGTTGAGCGACGGCGCTTCCACAAGCCACCGCCGGATCACTAGTCCCGACTTTCGTCCCTGCTCGACCCGTCGGTCTCACAGTCAAGCTCCCTTGTGCACTTACACTCAACACCTGATTGCCAACCAGGCTGAGGGAACCTTTGGGCGCCTCCGTTACCCTTTGGGAGGCAACCGCCCCAGTTAAACTACCCATCAGACACTGTCCCTGATCCGGATCACGGACCGAGGTTAGACATCCAGCACGACCAGAGTGGTATTTCAACGACGACTCCACAACCACTGGCGTGGCCGCTTCACAGTCTCCCACCTATCCTACACAAGCCGAACCGAACACCAATATCAAACTGTAGTAAAGGTCCCGGGGTCTTTCCGTCCTTCTGCGCGAAACGAGCATCTTTACTCGTAGTGCAATTTCACCGGGCCTATGGTTGAGACAGTCGAGAAGTCGTTACGCCATTCGTGCAGGTCGGAACTTACCCGACAAGGAATTTCGCTACCTTAGGATGGTTATAGTTACCACCGCCGTTTACTGGCGCTTAAGTTCTCAGCTTCGCAACCCCGAAAGGTCACTAACCGGTCCCCTTAACGTTCCAGCACCGGGCAGGCGTCAGTCCGTATACATCGCCTTACGGCTTCGCACGGACCTGTGTTTTTAGTAAACAGTCGCTTCTCGCTGGTCTCTGCGGCCACCCCCAGCTCACGGAGTAAATCCGATCACCAGGTGTGGCCCCCCTTCTCCCGAAGTTACGGGGGCATTTTGCCGAGTTCCTTAACCATAGTTCACCCGAACGCCTCGGTATTCTCTACCTGACCACCTGAGTCGGTTTAGGGTACGGGCCGCCATGAAACTCGCTAGAGGCTTTTCTCGACAGCATAGGATCATCCACTTCACCACAATCGGCTCGGCATCAGGTCTCAGCCTTAACGTGTGACGGATTTGCCTACCACACGGCCTACACCCTTACCCCGGGACAACCACCGCCCGGGCTGGACTACCTTCCTGCGTCACCCCATCGCTTACCTACTACCACCTTGGTTCGCCGGCTCCACCACTTTCCATTCCCCGAAGGGTCCGGAACGGCTTCACGGGCTTAGCATTAATGGGCTCGATATTGGGCGTTTCAAAGCGGGTACCGGAATATCAACCGGTTGTCCATCGACTACGCCTGTCGGCCTCGCCTTAGGTCCCGACTTACCCTGGGCAGATCAGCTTGACCCAGGAACCCTTAGTCAATCGGCGCACACGTTTCTCACGTGTGTATCGCTACTCATGCCTGCATTCTCACTCGTGAACCGTCCACAACTCGCTTCCGCGGCTGCTTCACCCGGCACACGACGCTCCCCTACCCATCACAGCGGGCGTTGGCCCTCATGCTGCAATGACACGACTTCGGCGGTACGCTTGAGCCCCGCTACATTGTCGGCGCGGAATCACTTGACCAGTGAGCTATTACGCACTCTTTCAAGGGTGGCTGCTTCTAAGCCAACCTCCTGGTTGTCTCTGCGACTCCACATCCTTTCCCACTTAGCGTACGCTTAGGGGCCTTAGTCGATGCTCTGGGCTGTTTCCCTCTCGACCATGGAGCTTATCCCCCACAGTCTCACTGCCGTGCTCTCACTTACCGGCATTCGGAGTTTGGCTAAGGTCAGTAACCCGGTAGGGCCCATCGCCTATCCAGTGCTCTACCTCCGGCAAGAAACACACGACGCTGCACCTAAATGCATTTCGGGGAGAACCAGCTATCACGGAGTTTGATTGGCCTTTCACCCCTAACCACAGGTCATCCCCCAGGTTTTCAACCCTGGTGGGTTCGGTCCTCCACGAAGTCTTACCTCCGCTTCAACCTGCCCATGGCTAGATCACTCCGCTTCGGGTCTTGAGCGTGCTACTGAATCGCCCTGTTCGGACTCGCTTTCGCTACGGCTTCCCCACACGGGTTAACCTCGCAACACACCGCAAACTCGCAGGCTCATTCTTCAAAAGGCACGCAGTCACGAGATACAAGCAAGCTTGTATCCGACGCTCCCACGGCTTGTAGGCACACGGTTTCAGGTACTATTTCACTCCGCTCCCGCGGTACTTTTCACCATTCCCTCACGGTACTATCCGCTATCGGTCACCAGGGAATATTTAGGCTTAGCGGGTGGTCCCGCCAGATTCACACGGGATTTCTCGGGCCCCGTGCTACTTGGGTGTCTCTCAAACGAGCCGCTAATGTTTCGTCTACGGGGGTCTTACCCTCTACGCCGGACCTTTCGCATGTCCTTCGACTACATCAACGGTTTCTGACTCGTCCTGTCGCCGGCAGACGACAGAAGAGAGATCCCACAACCCCGCATGCGCAACCCCTGCCGGGTCTCACACGCATACGGTTTGGCCTCATCCGGTTTCGCTCGCCACTACTCCCGGAATCACGGTTGTTTTCTCTTCCTGAGGGTACTGAGATGTTTCACTTCCCCTCGTTCCCTCCACATGCCCTATGTGTTCAGGCATGGGTGACAGCCCATGACGACTGCCGGGTTTCCCCATTCGGAAACCCCCGGATCAAAGCCTGGTTGACGGCTCCCCGGGGACTATCGTGGCCTCCCACGTCCTTCATCGGTTCCTGGTGCCAAGGCATCCACCGTGCGCCCTTAAAAACTTGGCCACAGATGCTCGCGTCCACTGTGTAGTTCTCAAGCAACGACCAGCCACCCATCACCCCACCACTACGTGGCGAGTTCACTGGGGCCGGCATCGCGAAGGCAAGACCTTTCGGCCGTACCCTCAGATACCCAACAACGTGCCAAGCGTGAGCACCGTCCGTGCCGTTCCGTTCCACGCCGAAGCAGTACTAGGAAGACCATCAGGCCACTCACGCCAACTAATCAACGTTCCACCCATGAGCTGACCGTGCGAGACGTTTGCTCGCAATCGGTACTGTGCTCCTTAGAAAGGAGGTGATCCAGCCGCACCTTCCGGTACGGCTACCTTGTTACGACTTCGTCCCAATCGCCAGTCCCACCTTCGACAGCTCCCTCCCACAAGGGGTTGGGCCACCGGCTTCGGGTGTTACCGACTTTCGTGACGTGACGGGCGGTGTGTACAAGGCCCGGGAACGTATTCACCGCAGCAATGCTGATCTGCGATTACTAGCAACTCCGACTTCATGGGGTCGAGTTGCAGACCCCAATCCGAACTGAGACCGGCTTTTTGAGATTCGCTCCGCCTCACGGCATCGCAGCTCTTTGTACCGGCCATTGTAGCACGTGTGCAGCCCAAGACATAAGGGGCATGATGACTTGACGTCGTCCCCACCTTCCTCCGAGTTGACCCCGGCGGTCTCCTGTGAGTCCCCATCACCCCGAAGGGCATGCTGGCAACACAGGACAAGGGTTGCGCTCGTTGCGGGACTTAACCCAACATCTCACGACACGAGCTGACGACAGCCATGCACCACCTGTATACCGACCACAAGGGGGCACCCATCTCTGGATGTTTCCGGTATATGTCAAGCCTTGGTAAGGTTCTTCGCGTTGCGTCGAATTAAGCCACATGCTCCGCTGCTTGTGCGGGCCCCCGTCAATTCCTTTGAGTTTTAGCCTTGCGGCCGTACTCCCCAGGCGGGGAACTTAATGCGTTAGCTGCGGCACCGACGACGTGGAATGTCGCCAACACCTAGTTCCCAACGTTTACGGCGTGGACTACCAGGGTATCTAATCCTGTTCGCTCCCCACGCTTTCGCTCCTCAGCGTCAGTAATGGCCCAGAGATCCGCCTTCGCCACCGGTGTTCCTCCTGATATCTGCGCATTTCACCGCTACACCAGGAATTCCGATCTCCCCTACCACACTCTAGCCTGCCCGTATCGGATGCAGACCCGGGGTTAAGCCCCGGGCTTTCACACCCGACGTGACAAGCCGCCTACGAGCTCTTTACGCCCAATAATTCCGGACAACGCTTGCGCCCTACGTATTACCGCGGCTGCTGGCACGTAGTTAGCCGGCGCTTCTTCTGCAGGTACCGTCACTTTCGCTTCTTCCCTGCTGAAAGAGGTTTACAACCCGAAGGCCGTCATCCCTCACGCGGCGTCGCTGCATCAGGCTTTCGCCCATTGTGCAATATTCCCCACTGCTGCCTCCCGTAGGAGTCTGGGCCGTGTCTCAGTCCCAGTGTGGCCGGTCGCCCTCTCAGGCCGGCTACCCGTCGTCGCCTTGGTGAGCCGTTACCTCACCAACAAGCTGATAGGCCGCGGGCTCATCCTTCACCGCCGGAGCTTTCCAGTCTCGAAGATGCCCTCGAGACTCGTATCCGGTATTAGACCCCGTTTCCAGGGCTTGTCCCAGAGTGAAGGGCAGATTGCCCACGTGTTACTCACCCGTTCGCCACTAATCCACCCCGAAGGGCTTCATCGTTCGACTTGCATGTGTTAAGCACGCCGCCAGCGTTCGTCCTGAGCCAGGATCAAACTCTCCGTGAATGTTTACCGGTAATCCGGTGCAACACACACGAGAGCGGAACAGTCATGCCGGAATGTGGCCGACTGTTCACAGCGTCCTCGCTGTGCGCCACCCACAAGGGGTGGACTTTTTCAAAGGAACCTCGACCATCCGAAGATGGACGGGGTATCAACTAATCTGGCGTTGATTTTTGGCACGCTGTTGAGTTCTCAAGGTGCGGACGCTTCCTTTGTACTCACCCTCGCGGGCTTTCCTCCGGGCGCTTCCTTCGTTTCCGACTCTATCAGATCCTTTCGGCGTCTGATTCCCAGTCAGCGGGATTTGTCTTCCCGGCCGTTGGGCCGTTCCGACGAGTGAGACTCTAGCGGATTCCCCGGCTCCGACGCTAATCGGGGCCGGCGTTCAGAACTTCGAACGCGGATTCCTCATCTCGCAAAAACGCACGGAAACACAGGACGGCGCGACGAATCGACACCGTCAGGCATTGATGGTTCTTGCGGAATGGCTGTCCGGGGCCGACCGGGGTCGGTGCTCACGTCGGACAACTCGGAGAACACTACGGACGGGGAAACCCCGTGTCAACTTCACGATGACGAAGGGGCCGGCCCCGGAGGAGCCGACCCCTTCTGACCTGCGTCCGGGCCGGACGGACGTCGCGGCTCAGTCCCGGGCGACCTCCGTGACGCTCAGTACGTTGATGAGCTTGTCGAGCTGCTTGGTCACCTGCTCCAGCGGTGTGTCGTCCGCGTCGACCACGAGGGTGACCTGGGAGAAGCCGTCCGCCTCGGCCGGGACGACGGCGAGGGAGTCGATGTTGAAGCCGCGCCGGCTGAAGAGGGCGGTGACCCGGGTGAGCGCGCTGGGCTTGTCCTCGACGAGGACCGACAGGGTGTGTGTGCTCATGAGTCGTCGCTCTCCCACCTCGGAGTCATGTCCCGGGCGATCTTGATGTCGTCATTGCTGGTCCCGGCGGGGACCATGGGCCAGACCATGGCGTCCTCGTGGACCACGAAGTCGATGACCACCGGCACGTCGTTGATCTCCATCGCCTTGGCGATCGTGGCGTCCACGTCCTCGGGCCGGGTGCACCGCAGACTGACGCAGCCGTAGGCCTCCCCCAGCTTCACGAAGTCGGGGACGCGCTGGGCCGTCCGCAGATCGGAGTTGGAGTACCGCTGGTCGTAGAAGAGCGACTGCCACTGGCGGATCATGCCGAGGTTGCCGTTGTTGATGACCGCGACCTTGATCGGCGCGCCTTCGAGCGTGCAGGTGGCCAGCTCCTGGTTGGTCATCTGGAAGCAGCCGTCTCCGTCGATGGCCCAGACGACCGTGTCCGGCCGCCCCATCTTGGCGCCCATCGCGGCGGGCACGGCGAAGCCCATCGTGCCCAGGCCGCCGGAGGTGATGAAGGCGCCGGGCCGCTCGAAGCCGATGAAGTGGGACGCCCACATCTGGTGCTGGCCGACGCCGGCCACGTAGAGGGCGTCCGGCCCGACGAGGGAGCTGAGCCTCTCCAGGACGTATTGCGGAGCCAGCGAGCCGTCCGCGAAGTCCTCGTACCCCAGCGGGTAGGTCTCCTTCAGCCGGTCGAGGAGCCCACGCCACTCGGTGTAGTCCCCGGGGCGGTCGATCGCCTGGACGAGGGCGCCGATGACCTCCTTGCAGTCGCCCACGATCGGGACGTCCGCCACCCGGTTCTTGGAGATCTCGGCCGGGTCGATGTCCGCGTGGATGACCTTGGCCCGCGGTGCGAACGAGGACAGCTGCCCGGTGACCCGGTCGTCGAACCGCACGCCCAGGGCGATGAGCAGGTCTGCCTTCTGCAGTGCGCCCACCGCCGAGACGCTGCCGTGCATGCCGGGCATCCCCATGTGGAGCGGGTGGCTGTCGGGGAAGGTGCCCCTGGCCATCAGCGTGGTGACGACCGGAATACCGGTCAGCTCTGCCAGGCGGAGCAGTTCCGCCGAGGCGCCGGCCTTGTGCACGCCGCCGCCGACGTACAGCACCGGGCACTCGGCCTCGGAGATCAGCTTGGCCGCTTCCTGGATCTGTTTGGCGTGCGGCCGGGTGACCGGCCGGTAGCCCGGCAGGTGCGTCGTCGGCTCCCAGTGGAATTCGGTGGCGGCCTGCAGCGCGTCCTTGGTGATGTCGACCAGTACGGGACCGGGACGGCCGCTGGAGGCGATGTGGAAGGCTTCCGCGATGGTGCGCGCGATGTCGTCGGCGTCGGTCACCAGGAAGTTGTGCTTGGTGATCGGAAGGGTGATGCCGCAGATGTCGGCTTCCTGGAAGGCGTCCGTGCCGATCATGCTGCTCGACACCTGGCCGGTGATGGCGACCATCGGGACGGAGTCCATGTACGCGTCGGCGATCGGGGTGACCAGATTGGTGGCGCCCGGGCCGGAGGTGGCCATGCAGACGCCGACCTTGCCGGTGGCCTGGGCATAGCCTTCCGCGGCGTGTCCGGCGCCCTGCTCGTGCCGGACCAGTACGTGGCGGACCTTGGTCGAGTCGTAGAGGGGGTCGTAGGCGGGGAGGATATGGCCGCCCGGATATCCGAACACGGTGTCGACTCCGACGTGCTCCAAAGCCCTGACCAGGGCTTGAGCACCTGTCATCTGTTCGGTCATCTGCTCGTTCCTATTGGCTTGACTCGAATACTGATTCGAAGGACAGCGCGCAGAATTCAGCAGTCGGACGGTAAGTCCGGAAGTACTACAAGATGGCGCGCAAAGAGCGGTGTCGGGTGACGACTACGCGCTCGGCGGCTCCGAGGGATCAGAACTCTCGTCGGAGCAGAGCGAATCCGTTCGTGACGGCTCAAGCAAGTTCCCGCGGTAGACCACGGGAATGCGAGGTTTCAGCTTATCTTCTCGCTGTGTGCGGACGCCAATCCCCGGGGCATGAATTCGGTCAGATAGTAGAGGCCGGCCAGCAGCGGGAAGGCGATGCCGCACCAGGCTATGCCCGCCCATCCGTACGACGCGTACACCGAGCTGGCCACGGCGGATCCGATCGCGCCTCCGAGGAAGAAAATCGCCATGTAGAGGCCGTTGAGTCGACTGCGGATCTCCGGCCCCAGCGAGAAGATCGCGCGCTGCCCCAGCACGAGGTTGCACGAGATCCCCACGTCGAGCAGGAGTGCCGCGACGAACAGGGCCGCGACGACGTGGCCGCCACTGGCGAACACCAGAAGGAAGCAGGCCACGACGGTCAGGATCGCGATGCCCGTCGCGGGTTTCGTCAGACCGCGGTCGGCGATACGGCCCGCAACCGGCGCGACGAAGGCGCCGAGCACCGCCGCCAGGGAGAACAGGGCGATTCCGCCTTGGCTCAGACCGCACGCCGGGCTCGCCAGGATCAGTGGCACGGCGGTCCAGAACAGGCTGAACGCCCCGAACAGCATGGCGTGGTAGAACGCCCGTCGCCGCAGGATCGGCGTGCGGACGAGCAGCTGCCCCATCGACCCCAGCAACGCCAGGTAGGGGACGGAGGTGCTCGGCTTCCGTTCCGGAAGGACCGAACGCAGGGTGACGGCGAGCACCAGCATCAGGCCGGCGGAGATGGCGAAGATCGCACGCCAGCCGAGCAGGTCGGTCGTCATGCTGGCCACGGGACGCGCGAGCAGGATTCCCATCAGCAGGCCGCTCATGACGTTGCCGACGACCTGTCCACGGCTCTCTTCCGGGGCGAGATGGGCCGCGAAGGGCACCAGCATCTGCACCACGACCGAACTCAGGCCGATGATCAGCGAAGTGGCGAGAAACAGGCCGGCGTTCGATGCGACCGACGCGCTCAGCAGCGCCGCCATGCAGGCCGCCAGGGTGACCATGATGAGACGGCGGTTCTCGAAGATGTCGCCCAGCGGAACCAGTACGACGAGGCCGACGCCGTAGCCGATCTGGGTCAGGGTCACCACGAGGCTGGAGGCGCTCGCGCTCAGGCCCACGTCGGGGCCGATCAACGCCACCAGGGGCTGCGCGTAGTAGATGTTGGCCGCGACCGCGCCGCAGGCCACGGCCATCAGGAAGGTCAGGCCGCGTGACATGCCGAGCTGCGCCGCCCGGCTTGTTGCACTCTCAGTGGTCATTGCTCTCTCGACAGGATGGGGAATCGACGTTCACACGGCACATGCTTGGACGACCGCGAATTCCGGACGCGCGGACAGGATCTGAGGGGCGGAAAAGCCTGCCGCGTTCAGGAGTCGCGTGAAGTCGTCCAGGGTGCGCTCACGCCCTCCGTGCAGGACCAGCATCTGCAGATCGAGCACCAGGTCGAGCGGATCGCAGTCCTTCGGGGACTCCTGCAGGACGCGGTCCACGACGACGAGTCGGGCGCCGGCGCTCATCGCCTTGCGGCAGTTGCGGAGAATGGACTCCGCCTTCTCGTCCGGCCAGTCGTGGAGAATCCACGACAGGATGTAGATGTCTCCTCCCGTGGGTACCTCGTCGAAGAAACTGCCCGCGCGCGTGCTCAGTCGGGCGTCCCCCGGTGCCTCGGGCAGGGCCGAGATGACGCTGGCCTGGTCGTACAGGACGGCTCGCGCGTCCGGATTCCGTTCGAGAATGGTCCGGGCCAGGCTTCCGGTTCCCCCGCCGACGTCGATCACTCGTTCGCCGGGAGCCACCGCGAGTACGTCGGCGATCGCCGCGTAGCGTCCCGGATATCCGCTCGCCATGTAGCGCTGATAGAGCGCTTCCTCTTCAGGGCTTCCGTTCATGTAGGCGAAGAAGTCCTGCCCGTTGACGTGCGAGAACGCTTCCTCGCCGGTACGGGCGCAATGGCTCAGCGCTCCCCAGGACCGCCAGATGCCCGGCATCCCCCAGAATCGCGCGGCCCAGTGGAGCGAGGGGCCGGCCGTGGTGGTCCTCAGCAGGCGGGAGGCTTCGTTGTGGCGAATTCCGCCGTCCGCGTCGACGTCGAAGATGCCGTAGGAGGACAGTGCTCGGGCAAGCCGCGTCAGGACGCCGGCGTGCACCTTCAGCTGTTCGGACAGAGTCGCCAGCGAGGTCGCGTCGTCGTCCATCGCATCGGGCAGTCCGACTTCGCAGGCCGCGGCGATCATCTGGGTGACCGCCATGCCGCGGATCAGTTCCTGCATCCTGCGAATGTCACCGGCAGCCGCTGCCCCGGTCTCGGTACCTTCGCGCTCGGCGGGTTCCGCCTGGAAAGACGTCTGGATGGTCATGCGACCTTCTTCTCCTCGTTCATCACCACGTGTGGACGGGCCGCCGCATTCCCGAGAATCTGGCGCAAGGCTGCGCGGAGCGAGTCCACGGCCGCGGAGGAGTCCTCCTTGCGCCAGGCGACGAACGCGTCCGGACGCACCAGCAGACAGCCGTCCTCGGGCATTTCCGTGACGTCTGCCCAGTCGCCGTAGAGGTCCTGCAGGGCGTGTCCGGGGCCGATGACATGCGCGGCGATCTCGATGTCGAGCTCTTCCGAAAGACGCTGGGCGGCCTGGAGCCAGATCTGCCCGTTCAGCCCCGTCAGCAAGGTGAACCTGCCCTTGCCCACCACGTCCAGGCTCGAGACCTGCGTACCCTGCCGGTCGAGCCACGCGTGCGGCAGGCGGGCGCCGGGCCGGCTGGACGCCTGGTAGTACAGCTCGGGGTCGCGCTGCCAGGCGGGCTGCGCCGTACCGTCCGGGCAGACGGCATCCGACGCGTAGCGCTGGTTGAGTTCGACGCCTTGCGTGGCGAACTCGTACGACTTGAGCTCGATGGCCTCGCGCAACATCTTGCGCTTCTCGGCGCCCGCCGCGGAGGCCTCCTTCAGGACGGACATGTTGACGCGCATCTGCTCCGCGTCCAGGTTCGCGTCCAAGCCGAGTGCGGAGAAGATGCCGCCGAACTGCTCGATGCTCTTGTTCGCGCGTTCGACTATCTGCTTGCCTATCGGCGCGCGTTCCTGGTCATAGGTGTTCAGGAGTCGGTCCGACGCCTGCCCCTTCAGGACCATCGCCATCTTCCACGCCAGGTTGTAGGCGTCCTGGATGGACGTGTTCGAGCCCAGGCCGTTCGACGGCGGATGACGGTGCACCGCGTCGCCCATGCAGTACACCCGCCCCCGGGAGTACTTGGTGGCGTACTGCTGGTTCACCGTCCACGTCGAGACCGAGCGGATGGTGATGTCCACCGAGTCGTCGCCGATCAGTTGACGGGCGATGCCGACCGCGTCGATCTCGGAGACGTCGGGCTCGCCGGCGCTCATGTCGTAGCCCCACACGATCTGCCACTCGTTCCACGGCCGGACCATGCGGAGGAGGCCCATGCCGATGCCTCCGACGTTGGCACCCGGCTGCATGATCCACCAGAGGTAGCCGGGACGGTGTGCCACGAGGTGGGAGAGATCCGCGTGCAGGATGATGCTGATGCTGCCGGCGAGCCCCATGTGGCCTTCCATGGGCAGGCCGATCTGCTCCGCCACGAGGCTGTTGCCGCCGTCCGCCCCGATCAGGTACTTGGCGCGGATCTCGTAGCGCTCGCGCTTCAGCCGGTCCAGGACCTGCGCGGTGACACCGTGCTCGTCCTGGTCGAGGCGCAGGAACTCCGTGTCGAACCGGACATGGCTGCCGCGCGCGGCGGCATTGGACAGCAGGATGGGTTCAAGCAGGGTCTGCGGCAGGTCGCAGTGTTCGGCCGGGCTGGCCAGCGCGTAATCGCTCTGCCGTTGTGCCCTGTTGGCGCCGTAGGGCAGTCGCCCCAGCTCCTCGCCCACCAGGCTGGTGCAGAAGACGACATTGCCCATGACTTCTTTGGGTGAGGCCTTGGCGAGGATCTCGTCCGCCACGTCCAGGTCGCGGAAGACCTCCATGGTGCGTTGGTTCTTGTAGTGCGCACGCGGAGTGTCGGCGAGCCAGCGGTGCTTCGTGATCACGAGGTTCTCGATGCCGTACGTGCTCAGCATCAGTCCTGCGGAGGACCCCGCCGGACCGCTCCCGACGATCAGGACGTCAGTGTCGTACACGTGGAATGTCTCCTGGGTTCATGTAGATCGACGGTCGTCGCGTCATAGCCGAAGACCCAGGCCGGGTCTTCGGCGTCCTTGAGCCACGAGTTCTCGGCGGACACGGCCTGGATCCGAGCGGTGCGCTGCTTGCGGCTCTCGGCGTAGCGCCAGAACGCGGCCTCGATCTCGTTCTCGGCTTCCAGGCAGCGCAGCAGCAGCACGCCGTCCTCGATGGCCATGGCCGCCCCTTGGGCCATGTGCGGCCTCATGGGGTGGCAGGCGTCGCCGAGGAGCGCGATGCGCCCTCGTCCCCATTGCTGCATCGGCGGGCGCTCGAAGAGCGGCCACTTGGTCAGGGACCGAGCCGCGTGGAGCAGGCTGAGGACTTCGTCGCAGGAGCCGGTGAAGGCGGCCAGCATCTCGTCCTTGTCGCCGTCGACCCAGGACTGCGGATGCGGCCAGGTGTCGGCCGCCGCGCCGGCGACGAAGTAGTAGTCACCGCTCCGGGAGTCGGTCGGGTAGCCGATGACAAACCTGTCGTCGGCCCACCACTTGGTGATGCACCGTCTGTCGACAGGGACTCGGGTGTGCGCGGGCACGGTCGCCCGGTACGCGATCTGGCCGGAGAAGCCGGGGTGTTCGGCGCCGTGCATCACTTCACGGACCCGAGACCCCAGACCGTCGGCACCGATGACGCAGGAGGCCTCGGCGGTGCTTCCGTCGGCGAAGTGCATCCGCACGTCCGTGCCGCGGTCGTCGAGCGAGACCAGTCGCTTGTCGTACTGCACGGTGTCCGGACGCAGGGCGCCGAGCAGCTCTCGATGGAGGACGCCGCGGCCGACGGTGAGATAGGGAGCTCCGTACCTCTCCTTCACCTGGTCACCGAGCGGCAGTGCGCACCTGACGGAATTCGATGTCAGGTTCCGGCTGGTGAATGAATCGGGCAGGTGTCCGGACCGGACGAGCGCGTCGCCGATCCCGACATGGCCCAGGATGCGCGTCACGTTGGGCGTCAGATGGATCCCGGCGCCGGCGGGCTCGAACGTGCGCGCCTGCTCGAACACCGCCACGGAATGGCCGGCCTGCTGCAGCAACGCGGCCGTCGCGGCTCCGCCCAATCCACCGCCGACGATGGCGATCGAGGTCTTGTTGTCGATGCCCATGGGCTACGCCTGCGCCTCGATTTCGTCGTGGAACAGGTTCAGCAGCCTCGCGCGACTGTCGCTCGGCAGCCATTCGGGCCGGTCTTCCACGACGTCCTTGACGAAGTCCCAGAAGTCCGCGCTCTGATTGATGCCGTAGTCGCGTGCCATGGAGACGAGACGGATACGGGACAGGAAGTCCGGCTCCGTGATGTCCTGCTTGCTGGTCACGACCTTTCCCGCGTTCATGAAGTACGGGAGGATGGAGCTCTCCGGTGTGTCCGGCGACCAGACCAACCACATCTCCTGGTTGGTGTGTGTCGTATTGACGAAACCATGCGTGTAGTTGCGCGGAACGTAGAGCAGTTCTTTCGGGCGCATCGGCAGCATGACGACGGTCTCCTTGTCGGCACCGTCGCCCGGCGTGATGTCCAGGTCAGGGAACTCGTTGGGCCCCATGAAGATGCTGAATCCGCCGTTGGGCGCGTAGAACCATTCATCGGTACGGTGATGGATGTGCGGCGGCGGGCCGACGTGCGGCGGCACGGTCAACTTGGAGAACAGGAACTTGCCGCCGTTGCTCTCGCCGGTCTGCACGAAGTTGAAGACCTCGCCCGCCGGGCCGAGCACCAACGGCTTCTCGGGGCCGGGCTCGATCTCCGGGAAGTCGAATACTTCATATTCGGTGCTCATGGAACTGCCTTCCTTCTCGGGGAGCCGGCACCATCGCCGTCGACGTGACCTCGCGCAGGGCGGTCATGCCTTGTCGCGCCAGCGGCGCGGGGGGCCGCATCTTGTAATGATCATTGAATATCTCGAGCGAGATCGGGCCGTCATAACCGTTGGCCAGCACAGGCGCCAGGAACGCGGCTACATCGAAATCGCCCTCACCCGGCAAGCAGCGGTGATGCCGGCTCCAGGACTTCACGTCCAGCCCCATGCGGGGAGCATCCGAGACCTGGATCAGCGCGATGCGCTCCGGCGGCACGTCGGACAGGTCCTCGAAAGGGTCGTTCAGGGCCAGGGTGTGAAAGCTGTCCAGTACCAGACCTATATTTCCGACGCCGGAGAGCTCGATCATTCTCCAGGCCTGACGGAACGTATTGACCCGCAGCCCCCAGGACAGCGCCTCGTAACCGATGGAAATCCCTCTGGCCGCGGCCCTTTCGCCCAGGAGCGCCAGGTCTTCGGCGACCTCTTCGTCGTCGAGATCCGAAACGTCGCTGACGTTGCTGCACAGGATCAGCGTGCTGGTCCGCAGCTGCTCCATGGAGTCGAAGATTCGCTCGATCCGGTCCAACTTGGGCGCCAGCTGCTCCCTGGGGCCGCCTTCGAAATCCCTGAGCGGCTGATAATTGATGATCTCCAGGCCGAGGTCTTCCGCCATGGTTCGGGCGACGGGAACCGAGGATCCCTGCAGGTCCCATTCCATCAATTCGATACCAGAGAAGCCGGCGTCGGCGATTGCTTCCATTTTGTCTGGCAGCGAGCCACCCAGGGTGACCGTACCCATGTAGTAATCCACTTCGCTTACCTCCCGATAGTGGAACGGCACGTCACAGTGCAGATCGATAGCTGCGTTCGCAGTCGGCAGGCAGCTACATCGAAACCGGTTCCAAACCGGCCTGAATCCGCCGGCGGTGTTCCGGCGAGCGGTTTCAGGCGGCCTCTGGCAGACAGGCAGTCACACGCCGAGCATTTTTGATGCCGGCCACTGATGACTCTCTCCTGCTTCCTCGGTCGACCCATACGATGTCAACCAGGAGCGGCGGGCAGGCGGAACTGCACCCAAGGATGCACCGGGCCCGGGGCCGAGCCCGCGACCGCGATCAGGACGAGGGCGAGGACGCGGGCGAGAACGAGGGCAAAGACGCGGGCGAGGGTCTGCGTACACCCTTGGATGCAGTCACGGCCTGGGACGACACATTCCTCGTAGGCTGAACGCCGTGACAGTGACCTCCGGCAGAGCTCTCCTCCCCGAATCGCGGCCTCGTGTTTCGCGGCCTCGTGCTCCGCTCTGCCGCGGCCTCCGCTACGCGCGTCTGAGCCTGGTCGAGGCACGGCCCGTGGTCCAACTCGTGTTCCTCACACGGTTCGCGGTGGGCGCCGCCTTCGTCTCCCGGGATCTGGCGGACGGACCGCACCTGGCGGCCGGGGTCCTCGTCTGGTGGCTGGCCGTGGTGGCCGCCTACCTCGTCAACGGGGTGCTCGACGTCAAGGAGGACCGCGCCAACGGGTCCGCCCGTCCGATCGCCCGGGGCGATCTGCCGGAGCGTACGGCCGCGTTGCTCACCGCGGTCGTGGCCGCGGGGTCCCTTCTGCTGTCCCTGTACGTCCCCGGACTCACCCTGTGGGTGGCGCTGTTCCTGCTCCTTGGCTGGCTCTATTCGGCGCCGCCGTTTCCCGCGAAGCGCTGGAGCAGCACCTGCGCGGTGGTGGTGTTCGGACTCGGCTGGACCTCGTTCGCGGCGGGTGCCGTGGCCGTGGGAGGCGAACTCGGCCCTTCCGGACTGGTCTTCGCCGCGGTGATGAGCGCCTGGATGGCCCTGGTGGGAGCGGTCGTCAAGGACCTCGGTGACGTCGAGGGAGACGCCGTCGGCGGGCGCCGTACCGTGGCCGTGCGCCACGGTGCCGCCCGGGCCCGCGCGGTCGCGGTGGCGGGCGCTCTCCTCGTCGGAGCGGGCGGGGTACTGGCGGCGCTCGTCTGGGCTCCGCTGACGCTGGCCGGAGCGGTCCCCGTGGCGATCGGCGCCGTCTGCCTGGTGGCGGGGATCATCCGTACGGCCAGGGCCGCCGACGGCGACAGGAAGGCCCGCCGCGGTGCGTACCGCGTGTTCATGTGCACCCAGTTCGCGGCGAACATCACGATGCTGCTCGCGCTCCTGCTGCACGGACCCGCGTGACCGTGGCCGCCCGTACAGCGGTCCGTGCGGCGGTCCGTACAGCGGTCCGCAGGTCAGTAGCGCCCGAAGGCCTTGTTGACGGCGTCGATGCGGGACACGGCGCCCAACTTGCCGTAGATGTTGTTGAGATGCCGCTTCACGGTCGCCGTGGTGATGCCGAGCTGGCGGGCTATCTGGCTGTTGGTCATCGCCTTCGCCACCCCCTCGAGCACCTCCTTCTCGCGCCGGGACAACGCCACGCCCACCCCGGCGTGCATCGGCGCCGCCTCGGAGACGCCCTCTGCGGCCGCGGTGTCGTCATCGTTCGGCAGGGGGTCGGTAGTCCGGTCGGTGGTCCGGGTGGTGGCCCCGCCGTAGCCGACGGCGCCCGCGTAGAGCCGGCTTCCGGCGCTGGAGCGGAAGGCGGTACTGATCAGCAACAGCGCGGGGGCCCGTCGCGCGGGCGCCTCGTGCTGCACGGCGGCGTTGATGGTCGGCTGCATGGCGTTCCACAGGATCTCCACCGCACGCACCGACTCGGCGACCGCGATTCCCTGGTTGGCCCGGTCGGTGCCCACGAGATGCGAGTACCGCCAGGCTTCGGCCGACTCGAGCGGCCCGTCGCCGGTCAGTCGCGCGACACAGTCCTCCACGATCGCCTGCGCCTGGTCGCGGCACTTCGGCCACGCCTCCTTGCGCATGGCCAGGGGGCTGCGGACCGTCCTCAACGCCAGCTGATAGGCATGGATGACGTCCGGTATCGCGTTACGCAGAAACTGCGCCGCAGCCGGGTAACGCAAAGGCCCTCCCTGCTACAGCCCTCTCGAACGAGCGGTTCGAGGCCGCAGCCCAGTGTGACGATGATCGTTCCGAACACGATACCGAACACCCCCACCCCATGCCTCGGCGCCCCGAGGGCCCGACCCCACGGCGTCGGCCCCTCCCTGACCTGTACTTGTGCAGGTCAGGGAGGTCGTGACACGGCAGCCGCTACACGTTGAAGCGGAACTCCACCACGTCGCCGTCCTGCATGACGTACTCCTTGCCCTCCATACGGGCCTTGCCCTTGGAGCGGGCCTCGGCGACCGAGCCGGCTTCCAGGAGGTCGGCGAAGGAGATGACCTCGGCCTTGATGAAGCCCTTCTGGAAGTCGGTGTGGATGACACCGGCGGCCTCGGGGGCCGTCGCGCCCTGGGGGATGGTCCAGGCGCGGGACTCCTTGGGGCCGGCCGTCAGGTAGGTCTGGAGGCCGAGGGTGGCGAAGCCGACGCGGGCGAGGATGGCCAGGCCGGGCTCCTCGGCGCCGACGGACTCCAGGAGCTCCAGGGCGTCCGCCTCGTCGAGCTCGGCGAGGTCCGCCTCCAGCTTGGCGTTGAGGAAGATCGCCTCGGCGGGGGCCACCAGGGCGCGCTGCTCGTCCTTGAAGGACTCGTCCGTCAGCTCGTCCTCGTCGACGTTGAAGACGTAGAGGAAGGGCTTGCTGGTGAGGAGGTGGAGGTCGTGGAGGAGCTCCGCCTTCTCCGAGCCCTGGACGACGCCCTGCGAGAAGAGGGTGTCGCCGCGCTCCAGGATCTCCTTCGCCGCCTCGACGGCCGCGACCTTGGGCCCGATGTCCTTCTTGATCCGCGACTCCTTGGCCAGGCGCGGGAGGACCTTCTCGATGGTCTGGAGGTCGGCGAGGATCAGCTCGGTGTTGATCGTCTCGATGTCGTCCTTCGGCGAGACCTTGCCGTCGACGTGCACGACGTTCTCGTCCTTGAAGGCCCGGATGACCTGGCAGATCGCGTCCGACTCGCGGATGTTCGCGAGGAACTTGTTGCCCAGGCCCTCGCCCTCGCTCGCGCCGCGCACGATGCCGGCGATGTCGACGAAGTCGACCGTCGCCGGGAGCAGCCGCTGCGAGCCGAAGATGTCGGCGAGCTGCTGCAGGCGCGGGTCCGGGACGCCGACGACGCCGACGTTGGGCTCGATCGTGGCGAACGGGTAGTTGGCCGCCAGCACGTCGTTCTTGGTCAGGGCGTTGAACAGGGTCGACTTGCCGACATTCGGCAGGCCGACGATTCCGATCGTGAGCGACACGGTGGCGACTTCCCTATGAGGAGTGGAGGTGGGGCGATCCCCCAGTTTACGGGGCGCGCGTCCGGGTCCCGCCGCTCGCACCGAGGGGTGCCCCGGACCGTGACCCCGGGCGGACCGACCCGGCCAGGACGGCCCTCTTCGCGCCAAGGTCACCCAAAGGGCGTGTCCCGTACGGGGTTCCCGGGCCGTTCCGACCTACGTTGGTGGGGTGGAGCAGCACAAGACACGTAAGCCGCAGCCCCGCCGACCCGCCGCGGGCCGGCCGCAGGGCCCCGTGACGCCGCCCGGCGCGCTGGTCGAGGGTGCCGCGGTGTACCGCGTGGCCGCCCGGCCCCGGCCCGGCCGGCCGCGGGTGGAGCGGCCCGCGCCGCCCGTCGTGGTGGCGCTGCGCCGGCTGCCCAATCCGCGGCTCACCGGGCTCGGCGCCGGGCTCTTCGCGTCCGCCGTGATGCTGGTGATCGGCTTTCTGGACTGGCTGATCCTCGACGGTTCACCGCTCGCCTACGGGCTGCTGTTCCTGCCGGTCAGCGCGCTGACCGCGCTGTGGGTCCGTACCGCCGACCTGGTCACCGCGCCGATCAGCGTGCCGATCGCGTTCGCCGTGGGCGTGGTGCCGATCTCCGGCGGTACGGGCGGGGTCGGCGGGCAGGCGATGGCCCTGGTCACGGCGCTGGCCGTGCACGCGGGCTGGCTGTACGGCGGCACTCTCGTCGCCGGTGTCATCGCGAGCGTACGCAAGGTGCGGGACATGGGGCGCCGTCAGCGTGCCGCCGCGGCAGCCGGCGGCGGCAAGCCCGTACGCCCGGTACGCCGCCCGGCCCCCGAGCGCGGCTAGCAGAGGCAGGGGCCGAGGCAGGAGCAGGGAGAGGCCCCCTATCCCTTCGCCGCCATCGCCGCGCCCACGATGCCCGCGTTGTTCTGCAGCTCCGCCGGGACGATCTCGGCGCGGATGTCCTCGATCAGCGGCAGGAACTTGTCCGCCTTGCGGCTCACGCCGCCGCCGATGATGAAGAGCTCCGGCGAGAACAGCATCTCCACGTGCGCCAGGTACTTCTGCAGCCGCCGGGTCGCCCAGTGCTCCCAGCTCAGGTCCTCGTCCTCGCGGGCCTTCGACGAGGCGCGCTTCTCGGCGTCGTGGCCCTTGAGCTCCAGGTGGCCCAGCTCGGTGTTGGGGACCAGGGTGCCGTCGACGAAGACGGCCGAGCCGATGCCGGTGCCGAGGGTCAGCAGGATGACGGTGCCCTTGCGGCCGCGGCCCGCGCCGAAGGTCATCTCGGCGATGCCGGCGGCGTCGGCGTCGTTGAGGACGGTCACCGGGAGCCCGCCGAGGCGGTCGGCGAGCAGCTTGCCCGCGTCGACGCCGATCCAGCGCTTGTCGACGTTGGCGGCGGTGCGGATGGTGGAGCCGGTGACCACCCCGGGGAAGGTGACGCCGACCGGGCCCGACCAGCCGAAGTGCTCGACGACCTCGACGACGCGGCCCGCGACGTCGTCGGGCGTCGCGGGCTGCGGGGTGAGCACCTTGTGGCGCTCCTGGGCGAGGTCGCCGCGGCCGAGGTCCACGGGCGCGCCCTTGATGCCCGATCCGCCGATGTCCACTCCGAAGACGTTCATGGACCCAACGTTACGGGCCGGAGCGCTCCGTCACTCGTTTTCGACGAGGGCCGCGGCCTTGGCGCGCAGGTCCTGGTCGCGCAGCTCCTTCGGGAGGGAGAAGGTCAGCGACTCGTCGGCGGTCTTGACCAGCTCGACGTCCACGTAGCCGCGCTGGGACAGCCACTCCAGGACCTCCTGGACGAGGACGTCCGGCACCGAGGCGCCCGAGGAGAGGCCGACGCTGGTGACGCCCTCCAGCCAGGCCTCGTCGATCTCGCTCGCGAAGTCGACCAGGTACGCGGCGGGGGCGCCGGCCTGCTTGGCGACGTCGACCATGCGCTGCGAGTTGGAGGAGTTCTTGGAGCCGACCACGATGACCAGCTCGGACTGGCCGGCGAGCTCCTTGATGGCGGTCTGGCGGTTCTGCGTGGCGTAGCAGATGTCGTCGGAGGGCGGGGAGATCAGCTCGGGGAACTTCTCCTTGAGCGCGTCCACCGTCTCCATGGTCTCGTCGACCGAGAGCGTGGTCTGGGAGAGCCAGACGACCCGGGACGGGTCGCGGACCTCGACCTTGGCGACGTCCTCGGGGCCGTCGACGAGCTGGATGTGGTCGGGGGCCTCGCCGGAGGTGCCGATGACCTCCTCGTGGCCCTCGTGGCCGATGAGGAGGATGTCGAAGTCCTCGTTGGCGAACCGCACGGCCTCCTTGTGGACCTTGGTGACCAGCGGGCAGGTGGCGTCGATGGTCTTCAGGCGGCCCTCGCGGGCCTCCTCGTGCACGGTCGGGGCGACGCCGTGGGCGGAGAACATCACGATGTTGCCCGGCGGCACCTCGGTCGCCTGGTCGACGAAGATCGCGCCCTTCCGCTCCAGGGTCTGGACGACGTACTTGTTGTGGACGATCTCGTGCCGGACGTAGATCGGGGCGCCGTACTGTTCGAGCGCCTTCTCCACGGCGATCACGGCACGGTCCACGCCCGCGCAGTAGCCGCGGGGAGCGGCGAGCAGGACACGCTTCGGGCGGTTGGCGGCGGGCGTCGCAGTCATGGTCCCCATCGTAAGGCCGCGCGGGTGGGTGGCTGATCGGCGTTCCGGTCGGCGTTTTGATCAGCGGTTCGCCTTGCGGCGTGGCCGAGACTTGCGCCATGGCTGAGGAATCCCAGGTGCGGGACGAAGCACCCGACCACGAGGGGCTTCGGCGGAATCTGGGCTTTCGCGACCTGGTGGTCTACGGGCTCCTGTTCATCGCCCCGATGGCGCCGGTCGGCGTGTTCGGCACGCTCGACGCCAAGTCGCATGGCGCGGTCGCACTCGTGTACGTGGTGGCCACGGTCGCCATGGGCTTCACGGCCTTCAGTTACGCGCAGATGGTGCGGGTCGCGCCGCGGGCCGGGTCGGTCTTCACGTACGCCCGTACGGCGCTGGGCGAGGGCCCCGGTTTCGTGGCCGGGTGGATGGCGCTGCTCGACTACCTCCTCATCCCGGCGGTCGCGTATCTCTTCGCCGGCATCGCGATGGAGGCGCTGGTCCCCGAGGTGCACCGCTGGGTGTGGACCGGGATCGCGGTGGTCGTGACGACCCTGCTGAACCTGTGGGGGGTACGGGCCGCGGCCCGGGTCGGTTTCGCGGTGCTCGCGATGGAGCTCGTGGTGCTCCTCGTCTTCGTGGTCTCGGCGGTCGTCGTGCTCGTACGGAACGGGCCGCAGCGGGACTGGTGGTCGCCGCTGACCGGTGACGGGGGCTTCTCGGTGGCGGCGGTCGTCGGCGCGGTGTCGGTGGCCGTGCTGTCGTACCTCGGCTTCGACGCGATCGCCTCCTTCGCGGAGGAGGTGACCGGCGGGCCGTCGAAGGTGGCGCGGGCGGTGCTGTTCTGTCTGGTGCTGGCGGGTGCGCTGTTCGTGGCGCAGACCTGGCTGGTGGCGCTGCTCGAACCGGTCTCGTCGGCGGAGCTGGCGGTCGAGCCGGCGCGGCAGGGTTCGGCGTTCTACGACGCGGTGGACACGTCCGTGGGCGGGTGGCTGCACGACCTGGTGGCGGTGTCGAAGGCGATCGGCGCGGCCTTCGCGGCGCTCGCCGGGCAGGCGGCGGGCGGCCGGCTGCTCTTCGCAATGGGCCGGGACCGGCGCCTGCCGCACCTCCTGGCCCGTACCGACTCCGGCGTGCCGCGGGTGGCGCTGCTCGTCTCGGCGACGGTCACGATGATCGCGGCGGTGTGGGCCGCCCGCAGTGACGACGGCCTCGACCATCTGGTCTCGGTCGTCGACATCGGCGCCCTCACCGCCTTCGTGCTGCTGCACGCGAGCGTGGTGAGCTGGTTCGCCGTCCGCCGCATGGCCGGCCCGCCCCGCTGGCTGCCGCACGTCGTGGCGCCCGTCCTCGGCGCGGCCATCCTGATCGCGGTGATCGTGGAGGCGTCCCCCTCGGCGCAGGTGGTGGGTGTGATCTGGTTCGGCATCGGGCTTGTGGTGCTCGCGATGCAGGGGGTGCGGCGGCCGATGCCGTGAGGTGGGGTGGGATGGGGTGGGGTGGGGTGGGCCCCGCACGGCGGACTTACGGTGTCCGACCCTCCCGTTACGCTCGGTGCATGGGTCTGAACACGTCAGCGGAAGCGCCGATCCCCGTCGGTGAGGTGTCCCGGCTGATCGGGGGGTGGATCGATCGGTTGGGGGCGATCTGGGTCGAGGGGCAGATCACGCAGTTGTCGCGGCGGCCGGGGGCCGGCGTGGTGTTCCTGACGCTGCGGGATCCGTCGTACGACATCTCGATCAATGTCACCTGCTATCGCCAGGTCTTCGACGCCGTCGCGGACGTCGTGTCCGAGGGCGCCCGGGTGATCGTGCACGCGAAGCCGGAGTGGTACGCGCCGCGGGGGCAGTTGTCTTTGCGGGCCGCGGAGATACGGCCGGTCGGGATCGGCGAGCTGCTCGCGCGCCTGGAGATGCTGAAGCGGACGCTGGCCGCGGAGGGACTGTTCGCGCTCGACCGGAAGAAGCCGGTGCCGTTTCTGCCGCAGTTGATCGGCCTGGTCTGCGGCCGGGCGTCGGCGGCCGAGCGGGACGTGCTCGAGAACGCGCGGCGTCGCTGGCCCGCCGTCCGGTTCGAGGTGCGGAACGTGGCGGTGCAGGGCGTGAAGGCCGTGCCGCAGGTGATCCAGGCGGTGCGGGAGCTCGACGCGCACGCGGGGGTCGACGTGATCGTGGTGGCCCGGGGCGGCGGCAGCGTCGAGGACCTGCTGCCGTTCTCGGACGAGCAGCTGATCCGGGCGGTGGCGGAGTGCCGTACGCCGGTGGTGTCGGCGATCGGCCACGAGCCGGACTCGCCGCTGCTCGACCTGGTCGCGGACCTGCGGGCGTCCACGCCCACCGACGCCGCCAAGAAGGTGGTGCCGGACGTGGGCGAGGAGCTGGACCGGGTGCGCGGGATGCGGGACCGGGCGCTGCGCGCCGTACGGGGGCTCCTGGAGCGGGAGGAGCGGGGGCTCGCGCACGCGCTCGCCCGGCCGGTCATGGAGCACCCGCAGCGGATGGTCGAGGTCCGCGAGGACGAGCTCGACGCGCTGCTCGCCCGCAGCCGCCGTACCTTCGGGCATCTGCTCGACCGGGCCGACTCGGAGCTCTCGCACACCCGGGCCCGGGTCCGCGCGCTGTCCCCGGCGGCCACGATGGAGCGGGGTTACGCGGTGCTCCAGCGCGCCGACGGCTCGGTGGTGCGGGACCCGGCGGAGGTCGCGGCGGACGAGGAGCTGCGGGCCCGGGTGGCGGCGGGCGAGTTCACCGTCCGGCGCGTGGACGGCTGACGGGCGGACGACCGACGGGCGCGGCTTCCGTATCCGGCCGAAAAGCATCGAACGAACAAGACGACCTGACAGACGAAGGTGGAACCCATGGCAGCGCGCAACGGCACCGAAGAGACTGCGACCGCACTCGGCTACGAGCAGGCGCGTGACGAGCTCATCGAGGTCGTCCGGCGCCTGGAGGCGGGCGGCACGAGCCTGGAGGAGTCGCTCGCGCTCTGGGAGCGCGGCGAGGAGCTGGCGAAGGTGTGCCGGCACTGGCTCGAAGGGGCCCGGGCCCGGCTCGACGCCTCGCTGGCGGCTGAGCGCACCGAGGGCGAGGGCGGCGGCGAGGCCGCGTCCGACGGGGAGTGACGGCTCGGTCGGGCGGGGTGTGACGGGACGGACGTGACGGGCGGGTCCGCAGGCGTCCCGCCGGGCACGTACACTCGGGTCTGTGAAGCGGATCACTATCCGGTTCGGATAGTTGAAATTTCACCTACTCCGGACGTACTGTCGAGACATCGCTCGAATCCCGACGGGCGAACCCCTTGCAGTCCGGAAGGTATGCAGCATGTCTCTCGCTCTTGACCCCGCCGCCCAGGACCTCCTCTTCCGCGAGGCCCGCACTGCCAACACGTTCACCGACGAGCCGGTGACCGACGAGCAGGTCCAGGCGATCTACGACCTGGTCAAGTTCGGCCCCACCGCCTTCAACCAGAGCCCGCTGCGCATCACCCTGGTCCGCTCCCCCGAGGCCCGTGAGCGTCTGGTCAAGCACATGGCCGAGGGCAACCAGGCCAAGACCGCTTCCGCCCCGCTGGTCGCGATCCTCTCCGCCGACAACGAGTTCCACGAGGAGCTCCCGGCCCTGCTCCCGCACTTCCCGCAGGCCAAGGACATGTTCTTCGCGGAGCGTCCGGTCCGTGAGGGCTCCGCGCTGCTGAACGCCGCCCTCCAGGCCGCGTACTTCATCGTGGGCGTCCGCGCCGCCGGGCTGGCCGCCGGCCCGATGACCGGTCTCGACTTCGCCGGCGTCCAGAAGGAGTTCCTGGACGACGACCACACCCCGCTGATGGTGATCAACATCGGCAAGCCGGGCGAGGACGCCTGGTTCCCGCGCTCCCCGCGGCTGGCCTTCGACGAGGTCATCACCACCGTCTGATCCAGACTGATCAGACCGATCACGGCATGACGAAGGGCCCCGGTGCATCGCACCGGGGCCCTTCGTCATGCCGTGCGGCCCGCGCTCAGACCTTCTGCGGCTGCAGCGCGCCCGCCATCTGCGCCAGCCGGTCGAACGACGCCGTGCCCGTCACGACCGTCGTCGCGCCGCCCTCGGAACGCACCAGGGCGTCGTACTTCGGGCCCTCCCAGAGCTGCCACTCGCGGCCGCCCACCGACCGGGTCTTCCCGGTGTTCTTGGCCTCCATGGTCACCTTGGGCACGTACTTCTTCGGGTCCTCGGTGGACTGCTGGACGGCCACGTACTGGGTGTCCGGGTCCAGGAAACCGAGCCGCCAGGCGTCGTGCTCCTCGCGCTTGTACGAGACGACCGTCGCCTTCCAGTCGTCGCCGAGGCCCTGGGGGGCCAGCACCGGGTACGGCGCCGCCCGCTGGGCCGTCAGGAGCTCGACCCGGTAGTCCTTCGCCTCGACCGGGTCGGCCTTCTCGTCGTGCGGAATGAAGAGATACATCACGCCCGCGGCGACCATGATCACCGCGAGGGACTGGAACATCCCGCGTACCGTCTGCCTGCCTCGCATACCTGCCACGCCCCTTATGGTCGCATCAAGGGTTCGTGCTCATACGTGGGGCCCTCTGCTCAATTTGTCGACCTGACGATAGAGTCCTAGCACCCTCCTTATTTCCGGCCGTCGCCGTACAGAAAGGTGCGCTCCGATGACCGAGCACCACTTGTTGCCGCCCGAGCTCGAGGTTTCGCCCGAGGCTCCCGACCGCAACCTCGCCCTGGAACTGGTCCGTGTGACCGAGGCGGCCGCGATGGCCGCGGGCCGCTGGGTCGGCCGCGGCGACAAGATCGGCGCCGACGGGGCGGCCGTGAACGCCATGCGGACCCTGATCTCCACCGTCTCGATGAACGGCGTCGTCGTCATCGGCGAGGGCGAGAAGGACGAGGCCCCGATGCTCTTCAACGGAGAGCGCGTGGGCGACGGCACCGGCGCCGAGGTCGACATCGCGGTCGACCCGATCGACGGCACCACCCTGAACGCCAAGGGCATGCCGAACGCCATCGCCGTCCTCGCCGCCGCCGACCGCGGCTCCATGTTCGACCCGTCCGCGGTCTTCTACATGGACAAGCTGGTCACCGGCCCCGAGGCCGCCGACTTCGTGGACATCAACGCGCCCGTCTCGGTGAACATCCGCCGGGTCGCCAGGGCCAAGGGCATGAACGCCGAGGACGTCACCGTCGTCATCCTCGACCGCCCGCGCCACGAGGGCATCGTCAAGGAGATCCGCGAGACCGGCGCCCGGATCAAGTTCATCTCCGACGGCGACGTGGCCGGCTCGATCATGGCCGCCCGCGAGGGCACCGGCGTCGACCTGCTCATGGGCATCGGCGGCACGCCCGAGGGCATCATCTCGGCCTGCGCCATAAAGTGCCTGGGCGGTGTGATCCAGGGCAAGCTGTGGCCGAAGGACGAGGCGGAGCGGCAGAAGGCCCTGGACGCCGGGCACGACCTGGACCGGGTGCTCTCCACGAACGACCTGGTCTCCGGCGACAACGTCTTCTTCGTCGCCACCGGCATCACCGACGGCGAGCTGCTGCGCGGCGTGCGCTACCGCTCGGAGACCGCGACCACCCAGTCGCTGGTGATGCGCTCGAAGTCCGGCACGATCCGCCAGATCGACTCGACGCACCGGCTCGCCAAGCTGCGCGCCTACAGCAAGATCGACTTCGACCGGGCCAAGTAGCCCGGTCCGCCGGATCCGGCGGCGGTACGAAGAGGGGCGCCCCCATGTGCGGTGGGGGCGCCCCTTCTCGTACCCGTACGGACGCGGAAAGCGGTCCTGTCGGCCGGACCCGTCAGCCGGCCTGGGCGATCCGCTCGGCGCGCTCCGCGGCGGCGGCCTTGCGCAGCTCGACCTCGCGGCGGCGGCGCCGGGCGAGCACGACACGGCGCTCGGCGGCGGTGAGCCCGCCCCACACGCCGTACGGCTCGGGCTGCAGCAGCGCGTGCTCGCGGCAGTCGACCATCACGGGGCAGCGGGCGCAGACCCGCTTGGCGGCCTCCTCGCGGGAGAGCCGGGCGGCGGTCGGCTCCTTGGAGGGGGCGAAGAAGAGTCCGGCCTCGTCCCTCCGGCACACCGCCTCCGTGTGCCAGGGACCGGCCTCGTCCTCCCGAGCGGGGATCCGCTGGGGCGGCACGGCGGCGGCGACCCGGAGGGGCTGATGCGGCGTGTGCAGCACGGTCTACTCCTGACGACGGCTTCCGCGGGCGAGCGAGCGACGATGCACGAGCCCTACCCGCTGTGCGCGCGCCTATGCACTGCGTGCCGTGGTGTTCCGCAGCGCGGACAGCGGACGGCGAAATCCGGTCACCGCCGGGCCGGCCGGGAGGAGCGGAACGCGGGCGTCAGTGGCCGAGGTGCTTGCGCAACTTGTCCTGAACGAGGTTCTGCAGGTCGGTGACCCACTTGCCGCGCTTGGGACGGGCCTCGACGTTGCCGAAGACCGAGTAGCCGTTGACCATCACGACCGGGGCCTGCGGGTCGGCGCCCTCCAGGGTCACCACCTCGAAATTGCCGAAGATGCCGGTGCCGCTGCCGCGCATCGTCACGTTCTCCGGGACGCGGATCTCGACGTTGCCGAAGATCGAGGTGGCGTTGATGGTCGTGAGGCGCTGGGCGAAGATCGCCTCGGTCAGGTCGATCTCGATGCTGCCGAACAGCGAGAAGGCGTTGGTGCGGCGGCCGACCCGCCAGCGGCCCTTGCGGGTGGAGGCGGAGAAGACCGCGACCATGGTGTCCGCGGGGCCTTCGGGCTCCTCGGAGCCCCACAGGGTGGCGGACGACGGGGCCTGGCCGGTGCGGGCCGCGGGCAGGTCCCGGACGATCGGCTCCAGCTCGCCGACCGTCTTGGCCCGGTAGACGGCGTCGATCCGCTCCGAGTGCTCCTCGGCGTCGAGCCGGCCCTCCGCCAGCGCGTCCCGGAGGATGTCCGCGATCCGGTCCCGGTCGGCGTCGGAGGCGCGCAGCGAGCCCTGCGGATCCGCGTAGTCGGGCCGGGCCGCGGGGGTGGGCGCCGGGGCCGGGGCCGGGGCGGGTTCGGCGGGGGCGACCGGCTGCTGGGGCTGCTTTTCGAGGTCCACGACCTCAGCCTAGCGAAACGCGATAGATCGCGACTAGGGGGAGCCCCCGTGTCCTGTGGACAACTCCCCCGAACCGGCCACCGGTGGCGTCCGGTTGGACCGGCGGAGGGCCGGCGGAGGGCCGCCGGAGGGCCCGGCACGCGCCCGCGTGCCCCCGCGCGAGGGACAAAACGCCCCGCGCGAAGAAGCCCCGCCGGGCCGCGAATGCGCCATTCCGGCGCGGTCCCGCCGGCTAGTGAGCCTTACCTCACAGGATCGGGACCGCGCCCGCGTCTTACGCTGGAGGGCGCGCCCGCCAACGGAGGCGGCGCGCTGCTGTCGCCGAGTGAGGAATGGCTGCCCCCATGCCAGAGTTTGCGTACTCCGATCTGCTCCCGCTGGGAGAGGACACCACGCCCTACCGCCTGGTGACCTCCGAAGGTGTCTCCACCTTCGAGGCCGACGGCCGTACGTTCCTCAAGGTCGAGCCGGAGGCGCTGCGCAAGCTGGCCGCCGAGGCGATCCACGACATCCAGCACTATCTGCGCCCGGCCCACCTGGCGCAGCTGCGGCGGATCATCGACGACCCGGAGGCGTCGAGCAACGACAAGTTCGTCGCGCTCGACCTCCTCAAGAACGCGAACATCGCCGCCGCGGGTGTCCTGCCCATGTGCCAGGACACCGGCACCGCGATCGTCATGGGCAAGCGCGGCCAGAACGTGCTGACCCAGGGGCGCGACGAGGAGGCCCTGTCGAAGGGCATCTACGACGCGTACACCAAGCTCAACCTGCGCTACTCGCAGATGGCCCCGGTGACCATGTGGGAGGAGAAGAACACCGGCTCGAACCTGCCCGCGCAGATCGAGCTGTACGCGACGGACGGCGGCGCGTACAAGTTCCTCTTCATGGCGAAGGGCGGCGGCTCCGCCAACAAGTCGTACCTCTACCAGGAGACGAAGGCGGTCCTCAACGAGGCCTCCATGATGAAGTTCCTGGAGGAGAAGATCCGTTCGCTCGGTACGGCGGCCTGCCCGCCGTACCACCTGGCGATCGTGGTCGGCGGCACCAGCGCCGAGTTCGCGCTGAAGACCGCGAAGTACGCCTCCGCGCACTACCTGGACGAGCTGCCGACCGAGGGCGACGCCGCCACCGGCCACGGCTTCCGTGACAAGGAGCTGGAGGAGAAGGTCTTCGAGCTGACCCAGAAGATCGGCATCGGCGCGCAGTTCGGCGGCAAGTACTTCTGCCACGACGTGCGCGTGGTCCGCCTCCCCCGCCACGGCGCCTCGCTGCCGGTCGCGATCGCCGTGTCCTGCTCGGCGGACCGCCAGGCGGTCGCGAAGATCACCGCCGAGGGCGTCTTCCTGGAGCAGCTGGAGACCGACCCGGCGCGCTTCCTGCCGGACACGACGGACGAGCACCTCTCCGCGGACGGGGACGTCGTGAAGATCGACCTGAACCAGCCGATGGACACGATCCTGGCCGAGCTCACCAAGTACCCGGTGAAGACCCGGCTCTCGCTGACCGGCCCGCTGGTCGTGGCGCGCGACATCGCGCACGCCAAGATCAAGGAGCGCCTGGACGCGGGCGAGGAGATGCCGCAGTACCTGAAGGACCACCCGGTGTACTACGCGGGCCCGGCGAAGACCCCCGAGGGCTACGCCTCCGGTTCCTTCGGCCCGACGACGGCCGGCCGCATGGACAGTTACGTCGAGCAGTTCCAGGCGGCGGGCGGCTCCAAGGTCATGCTGGCCAAGGGCAACCGCAGCAACCAGGTCACGGACGCGTGCGGCACGCACGGCGGCTTCTACCTGGGCTCGATCGGCGGCCCGGCGGCGCGTCTCGCGCAGGACTGCATCAAGAAGGTCGAGGTCGTCGAGTACGAGGAACTCGGCATGGAGGCGGTCTGGAAGATCGAGGTCGAGGACTTCCCGGCGTTCATCGTGGTGGACGACAAGGGCAACGACTTCTTCCAGAACCCGGCCCCGGAGCCGACGTTCACCCACATCCCGGTGCGGCAGGGCTCCCAGCTGTCGTAACCCCGGGTAGCACGGAGAGCGTTCCACGGCGCCCCCGGTCCGTACGTACGGACCGGGGGCGCCGTCGTATCCCGCGTCATGTCCCGCTGGGAAAGTCGCTACCGACTGGTAGCCATTCGGCCACCTACTGGTCAGTATGGGTCGCGAGCATGTCAACCACTGAGCCGGTCGACCACTCGGGAGCCCCCCATGCCCTCCGCCAAGGCCAAGGCAACTGCCGCCACCACCCTCGCCCTGAGCGCCGTCCTGGTGCTCGGCGCCGCGCCCAGCGCGTCCGCCGCCGACCCGGACACCCACCACACCTCCACCGCCGCGATCCAGGACATCGACTACACGACCTGGCGCAAGGACGTGGCGGCCGTGGTCGCGCAGGCGAAGCCGTACATCGAGGAGCGCACCGAGGACGCCGACGGCGAGCGGCAGGCCATCGTCCTCGACATCGACAACAGCTCCCTGGAGACGGACTTCCACCCCTTCTGGGAGCTGCCGACCCCGGCCATCCCGGAGATCCACGACCTGGTGGCCGACGCGCACGCCCGCGGCGTCTCCGTCTTCTTCGTGACCGCCCGGCCCGGGATCATCTACTCCCTGACGGACTGGAACCTGAAGCAGGCCGGCTACCCGGTCGACGGCCTTTACGTGCGCTCGCTGCCGGACCTGTTCTCCGAGGTCAGCGCGTACAAGACGGCCAAGCGCGCGGAGATCGAGGCCAAGGGCTACACGATCATCGCGAACATCGGCAACAACACCACCGACCTGGTCGGCGGCCACGCCGAACGCACCTTCAAGCTGCCGGACTACGGCGGCAAGCTGTCCTGACCCGGGCCCTGAGGCCGCGCGCCCCTAGCGGGTGAGGTGGAAGTCCATCCGCTCGTAGTCCCCGTCCGGGGTCACGCGGATGTAGCCGCTCACCGTCTTGAAGTCGCCGGTGCCACCCGTGACGGCGAGGTCGAAGGCGGACGGCCCCTCGGCCGAGATGTCGAACGTCGTGAGCGCCTGGGCGGTGAGCTGGCCGCCCGGGCCGCCGTTCAGAACGAAGGTGCCGACACAGTTCGTGTCGGCCTGGTCCCCGGACGTGCGCACCACTCCGCAGATGACACCGTCCCGGCCGACCTGGTCACCGCCCTTGGTCTTGAACAGGTCGTCGGCGAACGTGAAGGTGTCGCCGACCTTGGGCGGCGGGCCGCTCTCGTCGGCGCCGGGTGCGGGTATCTCCTTGGCGTACAGCGTGAACTCGAAGCCGTCGCCGTTGTCGGCCTGCGCCGAGGCCGAGGCCGGCAGCGGGGCGGCGGTGACAAGGGCCACGGCCGCGACCGCACCGGCGCCGAACGCGCCGATCCTCCTGAAGCTGCGCATGTCCTGCCTCCAGCGGGTGAGGGATCTCCCCCAGGGGCCCACTGGTCATTGTCCGACGCTCCCCCGCCGCCCGCCCGGCGAGCCCGCTCCCCGCTCACGGGTCCCGGAGACGTCCCGGGACGCGTTCCCGGGACGTCACTGGGGTCACCTGGCGTGCGCTCGCTCGGCTACGCGAAGCGCTGGTTCGCCGAGCCGTCGCAGGCCCGCAGCCGGATCGCGTCGTTGGCCGCGCCCTGGGTCAGGCACAGGCCGGTCGCCGCGGCCGGCCGCAGGGTGGCGCCGTCGCGGACGAACTTCTGGTTGGCGGCGCCGCTGCAGTTCCAGATGATGAGCGCCTTGCCGGACTCGTAGACCGCGCCGGGGACGTCCAGGCAGCGGTCCTGGGTGAGCTGGGTGTGCAGGGTGCGCCGGGTGGAGTCGTACCACCAGCCCTGGTTGCGGCCGCCGTGGCAGTCCCAGCCGAGGACGGCGGTCTCGTTGGCGGACTCCGAGGCGTTGACGTCCAGGCAGTTGCCGGTGGCGGCGTTCTTCAGCGGCTTGTACGCGTCGTCCCAGGCGACCGGGAAGAGGGTGGGCGTGCCGCCGGAGTCGACGTCGGAGCAGCTCGCCTCGCGCAGGTTCGAGGCGTAGATCTGGGTGAGGCAGGACGCGAAGGCGGCGTGGCCGCGGTAGTTGGGGTGGAAGGACTGGCGGGCGGTGTTCTCGTCCCAGGGGAAGTGGTCGGCGAGGTCGAGGTAGAGCCCGCGGGCCCACGGGTCCTCCATGCAGACCTCGTGGCCGTGGAAGAGCCGCGAGTTGTCCAGGTAGACCGCGCCGGTGTTGCGGGCCGCCGCGCGCATGCCCTGCTCGAAGGCCGGCACCGCGGCGTTGCGGCCCCACTTGGCGTCGGAGTCGTAGCCGGCGCAGCCGCCGGGGAGCTTGCCGGGGAAGTTCGGGTTGTCGTAGATGTCGGGGCCGATCGGGCTCGGGTAGCCCATGACCACGAGCTTGTACGCGTCGTCCGCGTACCCCGCCCCGCGCATCACGGTGCGCAGGTCGCCGATGGTGGCCTCGACCTTGGGGCGCAGCCCGTCGACGCGGGCCTGCCAGCCGGGGGCGTACTTCGGCTCGCAGGCGCCCTGGCTGAGCACCCAGCGGGTGACGCAGTCGGTCATGACGGGGCCGAACTGGAGGTCGTCGTTGGCGCCGGCGACCAGGACGATCATCTTGATCCGGGTGTTGCGGGCCTTGATGGCCAGGCTGTCGCTCTGGACCAGCTCGTCGGCGTACTGCTTCGAGCCGCCGATCCGGATGTTCCCGGTGTAGGCGCCGGAGCAGGCCACGTTGAAGGTGAGGTCGGCGGCGATCCCGGTGCGGTGGATGGCGGTGTCGGGCGAGCGGTGGCACTGGTTGGACGAGGTGTTGGTCGCCGGGTCGTAGTTGCCGACCCCCTCGCCGGAGATCTCGCTGTCGCCGAGCGAGATGAGTCCCGTCTTGCGCTCGGCGAGCGGGCGTTCCTCGGGGCTGCCGTAGATCCTGGTGGCCTCGGCGGCGCGGATCGCCTCCAGCTCGGGAGAGAGCGGTACGGAGGAGATGGCGGCCGTGTCGCTCGTGTCGGCCGCGCCGGCGGGGGTGGCGGCCGTCATGCTGCCGAGGGCGGCCGCGGCAGCGGCGAGGGCCGCGACCGGCCAGCGGAGTCTGTACCTGGTGCGCGTCATTGCGCCTCCTGGAAGTGGGGTTACCCACGGTTTTTACTGGCCGGTAAGCGACTTGGGAATACATCGAACAAGACAAGTGCTCATCTTCTGCAGGAGGTTGACGAACCATGAGCGATGAAGAGACCGGCACCGGCGACTACCGCGTCGAGCACGACTCCATGGGCGAGGTGCGGGTGCCCGCCCATGCCAAGTGGCGCGCCCAGACCCAGCGGGCGGTGGAGAACTTCCCGGTCAGCGGCCAGCGCCTGGAGCGCGCCCACATCGCGGCGCTCGCCCGGATCAAGGCCGCGGCCGCCACGGTCAACGCGGAGCTCGGGGTGCTCGACCCGGAGGTGGCGCGGGCGATCCGGGAGGCGGCGGAGGAGGTCGCCGAGGGGCGCTGGGACGAGCAGTTCCCGGTGGACGTCTTCCAGACCGGCTCGGGCACGTCCTCCAACATGAACACCAACGAGGTGCTCGCCACCCTGGCCTCCGAGCGGCTCGGCCGGGACGTGCACCCCAACGACCACGTGAACGCGTCCCAGTCCTCCAACGACGTCTTCCCGTCCTCCATCCACATCGCGGCGACCGCCGCGGTGACCCTGGACCTGATCCCGTCGCTCGACCGGCTGGCCGCTTCCCTGGAGCGGAAATCAGCCGAATTCGCGAGCGTCGTCAAGTCCGGCCGTACCCATCTGATGGACGCCACCCCGGTCACCCTCGGCCAGGAGTTCGGCGGTTACGCGGCGCAGGTCAGGTACGGGATCGAGCGGCTGCGCGCCGCACTGCCGAGGCTCGCCGAACTGCCCCTCGGCGGCACCGCGGTGGGCACCGGCATCAATACCCCGCCCGGCTTCTCCGCCGCCGTGATCGCCGAGGTCGCCCGCGCCACCGGGCTGCCGCTCACCGAGGCCCGCGACCACTTCGAGGCGCAGGGCGCCCGCGACGGCCTGGTCGAGACGTCCGGGCAGCTCAGGACCATCGCGGTCTCCCTCACCAAGATCGCCAACGATCTGCGCTGGATGTCCAGCGGCCCGCGCACCGGACTCGCCGAGATCAACCTGCCCGACCTCCAGCCGGGCTCCTCGATCATGCCGGGCAAGGTCAACCCGGTGGTCCCGGAGGCGGTCCTCATGGTCGCCGCGCAGGTGACCGGCAACGACACGACGGTGGCGGTGGCCGGCGCGGCCGGCAACTTCGAGCTCAACGTGATGCTGCCGGTCATGGCCAAGAACCTGCTGGAATCCGTACGCCTTCTGGCCAACGCGGCCCGGCTGCTTGCCGACCGCACGGTGGACGGCATCACCGCCAACGCCGAGCGGGCCCGCGAGTACGCCGAGTCGTCCCCGTCCGTCGTCACCCCGCTGAACAAGTACATCGGCTACGAGGAGGCGGCGAAGGTGGCCAAGAAGTCGCTGGCCGAGCGCAGGACGATCAGGGAGGTGGTCCTGGAGTCGGGGTACGTGGAGCGGGGCGATCTGACCGCCGAACAGCTCGACGAGGCGTTGGACGTCCTGCGCATGACCCGCCCCTGACCCGCTCCTGACCCGCCCCCGGCTGATCCCTGGCTGATCCCTGACCCGTCCCTGACTCATCCATGACCTTTCCCGCAGCGGTGCCGGGGAGCCGCCCCTAAGATCTGCGCATGACAGGATCCGGCCGCTCTCCGCACTGGGCGCCGGGGGATCAGATCCTCTGGCGCTACCTCGACAACGGCACCGGCGACGTGCACATCTGCCGCCCGGTGACCGTGGTCCAGGACACCCCGGAGCTGCTCGCGGTCTGGATGGCGCCCGGCACCGAGTGCGTGAAGCCGGTGCTCGCCGACGGCCGCACCCCCGTCCACGAGGAGCCGCTGGCCACCCGCTACACCGCGCCGCGCACCACCGCGCGGGCGCACTGGCACGGCGCCGGGGTGCTGAAACTGGCCAGGCCGACCGACCCGTGGTCGGTGTGGCTGTTCTGGGACCGCGGCTGGCGGTTCCGCAGCTGGTACGTCAACCTGGAGGCGCCCCGGACCCGCTGGACCGGCGGCGTCGACTCCGAGGACCACTTCCTCGACATCTCCGTCTACCCCGACCGCAGCTGGCTGTGGCGGGACGAGGACGAGTTCGCCCAGGCCCAGCGGGCCGGCCTGATGGACGCCGCGCAGGCCGCCCGGGTCGAGGAGGCGGGCAGGTCGGCCGTCGAACTGATCCACGCCTGGGGGCCGCCGTTCTCGGCCGGCTGGGAGGACTGGCGGCCGGACCCGGCCTGGCCCGTACCCGAACTGCCGGCCGACTGGGATCGCACCCCGGCGCACACGGCACCATGAGACCCTTGATGCGCCCCCCGGGTGCAAACGTAGGATCGTCCTCCGCACGTACTCGACCGCGTACTCGACCGCACCCGATCGATCGGATCGCACGTCACCGACCCGGCACGACACAGGACCTGACCACACGTCACCCAGACGTCTTCCAGATTGCCTCACGAGGGGGGAGAGCAGTGCCGGACCCGTGCGCGGACGCCCCGCCCCCCTTCTCCAGATCCTCCTCCAGATCCTCCAGATCGAGCGCGTGCCGGTGGTTTAGCCCCGCCGAAGTGGCGGCATCGGCGAGAAGAGCGCGTGCAACGCACCACCGGCCCGGACGGACGGAATCCCAGGCGTGACGGAGCATCCCACCTCCCACGAAGGCCGCAAGGCCATGGCCGACCGGCCGCAGGAACGCACTCGCCCCCGCCAGGAGGCGGCGACGAGCGCGGCCGCGGCCGCCGTCGCCGTGCCCGCACCCGCGCCGGGCGGCGGTCCGGCCGGACCCGACGGCGCCGCCACGCGCCGCGAGGGCGACCGGCTGCGGTTCGTGGGCGCCGCGACCCGGCGGATCGCGCGCGGCCTCGACCTCGACGAGATCGTCCTCGGGCTGTGCCGGGCGACCGTCCCGACCTTCTCCGACGCGATCCTGGTCTATCTGCGCGACCCGCTGCCGGTGGGCGACGAGCGCCCGGCCGAGCCGTTCGTGCTGCGGCTGCGCCGCACCGACCGGCTGCGGTTAACGGACCTGGAGGGCGAGGAGCTGGTCCTCGTCCCCGACCCCGACCCGACGCCCGCCGCCGAGCTGTGCGAGGTCCGCTCGGGCAGCGCGCTCGCCGAGGTGCTGCGCGGGGTCCGGCCGGTGCCCGGCGACTCCCCGGCCGCCCGCGCGGCGCTGCCGGAGCTGCTCGGGCCGGAACACCCGCTGCCGCCGGGGCACCGGGCCATACTCGCGCCGCTGCGGGGGCGGCGCCGGGTGATCGGCGCGGCGGTCTTCCTGCGCCGCCCCGAGCGGGCCGGCTTCGAGCCGAACGACCTGCTCGTGGCGGCCCAGCTGGCCACCCACACCGCGCTCGGCATCGACAAGGCCGTGCTCTACGGGCGCGAGGCCTACATCGCGGACGAGCTGCAGCGCACCATGCTGCCCGACTCGCTGCCGCAGCCCACCGGCGTGCGGCTCGCCTCCCGCTATCTTCCCGCGGCCGAGACGGCCCGGGTCGGCGGCGACTGGTACGACGCGATCCCGCTGCCGGGCAGCCGGGTCGCGCTCGTCGTCGGCGACGTCATGGGCCACTCCATGACCTCGGCGGCGATCATGGGCCAACTGCGCACCACCGCGCAGACCCTGGCCGGGCTCGACCTGCCGCCGCAGGAGGTCCTGCACCACCTGGACGAGCAGGCCCAGCGGCTCGGCGAGAACCGCATGGCCACCTGCATGTACGCGGTGTACGACCCGGTCTCGCACCGGATCACCATCGCCAACGCGGGCCACCCGCCGCCGATACTGCTCCACCTGGGCGGCCGCGCCGAGGTGCTGCGGGTGCCGCCCGGCGCGCCGATCGGGGTCGGCGGGGTGGACTTCGAGGCGGTCGAGCTCGACGCGCCCGCCGGAGCCACGCTGCTGCTCTACACCGACGGCCTGGTGGAGTCCCGGCTGCGCGACGTGTGGACCGGGATCGAGCAGCTGCGCGAGCGCCTCGCGGCGACGGCCCAGCTCACCGGCCCGGACCACTCGCCTCCGCTGGAGGCGCTGTGCGACGACGTGCTCGACATGCTCGGGCCCGGCGACCGGGACGACGACATCGCGCTGCTCGCCGCCCGCTTCGACGGGATCGCGCCGAGCGACGTGGCGTACTGGTTCCTGGAACCGGAGGACGCGGCCCCGGGCCGGGCCCGCCGGCTGGCCCGCCGGGCGCTCGCCCGCTGGGATCTTGAGGACCTCACCGACTCGGTGGAGCTGCTGATCAGCGAGGTGGTGACGAACGCCGTGCGGTACGCGGAGCGGCCGGTGACGCTGCGGCTGCTGCGCACCGACGTGCTGCGCTGCGAGGTCGGCGACGACTCGCCCCAGCTGCCCCGGCAGCGCCGGGCGCGGGACACCGACGAGGGCGGCCGCGGCCTGTTCCTGGTGAACCGGCTGGCCCGGCGCTGGGGCGCGACGCGCCTTTCGGGCGGCAAGGTGGTGTGGTTCGAGCTGGCCACGCGCTGAGCCCGGAGCCGTACCGCTCGGAGCCGTACCGTACGAACACGAAAAGACAAGAAGGAGGCCGGACCCCTCTCCAGGGGTCCGGCCTCCTCCGTGTCGACTACGCCTGCGTCACTGGTCTCCGGGCCGGCTGTCGACGATGCCCGTGCCGTCCGGCGGCGGCTGGATCGTCGGCTCGATCGTCTTGGTGCCGGTCGGGGTCGGCGGCTCCGGCGGGGTCGTCGCGGTCGACGTGGGCGGCTGCGTCGGCGTGGTGCCGGTCGGGGTCGGCGGCTCCGGCGGGGTGCTGGCGCCCCCGGTGGCCGTCGGGGTCGGCGACGGGGAGTCGCTCGCGGTCTCCGTCGGCGTCGGCAGGCCGGTGTCGCCGCCCGAGGTGCCGTCGGTCTCCAGGTCGAAGGAGGCGCTGGAGCCGCCGCCGAGGGCGGTGGTGGTGTAGGCGCCCCAGATCTCGGCCGGGGTCTTGCCGCCGTTGGCGCGGCCCACGTTGATGGTGTTGGTCAGGGTGACCTGGTTGCCCTTGACGTCCTCGCCGAACAGGCCGACGGCGGTGACGAGTTCGGGGGTGTAGCCGACGAACCAGGCCGAGCGGTTGTTCTCGGAGGTGCCGGTCTTGCCGGCCGCCTCGTAGTCGCCGGCGGCGCGGGTGCCGGAGCCGGACTGGACGACGCCCTGCATGGCCTTGGTGGTGGTGTCGGCGGCCTCGCGGCTGATGACCTGGTCGCCGATGGACTTCACCGGGTCGGCCTTGCGGTCCTTGTGCTCGGCGGACTTCACCAGGGTCGGGGTGACCTTCACGCCGTGGTTGTCGAGGGTCGCGTAGGCGCCGGCCATGTCCATGGTGGAGGCGCCCATGACGCCGAGGGACATGGCGGGGGTCGCGCCGAAGTCCTTGCCGTCCTTCATGCCGAGGCCGATGGCGGTCTGCTTGGCCTTGGTGGGGCCGACGTCCACGATCATCTGGGCGTAGACCGAGTTGATCGAGCTGTTGGTGGCCTTCTGTACGGTGACCGGGCCGTAGTTCTGGTCGTCCTCGTTCTCCGGGGCGAAGGCGACGGCGCTGCCGACGACCTTGCGCTTGCTCGTGCCGTCGTAGATCGTGCCGAGGCCGATCTTCCGCCCGTCCTGGGTCACCGAGTGGTTGTCCAGGGCGGAGGCGAGGACGAGCGGCTTGAAGGTGGAGGCGGGCTGGTAGTCGCGCCGGGTGGCGTTGTTCGTCCAGTGCTCGGTGGCGCCGATGCCGCCGTACATGGCGACGACCGCGCCGGTCTTCGGGTTGACGGAGGTGGCGCCGGCCTGGACGGTGGCGTCCTTCTTGTCGCCCTTGCGGTCGAGCTTGGCCTCCAGCTGCTTGTCGACCGCCTTGACGAGGGCCTTCTGCTTCTTCTCGTCGATGTTGAGGGTGATCGTCCAGCCGCCGGCCTTCAGGTCCTCCTCGCTGACGCCCTGGCGCATCAGCTCCGCGTTCGCCGCCTCGACGATGTAGCCGCTCTGGCCGCTCATGCCCTTGGGCGCCTTGGGCTTCTGCGGGGCGGGGAACTTCATCCCGGCGCGCTCGCCGGCGTTCAGCCAGCCCTCGTCGACCATGTTGTCGAGGACGTAGTTCCAGCGGGCCTCGACGAGCTTGCGGCCCTCGGGGCCGGCGAAGGTCCAGTCGTACTGGCTGGGGGCCTGGAGCACGGAGGCGAGGTAGGCGCCCTGGGCGACGTTGAGCTTGGTGGCGTCGACGCCGTAGTAGGCCTGGGCGGCGGCCTGGATGCCGTAGGCGTTGCGGCCGTAGTAGCTGGTGTTGATGTAGCCGGCCAGGATCTCGCTCTTGCTCATGTTCTGGTCGACCTTGAGCGCGATGACGATTTCCTTGAGCTTGCGGCTCGCCGTCTGGTCCTGGCTCAGGTAGTAGTTCTTGACGTACTGCTGGGTGATCGTCGAGCCGCCCTGCTTGCCCTTGCCGGTGAGGGTGTTCCAGGCGGCGCGGACGGTGCCCTTGATGTCGACGCCGTTGTCCTTGTAGAAGGTCTTGTTCTCGGCGGCGACGAAGGAGCGCTGGACGTCCAGCGGGACCTTCTCCAGGCCCACGATCTCGCGGTTGATCTTGCCGGTCCGGGCGAGCACCTTGCCGTTGGCGTACTTGTAGACGTTGCTCTGGAGGGTCGCGTCCGCGTTGGCCGTGGGGACCGGGACCATCAGGTACAGCACGTAGAAGGCGCCCATGGCGAGCAGGCAGCCCACGAAGAACGTGCCCAGGAGCTTCTTCCAGGTGAAGAGGCGGCGTATGCGCCCGCGCTCCCCCGCCTGACCCTTGCCTGTTCGGCCCATGTCCTCGTTCGCTCCGCTCGTCCCGCTCGTCGTCGGTCGTCCGTCGTCCGTCGTCGAATCAGCTTGGAAAGCTAACACCGCCCATTACGACAAAGGGCGATCGATCCGGCTTTTCCGGGCGTGAGAATCAGCACCCACCCCCGACGGAACCGACGCTCCACAGGCGGAGATGGTTGTGTGCCGGTGGTCACAGTCTGTGCGTTCGAGGGGTAAAGCCCGGGTACGGGGCGGCCGTTGACCACGCCCAGGGCTCTATACATCGTGCGTATACACCCCATGTACAGTGACGGACATGTCCATCGGTCACACCCTCCTCGGACTCCTGGAGTCCGGCCCGCGCCACGGTTACGACCTCAAGCGGGCCTTCGACGAGCGCTTCGGCCACGACCGGCCGCTGCACTACGGGCAGGTCTACTCGACCATGTCCCGCCTCCTGAAGAACGGCCTCGTCGAGGTCGACGGCATCGAGGCCGGCGGCGGCCCGGAGCGCAAGCGGTACGCGATCACCGAGGCCGGCATCACCGATGTCGAGCAGTGGCTCGCCAGCCCCGAGAAGCCCGAGCCGTACCTCCAGTCCACCCTCTACACCAAGGTCGTGCTCGCCCTGCTCACCGGGCGCGGCGCCGCCGAGATCCTGGACACCCAGCGCGCCGAGCACCTGCGGCTGATGCGCGAGCTGACCCGGCGCAAGAAGGACGGCGACCTCGCCGACCAGCTGATCTGCGACCACGCCCTGTTCCACCTGGAGGCCGATCTGCGCTGGCTGGAACTGACCGCCGCCCGCCTGGACCGGCTCGCCGAGGAGATCCGCCGATGAGCGCCCAGCACTCTGCCGGTCCGAACGCCCTGCTCGCCGCGAGCGGCCTCGACAAGGCCTACGGGCCGACCCCGGCGCTGACCGGCGCCGACTTCTCGCTGCGTGCCGGCGAGGTCGTCGCCGTGATGGGCCCCTCGGGCTCCGGCAAGTCGACCCTGCTGCACTGTCTGGCCGGCATCGTCCGCCCGGACGCCGGGACCATCCACTACGACGGGCGCGAGCTCACCGCGATGAGCGACGCCGGGCGCAGCGCCCTGCGCCGCTCCGACTTCGGCTTCGTCTTCCAGTTCGGGCAGCTGGTGCCTGAGCTGACCTGCGTCGAGAACGTCGCCCTGCCGCTGCGCCTGAACGGCGAGCGGCGCCGGGCCGCCGAGCAGCGGGCCCACGACTGGCTGACCCGCCTGGAGGTCGAGGACGTGGCCGGAAAGCGCCCCGGGGAGATATCCGGCGGCCAGGGCCAGCGGGTCGCCGTGGCCCGCGCGCTCGTCACCGCCCCGCGCGTGATCTTCGCCGACGAGCCGACCGGCGCCCTCGACTCGCTCAACGGCGAGCGGGTCATGTCCCTGCTCACCGACGCCTCCCGGGACACCGGCGCCGCCGTCGTCCTGGTCACCCACGAGGCCCGGGTCGCCGCCTACTCCGACCGCGAGATCGTGGTCCGCGACGGCGCGGTGCGCGACGCGGAGTGGGCGGCATGAGCGGCGATCGTACGGAGATCAGCGGTACGAGCGTGAGCGGTCCGGACGTCAGCGGTACGGGTACGAGCGGCGCCCCTGGTACGGGGAGGGGCACCGCCCGTACGACCGACACCACCGGCCCCGGCCCCGGCACCGGCACCGGCCCCGCGGCCTGGCTGCGCGACCTCGCGCTCGGCGCGCGCTTCGCCGTCACCGGCGGGCGCGGTGGCTGGCTGCGCACCGTCCTCACCGCGACCGGCATCGGCCTGGGCGTGGCCCTGCTCCTGGTCGCCGCGTCCTTGCCGAACATGCTGTTCCAGCGCGAGGTGCGGGAGTCGGCGCGGCAGCCCGACGCCAGCCACGAGGTCGCCAAGCCCGGCCCGGACACCTTTCTCTACGTCCAGGCCGAGACCGTCTACCACGGCGACACCGTCACCGGTCTGCTGCTGCGGCCCGAGGGACCGAAGGCGGCCGTACCGCTCGGCGCCGCGCGGCTGCCCGCGCCCGGCGAGATGCTGGTCTCCCCCGCGCTGCGCGAGCTCCTCGACTCCCCCGAGGGCGCCCTCCTCAAGAAGCGGCTGCCCTACAAGGCGGTCGGCACCGTCGGCGAGGCGGGACTGATCGGCCCGGCCGAGCTGCGCTACCTCGCCGGGACGGACACCCTCACCACCGACAACTACGACGGCCGCGGCCGCACCTACGGCTGGTCCGTGCCCGAGGAACCGATGAACGCGTTCCTCCTGCTGCTCGTCGTCATCGCCTGTGTCGTCCTGCTCCTGCCGGTCCTGGTCTTCATCGCGACCGCCGTCCGCTTCGGCGGCGAACAGCGCGACCGGCGGCTCGCCGCGCTGCGCCTCGTCGGCGCCGACACCGCCATGACCCGGCGGATCGCGGCAGGAGAGTCGCTCGCGGGGGCGCTGCTCGGCCTCGCCGCCGGCGCCGGCTTCTTCGCCGTGGCCCGGCAGCTCGCCGGGACCGTGCAGATCTGGGACGTCAACGCCTTCCCGGCCGATGTGTCCCCGGTGCCGTGGCTGGCCGCGGTGGTCGTCGGGGTCGTGCCCCTCGCGGCCGTCGTCGTCAGCCTGTTCGCGCTGCGTGGCGTCGCCATCGAGCCCCTTGGCGTGGTCCGCACGGCCACCCCGCGGCCGCGCCGGGTCGCCTGGCGGCTGGTCCTCCTCCTGGCCGGTGCGGCCGTCCTCGTACCGAGCGTGGACGACGTGGAGATCACCGGGACCAGCATCGAGACCCCGGGCATCGCGATCGGCGCCACGCTCGCCCTGATCGGCCTCACCACGCTGCTTCCCTGGCTGGTGGAGGCCGTGGTCAAGGGGCTCCGGGGCGGCCCGGTGGCCTGGCAGCTCGCCACCCGCCGGCTCCAGCTGAGCAGCGGCACCGCCGCCCGTACCGCCAGTGGCATCGTCGTCGCCGCGGCCGGTGCGATCGCCCTGCAGATGCTGTTCCAGGCCATGCAGAGCGACTTCATGCGGCCCACCAACATGGACACCGCCCGCGCCCAGCTGGAGACCCGGGTCGCCGCCCGGTCCGCCGACGACGCCCGGCGGGCGATCGACTCACTGGCGAGGACCCCGGGCGTCAGCGGCGTCATGGGCACCATCGAGTCGAACGTGTGGCGGTCCGGACCGCCCGCGGAGGGCCAGGAGTTCGGCGCCATCACCTCCGCCTTCGTCGGCGACTGCGCCTCCCTGCGGGAACTGGCCACGCTGCCGTCCTGCACCGACGGCGACGTGTTCATCGCCCTCACCCACGGCAAGGAGGGCCCCGAGGACTCCTGGGTCACCCAGACCGCGAAGGCCGGTGCGACCGTCGCCCTGCGCGACCCGCAGACCCACGGCGAGCCCATGCCCACCTGGCGGATCCCGGACACCGCGCGGACCGTCGACTCCCGGCGCGACCCCATGGGCCGCTATCAGTTCGGCGTGCTCGCCACCCCGAAGGCCCTCGACGCCGCCCGGCTCGACGAGCCCGTGGCCGGTGCCATGATCCGGATCGACCCGGCGGTGCCGGACGCCGAGGAGCACGTACGGAACACGGTCGCCGCGCTCAGCCCGCTCACCCGGGTGCAGACCCTGCAGAACATGGAGCGCGACGCCCAGTACTCCAGCGTCCGCACCGGCATCCTGGTCGGCGCCACCCTCACCATGCTGCTCGTCTCGGTGTCGCTGCTCGTCACCACCCTGGAGCAGCTGCGCGAGCGCAAGCGGTTGCTGTCCTCGCTGGTCGCCTTCGGCACCCGCCGTTCCACGCTCGGCTGGTCGGTGCTGTGGCAGACCGCCGTGCCGATCGTCCTCGGACTCGCCCTGTCGGTGGCCGGCGGACTCGCCCTCGGCGTGGTGCTGCTGCGGATGATCGGCAAGCAGGTCGAGGACTGGTGGGTGTTCCTGCCGGTCGCCGGGGTCGGCGGTGCGCTGATCCTGCTCGTGACGCTGCTCAGCCTGCCGCTGCTGTGGCGGCTGATGCGGGCGGACGGGCTCCGTACGGAATGAACCACGTACGGAATGAGCCACGTACGGAATGAGCCACGTACGGAATGAGCCACGTACGGGACGACGCGGGTGTCAGCACCGTCGGGCCTGATGATCACCGTACGAGTGGTTTGGCGCCCCTTCCGTGTGACGCCGCTGGTGGCGAGGTGCCGTCGTCACCCAGGGTGATCGGCGATGACTACTCATGACCGCAGCACCCAGGATCTGACCACTCCCGACACTCGGTCCCACGGCGTGCCGCCCTCGCGGCGCGCCGTGGTCCGTGCGACCGGCGCCACGGCGCTCGCCGCCGGACTCGCCACCACCGCCACCGGGGCCGAGGCGGCCACCGGAGCCACCGCGCTCGCGCCCGGCACCGCGCCGACCGCCGCCCCGCCGGGCACCGACCCCGCCGCGTACACCACCGTCGCCCGGGCGATCACCGTCCACGACGCACACGACCGGCCGCTCGTCCCCGGCTATCTGGACATCCTCCGCAACGGCCTGCCGACTCGCCCCGGCCGCCCCACCAAGCGGATCCTCGTCATCGGCGCCGGACCGGCCGGACTGCTCGCCGCCGACCTCCTCAACCGCGCCGGCCACCAGGTCGTGGTGATCGAGGCCAACGGCAACCGGGTCGGTGGCCGGATCAAGACCTTCCGCAAGGGCGGCCACGAGAACGGCGCCCAGCCCTTCGCCGACCCCATCCAGTACGCCGAGGCCGGCGCCATGCGGCTGCCCGGCAGCCACCCGCTGCTCATGGCCCTCCTGGAGAAGTACGACCTGCCCCGGCAGGAGTTCCTGCTCGTCGACGTCGAGGTCGAGAACCCGACGAAGCGCGCCAACCGCACCTGGATCCACGTCAACGGCATCCACGAGCGGCGCGCCGACTACGAGAAGAACCCCGCCCGCGTCAACGACACCTTCGGCGTCCCCGCCGCGTACCGGCACAAGACCGCCGCCGCGATCCTCGCCGAGGCCCTGGAACCCGTGCACCTGCTCGTCCGCGGCAAGGAGGGCAGCGCGCTCGTCGAGGGCTGGGCGGAGGTCCTGCGGCGCTACGGCCACTGGTCGATGTACCGCTATCTCACCGAGGCCGCCAAACTGGACACCCGCACCCTCGACCTGGTCGGCACCGTCCAGAACCTCACCTCCCGCATGCATCTGTCCTTCATCCACAGCTTCCTGTCCGCCGCGCTCATCGACCCGAAGACGACGTTCTGGGAGATCAAGGGCGGCACGGCGAAGTTCGCCGACGCGCTGTACGCGCCGGTCAAGGGCAAGGTGCGGCTCGACCGGCGGGCCGTGCGCATCGAGCGGCACCCCGGCGGCGGCGTCCGGGTGCACACCGTGTCCGAGGACTGCCAGACCGGCAAGGGCGGGGTCACCGAGGTCTTCGAGGGCGACGAGGCGGTCGTCACCGTGCCGTTCTCCGGCCTTCGGCACGTCGCCTTCGACCCGCCGCTGTCCTACGGCAAGCGCCGGGCGATCACCGAGCTGCACTACGACGCCGCCACCAAGGTGCTGCTCGAATTCTCCCGCCGCTGGTGGGAGTTGACCGAGGAGCAGTGGCAGGAGGAGCTCGACGCGATCGAGCCCGGCCTGTACGCGAAGTACCGGGACGGCAAGGTCCGCGACGCCCGGCACCTCGGCGCCCACCCGTCCGTGAAGGCCCTCGGTGTGCGTCTGCCGCACGAGCTGAAGCACTGCTTCTCCGCCTTCCGGCCGACGCGCCGACGCGACCCGGAGGCCGCCCATGTCCGCGGCGGCGGCTCCGTCACCGACGGGCCCAACCGCTTCACGTACTTCGAGCACGCCCACCCCATGGAGGGCAGCCTCGGCGGCGTCGTCCTCGCCTCGTACAGCTGGGCCGACGACGCCCTCAAGTGGGACGCGTACGCCGACGAGGAGCGCTATCTGCGGGCGCTCGCCGGGGTGCAGGCGGTCTTCGGGCGCCGCTGCGAGGTCTTCTTCACCGGCAAGGGCAAGACCCAGTCGTGGATGCGCGACCACTACGCGTACGGGGAGGCGTCCGTGCTCCTGCCCGGCCAGCACACCGAACTCTTCCCGGACATCCCCGGCTCGGAGGGCCCGCTGCACTTCGCCGGCGACCACACCTCGATCAAGCCCGCCTGGATCGAGGGCGCCCTGGAGTCCGCCGTACGCGTCGCCCTGCAGGTCCACACCGGCTAGGACAGGCCCTAAGCGCCGGGGACGACCATCCTGACCGGGAGGCGGCGCATCGCCTCCCGCAGCGAGCCCGCCAGCTCCGCGAACTCGGACTGGCGGGCCGCACCCGTCCGCATCGCGAGCGCGATCCGCCGCGACGGCGCCGGATCGGCGAACACCCCCGTGAACAGCGCCGCGTTCCGCGCCGTCTCCACCTTCACCGCGGTCCGCGGCAACAGCGTCACACCGAGCCCGCCGGCCACCAGCTGCACCAGCGTCGAAAGACCCGCCGCGGTCGTCGTCACCGGCGCCCCCTCGGTCCGCCCCGCCTCCCGGCAGATGTCGAGCGCCTGGTCCCGCAGACAGTGCCCCTCGTCCAGGAGCAGCAGCTTCAGCTCCTTCAGCGCCTCCCGCGGAATGTCCACCCGCCCGGCCAGCGGATGCCCCTCGGGCGTCACGAGCACGAAGTCCTCGTCGAACAACGGCAGTTCCGTCACCCCCGGCACCCCCAGCGGCACCGCGAGCAGCAGCAGATCGAGCCGCCCGGCCGCCAGCCCGTCGAGCAGCGAGGACGTCTGCTCCTCGTGCACCTGCAGATCCAGCTCCGGATACCGGCCGTGCACCAGCCGCAGCACCGTCGGCAGCAGATACGGCGCCACCGTCGGAATCACCCCGAGCCGCAGCACCCCGGTGAACGGCGCCTGCGCCGCCTCCGCCTCCTCCATCAGCTCCCCCACCGCGTCGAGCACGGCCTGCGCCCGCACCGCGAGCCGCTCCCCCGCCGGCGAGAGCAGCACCTTCCGCGTCGTACGCTCGAGGAGCTGGACACCGAGTGCCTCTTCGAGAGCCGAAACCGCGCCCGAAAGCGCCGGCTGACTCATCCCGATCGCCGCCGCGGCATCCCGGAAGTGCAACTGCTCGGCGACCGCCGCGAACGCTCTGAGCTGGGAAAGGCTGGGCTGCTTCGCCCGCCGGCCTGGAGTCACTGATAACCACCTTCGATCAACACGACCCAGTTTGCCCAGGAAAGGCCTACGAGGGCAATTGACCTCCTCCAGCGCCCCGAAGAGCGAGAGATTCTCCGCCTGCGCGCCGCCTCCGAGGCGGAGGCCGCCCGCTTCGGACGGGTTCCTGCTTCCTCCCCACCACTGGTGGGGTTCGCGCACGCCGCCCGGCTCACCGCCAGGTCTTACACACGCTCCACAGGCATGAACCGCCACCGTCACCGGCGACGGGCCCCCGGTCCGGGGGGGGATGGTGCCGTCTTCGAAGCCGCGAGGACACGACGTCCCTCGCGGCGGATGGTCTTCCCCGCGTTCCAGTCCCGATCAAGTCGGACGCCGCACCCCGGACAGGTCCAGGTACGCACCCACAGCGGCTTGGCACCGTCACGGCGCCCACAGGACGAGCAGATCCGGGAGCTGGGAAACCGACTGTCGACCTTGGCGAACGAACGCCCACGCCGCTTGGCCTTGTACTCCAGGAACCCGACGAACTGAGCCCAGCCCGCGTCGTACACGCTCTTGGCCAACCGGGTGCGCCCCATCCCTCGCACATTCAGGGTCTCGCAGTAGACGGCTTGGTTATCGCGCGTCAGCCTGTGGGACCACTGATGGTGGAAATTACGGCGCGCGTCTGCCACGGCGGCATGCGTGCGCGCGACCTTGATCCGGGCCTTCTCCCGGTTCTTCGACCCCTTCTCCTTCCGCGCCAGCTCCCGCTGCCGCCTTGCCAGCTTCTTCTCGGCCCGCCGCAGGAACCTCGGGTTCGCGATGTGCGAACCGTCGGCCAGCACCGCAAACCGCGTCAGACCGAGATCGACGCCCTGATCACGGTCGACCGGCGGCAACAGGTCCGCGACCGGATCGGCTTCCACCACGAAAGACACCCAGTATCGACCGGACCGATCCCTGATGAGCGTCACCGACGACGGCGCCGACGGAAGATCGCGACTCCACCTGATCCGCACGTCCCCGATCTTCGGCAGCCGCAGCCTGCCGTCATCGAGCACCCGGAACCGGTCCGACACGGTGAACCGCGCCGTCTGCCGCATGTCCTTCCGGCTCTTGAAAGCGGGCGGCCCCACCCGGGGACCCGGCCGGCGGCCGGACTTGGAGTCCTCGTGCGCCTTCCACGCCCGGTCCAGGTCCCGCAGGGTCTGCTGCAACACCCCGACTGGAGCATCGGCGAGAAACGCCCGCCGCGCGGCCTTCTTCGCCTCAGTGATCAACAACCGCCCCAGCTCAACGGCCTTCGGGATGCCCCAGTACGGGCCCTCAGCAAACCGCGCCCGCGGACCGCCGAGCAGGCTGTTCGCCTGCTTGCGCGGTGCCACGATCGCGAGGGCGTCGTTCCAGACCACGCGCTTGCAGCCGAAAACCCTGGCGGCGCGGATGCACTGCCCAGGCGTCAGCCGGGCACGGAACTGGTAGCGAAGTTGCACAGGGTGACCGTAGAACGCGCAGCCGTCGCCGCCTACCGATCGACCGGAATCGCCCGGAACTGTCCCTGCCCCGCCCCTTCGTCCGTGATTCCTGCGCACATCACTGCGATAATCGAACGGTAGACCCCGGATACTGATAACCGGCACGAATCAGTCTGACCCGATTGATCGATTTCACTGCCTGATGTCCGGTGTGAAAGCCTTCATGCGTCCAACCCCTCATCCGCATGGAGAATCACTGTGCTCACCGTCGGTGACAAGTTCCCCACCTACGACCTGACCGCCTGCGTGTCGCTGGAGAGCGGCAAGGAGTTCGCGCAGATCGACCACAAGTCGTTCGATGGCAAGTGGCGTGTGGTGTTCTTCTGGCCGAAGGACTTCACCTTCGTCTGCCCGACCGAGATCGCCGCGTTCGGCAAGCTGAACGACGAGTTCGCCGACCGTGACGCGCAGATCCTCGGCGTCTCCGGCGACTCCGAGTTCGTGCACCACGCCTGGCGCAAGGACCACGCCGACCTGCGTGACCTGCCCTTCCCGATGCTCGCCGACTCGAAGCACGAGCTCATGCGCGACTGCGGCGTCGAGGGTGCGGACGGCTTCGCGCAGCGTGCCGTGTTCGTGATCGACCCGAACAACGAGATCCAGTTCGTCATGGTGACCGCCGGTTCCGTCGGCCGGAACCCGAAGGAGGTCCTGCGGGTCCTGGACGCCCTGCAGACCGACGAGCTGTGCCCGTGCAACTGGAGCAAGGGCGAGGACACCCTCGACCCGGTCGCGCTGCTGGCCGGTGAGTGAGCATGGCCCTCGATGAGCTGAAGGCCGCCATACCGGACTTCGCCAAGGACCTGAAGCTGAACCTCGGTTCGGTGATCGGCAACAGCGACCTGCCGCAGCAGCAGCTGTGGGGCACGGTGCTCGCCTGCGCGATCGCCTCGCGGTCGCCGAAGGTGCTGGCCGAGCTGGAGCCGGAGGCCAAGGCGAACCTGAAGCCCGAGGCGTACCAGGCCGCCAAGTCGGCCGCCGCGATCATGGCGATGAACAACGTCTTCTACCGGACCCGGCACCTGCTGTCGGACCCGGAGTACGGGACGATGCGCGCCGGTCTGCGGATGAACGTCATCGGCAACCCGGGTGTCGACAAGGTCGACTTCGAGCTGTGGTCGCTGGCCGTGTCCGCGATCAACGGCTGCGGCCAGTGCCTGGACTCGCACGAGCAGGTCCTGCGCAAGGCCGGTGTCGACCGCGAGACGATCCAGGAGGCCGTGAAGATCGCCGCGGTCGTCCAGGCGGTCGGCGTGACGCTGGACGCCGAGGCGGTCCTGGCCGAGTAGGGCCGGGCCGTACGGTACGCAGAAGGGCCCCGGGGTTCGGACGAACCCCGGGGCCCTTTCGCGTACCGCCGCTCATTTCTTCCTGAGCGCCGTCATCATCTGCTTGGTGTCCTCGACGAGGTACGTACGGAGGGCGGCCGGGTCGAGTTTCGGCGGCTCGGCGCGCGGGTTGCCGTTCTCGTCGTACTCCATGGACGGGGAGAGGCTGATCCGGAGGTCGGCCGGTCCGTCGATCACGTTGATGACCATGCCGTCGGCCGCGTTGGCGCCGTCGTTGACGAAGGCCGTGTCGCCGATGCCGTCGATCCGGTCGCCGCCGTCGTAGAAGGGGTCGTGCATCAGGGCCTCGAACTCGGGGCGGGGGTCGGTGACCCGGTGCAGCGTGTAGGTCACGTCGACCTGGTAGACGACGGGCGCGGCCTGCAGGACGACGGTGCAGTTGGCGCGGTAGAGGGCGGGCTCGTCGAGCTGGGTCGGCTCGGAGGTCTCGGCCCTGGGGCCGATCGCGGCCGACAGGCCGTGGAAGGTGCCCGCCTTGCACGGGTCGGCGCCGACGCGATAGCCGCGCAGGTCCGGCCCCTCCTCCCCCGCGTAGCGGTCGTACGCCACGAGCCCGCCGCCCCACACCGCCGACGCGGCCACCGCGCCGCCGAGCGCCCACAGCCACGGGCGGCGGGTCCGGGACGCCGACTCCTCCCGGGCCGGCGGGGGTGGCGGGGGCGGGAGCGGGGCGGCGCCCGGCTCGGGGAAGGCCGGGCCGCCGACGAGTTCGGGTTCGGAGATCACGTGTCGTTCCTCGTCGCCACGGCGCCGGGCGCGGCGACCGGGGCGACCTCGTAGGCGGTGGCGCCGTGCGGTTCGGGGGCGGCGCGCAGGGTCTGCTCGCTCGTGTACGCGCGGAGGTAGCCGACCACGGTGTTGGCGACGGCGACCAGCGGGACGGCGACGACGGCGCCGCCGATGCCGGCGGTCAGCCCGCCGGCGGCGACCGCGAGGACCACGGCGAGCGGGTGGACGCGGACGGCCCGGCCGAGGATGAAGGGCTGGAGCACGTGGCCTTCGATCTGCTGCACGGCGAGGACGACGACGAGCACCATCAGGGCGGTGAACACGCCGTTGGTGACGAGGGCGACGACGCAGGCGAGGGCGCCGGAGACGACGGCTCCAACGAGCGGGATGAAGGCGAAGAGGAAGATGAAGACGGCGAGCGGCACGGCCATCGGCACTTCCAGGAACCACAGTCCGAGGCCGATGAACACGGCGTCGATGAGGGCGACGAGGACGGTGCCGCGGACGTAGGCGGTCAGGGTGCGCCAGGCGCGCGGTCCTGCGCCGGCGACTCCGGGCCGGGCCTGGGCCGGGACCAGCTTCAGCGTCCATTCCCAGACCTTCTTCCCGTCGTAGAGGAGGAAGAGGGTGGAGAACATGGCGAGCAGGATGCCGGTCATCGCCTCGACGACCACGGTGACGCCCTGGAGTCCGGCGGAGGTGATCTGTTCGGCGTTGGATCCGATGGTGTCGCTGAGGTTCTTGGCGATCTCGTTGATCTGCTGCTCGGTGACGTGGAAGGGGCTGTCGAGGAGCCAGCGCTTGAGCTCCTCGATGCCGTCCTTGACGCGGTCGGACAGGCTGTCGATGTTGTCCATCACCTGCCAGACCACGAACCAGCCGACCAGGCCCATGATCACGAAGCCGGAGACGGCGGTGACGGCGGTGGCGAGGCCGCGGGGCAGGCCCTTGCGGCGCAGCAGGGCGACGGTGGGCTGGAGGAGGGCGGTGATGAGGAGTGCGGCGACGAAGGCGAGGACGACCAGCTGGACGGAGCTGATCACCTTCATCAGGACCCAGACGGTGCCGGCGAAGACGAGCAGGCGCCAGCTCGCCTCGGCGGCGACGCGCATGCCCCAGGGGATGGCGGCGACGGGGTCGGGGCGGGCGGCGACGGCGGGGGCGTACGACGGCGGGGCGGGTACGGAGCCGGACCCGGACCCGGACCCGGAGGCCGATCCCGGCGCGAGGGCGGGGGCGGTGGCAGCCGGTTCGGGGACCGGGACCACGGCCGGGACCGGCTCGGGTGCCGGAGTCGGAGTCACGGTCGGCTCGGGGTCAGGCTCCGCGGCCGGGGCGGCGGGGGCCGGCGCTCCCAGGGTGTCCCGGTCGGCGCGCGCCCGGCGTTCGTCCAGGCGTTCGCCCATGCGGCTGAGGCCCGCACCGGCGCGGTTCAGCCATCCTGGCAGTCTCGACATGCTCTTCCCTCTCCCCCTTCGGGCCCCCGAACCTACACCCCCGCACGCGTGCAGCCCCTCACCGAAAGGACGGCGAGGGGCTGCACGGGGTTGAGCGGGGGCCGGTGCGGATCCGGCGGCTGCCCTAGTACCAGCGGTTGGCCTGCCAGAACGACCAGGCGCCGCAGGGGCTGCCGTAACGGCCGTCCATGTAGCTGAGGCCCCACTTGATCTGGGTGGCCGGGTTGGTCTGCCAGTCGGCGCCGGCGGACGACATCTTCGAGCCGGGCAGCGCCTGGACGAGGCCGTAGGCACCCGAGGAGGCGTTGGTGGCGCGGTAGTTCCAGCCGGACTCGTGGTCCACGATGTTGCTGAAGCACTGGAACTGGTCCGCCGGGATCATCTGGCGGGCGATCGCCTTGACCTCGGAGATGCTGTACGAGCTCTGCGCGGCGAAGCTGGTGGCGTCGCGGACGGCGGACCGGCTGGCGCGCTCGGCCTCTTCCTTCTCCTTGCGCTCCTGCTCGGCCTTGTCGGCGGCCTTCTTCTTGGCCTCGGCGTCCTTGGCGGCCTGGATGCGGGCGGCTTCCTCGGCGGACTTGCGCGCGAGGGAGTCGGCGGCGGCGGCCTGGACGTCGGCCTGCTCGGAGAGCGAGGTGACCTGTACCTGGGCCTGCTCGCCCGCGGGGATGTCCGCGAGCAGCGTGGTGTCGGCCGCGGTGGCCTCGAAGTTGTCGTCCGAGGCCTGGGCGGCGTTGCCCGAGGCAACACCCACGACGGCGCCGACGGTGGTGACCGCGGTGGCCGAGGCCACTGCGAATCCCCGGACCGAGATCCGGCTCACACGGTTTCCTTCCACAATCGCCCACAGGGTGACCGAGTGGGCGAAATCTTGCCCCTGACGCTGGTCTCCGTACTGCTGGGTCACAGAAGACACGGGCCCGTGGTGCTGTGGGCGGCATACGGCGAACGAGTGTTGAGTTGTGTGGTGCAGCACCACTGGGGGTGCACGTGTGCCGTATGCGGGGCCTGACGGAAGCAAGACTTTGCCGGACGGCAACGCCGCAAGGCAATTCCGCGTTGCGTGTGAAAGCTCACACCTGGGTGGACGCACGGGATTTGGCCGATACGGCGGACAGCGCGGCGCCGCCCGGCTAAGCTCTCGCGCTTTGCCGGGCGGCGCCAACTCCCGTGCGGGCAGGGCCGGGCACGGGACGAAGCGGGTCAGATCTGGCCGTCCTCCAGCATTTCGGTCACGAGCGCGGCGATCTGCGAGCGCTCGGAGCGGGTGAGCGTGACGTGGGCGAAGAGCGGATGACCCTTCAGCTTCTCGACCACGGCGACGACTCCGTCGTACCGACCGACCCTCAGGTTGTCGCGCTGGGCGACGTCATGGGTCAGCACCACCCGGGAATTCGCCCCGATCCGGGACAGAACGGTCAACAGCACGTTCCGCTCCAGGGACTGGGCCTCGTCGACGATGACGAACGCGTCATGCAGCGAACGGCCCCGGATGTGGGTGAGCGGCAGCACCTCCAGCATGCCGCGGCTCAGCACCTCCTCGATGACCTCACGGCCCGCCACGGAGGAGAGGGTGTCGAACACCGCCTGCGCCCACGGGCTCATCTTCTCGGCCTCGGTGCCCGGCAGATAGCCGAGCTCCTGCCCGCCCACCGCGTACAGCGGACGGAAGACCATCACCTTCTGGTGCTGGCGGCGCTCCAGGACCGCCTCCAGGCCCGCGCAGAGCGCGAGCGCCGACTTGCCGGTGCCGGCCCGGCCGCCCATCGACACGATGCCGACCTCCTGGTCGAGCAGCAGGTCGAGCGCGATCCGCTGCTCGGCGCTGCGGCCGCGGATGCCGAAGACCTCCCGGTCGCCGCGCACCAGGCGCACCGACCCGTCGGCCCCGATCCGGCCGAGCGCCCGGCCGCGCTCGGACTGCAGCACGAGCCCGGTGTGCACCGGCAGCTCGGCCGCCTCCGGCACGTACAGCGTCTCCTGCTCGTAGAGCAGATCGACCTGGTCCGCGGACAGGGCGAGTTCGGACATTCCGGTCCAGCCGGAGTCCGTGATGGCGAGTTCCGCCCGGTACTCCTCGGCGAGGAGACCGACCGAGGACGCCTTGATCCGCAGCGGCAGGTCCTTGGAGACGACCGTGACGTCGTACCCCTCGGCCTGGAGGTTGCGCGCGACCGCGAGGATCCGCGAGTCGTTGTCGCCCAGCCGGTAACCGGCGGGCAGGACACCGGGGTCCGAGTGGTTGAGCTCGACCCGCAGCGTGCCGCCCAGCTCCCCGATCGGGAGCGGGGAGTCCAGCCGGCCGTACCGCACCCGGAAGTCGTCGAGCAGGCGCAGCGCCTGCCGTGCGAAGTAGCCGAGCTCGGGGTGGTGGCGCTTGGCCTCCAGCTCGGTCACGACGACGATCGGGAGCACGACCTCGTGCTCCTCGAACCGGGACATCGCGTTGGGGTCGGCCAGCAGGACGCTGGTGTCGAGAACATAGGTGCGCCTGTCGGACAAGCGGCGCTTAGTGCTGGTCACCACGGAAGGACAGACCCCCTTCGAGGGCCCCTGTGAGGCCCTGGTGCGACGGCTCCGCGGGTGGGGAAGCCGATGTCGCGGCGGAATGGGACCGGGCTCAGGCCGCGATGCGCGGGCCGAGCACCGGCCCTCCGCTTCGTCCGCGCGTGTCCCGCACGGTCGTCCTGGTGCAAAGGGCCTCCCGGGTGGCGGTCTCCGTGCCGCTCACTTCACTGGGGATATGCCCTCCAACACGTGCCGTCATGCCATGGCATATGACGGCGTGTTCATGAACAGGAGGTGTCAGTTGCCGAAGCGGCGGTGCCGGGCCGCGTAGTCGCGCAGCGCGCGCAGGAAGTCGACCTTGCGGAAGGCGGGCCAGTGCACTTCGCAGAAGTAGTACTCGGAGTGCGCGCTCTGCCACAGCATGAAGCCGGACAGGCGCTGTTCGCCGCTGGTGCGGATGACGAGGTCCGGGTCGGGCTGGCCGCGGGTGTAGAGGTGCTCGGAGATCAGGTCGATGTCGACGACCTCGGCGAGCTCCTCGAAGCTGGTGCCGCGCTCGGCGTGGTCCAGGAGGAGGGAGCGGACCGCGTCGGCGATCTCCTGACGGCCGCCGTAGCCCACGGCGACGTTCACAAGTATGCCCGTGTTGTCGAGGGTGGCCTGCTCGGCCTCCTTCAGTACGGACTGGGTGCGCGCCGGCAGCAGGTCCATGGTGCCGACGTGGTGGACCCGCCAGCGGCCGTCGGCGGCGAGCGCCCGTACGGCGTCCTCGATGATGCCGAGCAGCGGAAGGAGCTGCTCCTCGGGGCGGTTCAGGTTGTCGGTCGAGAGCATCCAGAGCGTGACGACCTCGACGTCGGTCTCGGCGCACCAGCCGAGCAGCTCCTGGATCTTGTCCGCGCCGGCCTTGTGGCCCTGCTCGGGGGTGCCGCCGGAGGCCTTGGCCCAGCGCCGGTTGCCGTCGAGGATGACACCGATGTGCTTGGGCACCTGGGCGTGGTCGAGACGGCCTTCCACCCGGCGTGCGTAGAGCCCGTACACCAGGTCGCGCAGGTTCACTGTTCTTAACCCCTCCATGCAGTGTCGGCCCCCGAAGACCGCCACATTACTGCGGACGGGTAACCGGCTCCCAGCCCGGGACTGTCACAAGTCCGTGATAAGCAGAGATACGTGACTGATTCCCCCCTGTACCGCGCCGCCGCGGACCGTTACGACTCCATGGAGTACCGCCGTACCGGCCGCAGCGGGCTCAAGCTCCCGGCGATCTCGCTCGGCCTGTGGCACAACTTCGGCGACGACCGCACCCTCGACTCGCAGCGTGCGATCCTGCGCCGCGCCTTCGACCTGGGTGTCACCCACTTCGACCTGGCCAACAACTACGGGCCGCCGCCCGGCTCGGCCGAGCTGAACTTCGGCAAGATCTTCGCGCAGGACTTCGCCCGGTACCGGGACGAGCTGATCGTCTCGACGAAGGCGGGCTACGAGATGCACCCCGGGCCGTACGGCGAGTGGGGCTCCCGCAAGTACCTGATGTCGTCGCTCGACGCGTCCCTGAAGCGGATGGGCCTCGACTACGTCGACATCTTCTACTCGCACCGCTTCGATCCGGACACCCCGCTCGAGGAGACCATGGGCGCGCTGGCGTCCGCGGTGCAGCAGGGCAAGGCGCTGTACGTGGGCGTCTCCTCGTACACGAGCGAGCAGACCGCGGAGGCGGCGCGGCTCCTGAAGGAGATGGGCGTCCCGGCCCTGATCCACCAGCCGTCGTACTCGATGATCAACCGGTGGACGGAGGAGGACGGCCTCCTCGACACGCTGGAGGCGGCCGGCATGGGCTGCATCTCCTTCGTGCCGCTGGCGCAGGGTCTGCTGACCAACAAGTACCTGAAGGGCGTCCCGGAGGGCTCGCGGGCCACCCAGGGCAAGTCGCTCGACCCGAACCTGCTGTCGGACGAGGTGCTGCGGCGGCTGCGCGGTCTCGCGGACATCGCGGAGCGGCGCGGGCAGTCGCTGGCGCAGCTGGCGCTGAACTGGGTGCTGCGGGACCCGCGGATGACCTCGGCGCTGATCGGCGCGTCCAGCGTCGGCCAGCTGGAGGAGAACGTGGCGGCACTGGCGGGCGCGCCGCTGTCGGCGGAGGAGCTGAAGGAGATCGACTCGTTCGCCGTCGACACCGCCGGCACGAACATCTGGGCCGGACGGGGCTGAGCCTGCCCGAGGAAACCCCTGAGGAAACCTGAGGGAAAGAAAAACGGGCCGGTCCGTGGGGGGGGGATACGGACCGGCCCGAGGGGGGGTTTCCACCATAACCCTTCATTAGTCGTGCTGTGTGCCGACTGCGCCGACCGAAGCACGGGGATTTCGCCGGAGGCCAAGCGGCACAAGGGCTCCAGGGGTGCGTGGCGGGTTTATGCCCGGGCGTGGCGGCGTAATCCGTACCTCCCACGGGGGACCCGGTCAAAGAGTCGCCCGGTTGACCCGGCGGCGCGGATCAGATGCAGGTCAGGGGGTTCCTCGGCGGTGGAGCAGGGTGATCCCGTCACGGCGGGCGACGACCTCGTAGCCGTGGGTGCGCTGGGCCGCGGCGAGCTCTTCGCGCTGCTGTTCCAGGGGGTAGGGCCAGTGGCCGCGGCGGTACGGCCAGGCCTCGGGGGCCTCCGGGTCGTGGACGATCCATTCGGCGGTGGGCGCGGGCAGGGGGCCGCGCCGGTACTCGTAGAGCCGCCCGCCGACCGGGAAGGTCGGGAAGAGGACCACGGTGCAGCGTGAGGTGAGCTGCGGGGCGAGCCGGTTGGAGGCGGCGACGGTCGCGCCGTCGGGGATCCTCGCGAGCAGTTCCCGGGCGGCCTGCAGGTGGGGGGTGGTGTGCCAGGTGGCCCGCTGGGCGAGCTGGGCCAGTGGGAAGGACGGGACGAGCACGGCGGTGACGGCGAGGACGGTGGCGAGCGCGGCGCGGACGTTGCGCCGGTCGCGCTCTCGGTCCTCACGGCTCAGGACGTCGAGGAGTCCGGCGAACACGACGGGCATGAGCACCGCGCTGTAGTGGAAGGCCGTGCCCCAGTGGAAGACGTTCTCGGACGCCATGCGCCAGGCGAGGGTGGGCAGGGCGATCAGCGCGAGCGGGGAGCGCAGTGCGAGCAGCGCGGACGGGGCGAACACCAGGATGAGGGTGGTGGCCTTGATGTCGGGGCGCAGCAGGTCGAGGGGCGCGTGCGCGAGCGCGGACAGCAGGGAGCCATGGGCGGCGGCGAGTTGCCCGCCGTGCGCGTAGCCGCCGGTGACGTCGAGGGCCGGCAGGAGCACCTTGATCTCCAGGGCGGAGCCGATGAGTCCGGCGGCGGCGGTGGCGAGGCCGAACCGGCGGACGCGTCTGTCCTTACGGCCCTTCAGGGCGATGTACGCGCCGATGGCGGCGAGGGTGAGCCCCAGGTCCTCCTTGATCAGGAGCAGCGGCGCGGCCCAGGCCACGGCGGCCGTCCAGCGGCGCCGGCCCAGGGCTTCGAGGGAGAAGGAGAGCAGGGGTACGGCGAGCGCGACCTCGTGGAAGTCGAACGCGGCGGCGGACGCGACGCCCCAGCTCAGCCCGTACCCGGCGGCGACGGCGTGCGCGCCGCGCGGGCCGACCGCGCGCACCGCCCAGCGGAAGAGCGGGACGACGGCGAGGGCGAGCAGCGCGGACTGGACGACGAGCAGGGTGAGGGGGGACGGGAAGAGCCGGTAGAGCGGGGCGAGGGCGGCGAGGAGCGGGTGGAAGTGGTCGCCGAGGAGGTTGAAGTCCTCGCCGCGCAGCGGGACGACGGGGGCGCGGAACTCGGCGTAGGCGCGGACGGCCTGCTCGAAGATGCCGAGGTCGTAGCCGGTGGTGCGCATGAGCTGGTGGCGGCGCACGGCGACGGTGGCGTAGAGGAGACAGAGGCCGGCGGCCCAGATCCAGGCCCCGCTCCGGGCCACGCTCCAGGCCCCGCTCCGGGCCCAGGGGAGCCGGGGGCCCGGGGCGCGCTCCTGCCGCGGGCCGGTATCTGCCCCTGCCAGGCGCGCATTTGGGGTCGATTCCGTATCGATTGTCCGCATCATCCGCATATGGCGTGATGCTAGGGCGGGCCGTTCAGGGCAGGGCGGTGAACGCGCCGAGCAGCAGCCCGAGGAACGCGCCCACGATCATGAACGGGCCGAAGGGGATCGCCGAGCCGCGCCCGGCCCGGCGGGCGACGACGAGCCCGAGCCCGTACAACGCCCCAAGGGCGAACCCCGCGAAGGCTCCGACGAACAGCACGCCCCACCCGTACCAGCCGAGCGCGGCGCCCAGCGGGACGGCGAGTTTCACGTCGCCGAAGCCCATGCCGTTGGGGTGGAGGAGGAACAGGCCGAGGTAGCCGCCGCCGAGGGCGAGCGCGCCGAGCAGGGCGTGGAGCCAGGACCCCGCCGCGTACGGGAGGAGCGCGGCCGGCGCGAGGAGCAGCGGCAGCGCGGCGGCGAGCGGCAGCGTCAGCGGGTCGGGGAGGCGGTGGACGCGGGCGTCGACGACGGCGAGGAGCGTGCCGAAGGGCGCGACCAGGAGCCAGACGAGCAGTTCGGGGCGGGGCGCGCCGGTGGCCGCGGCGAGCGCCGCGCACGCGAGCGCGGTGAGCAGCGGCGCCACGAGCGGCGCAGGCGTGGTCGCGCAGGCGGCTCGCCCGGGGCCGCCGAGCCAGCCGCGCGCGGGCCCCGCGAAGGGGTGCCCGGCCGGACAGGCCGCGCGCCAGGGCTCGTCGGGGGCGACGGACAGGCGGTACGCGGCGCGGGGTACGAGCAGCCCGGCCGCGGCGCCCCACAGGGCGGCGGCCGCGACGAAGGCGATCGACAGGGCGTCCACGGGCAGACCCTAGGGCTAGGGTCGGGCACATGGGGAGGACTTGGGGAAGGGCATGGGGCAGGACCTGGCGGGACGGGACGGGCTGGCTGGGCACGCCGGACGGCGGGCGGGTGCCGGTAGAGATCGCCGCTACCCATAAATCCCGGCGCCGGGGCCTGCTCGGCCGTGACGGGATCGACGGCGCCCTGCTCATCACGCCCACCAACAGCATTCACACCTTCGGGATGCGCTTCACCCTCGACATCGCCTATCTCGACCGCTCGTTCACCGTCCTCGACGTCGTCACCATGCGGCCGGGCCGGCTGGGGATGCCGCGGCTGCGCGGCCGGCACGTCCTGGAGGCGGAGGGCGGCACGATGGCGGGCTGGGGTCTTCGGCCGGGTGCGGTGGTCACGGTGGACCGGCGCCGAGGAGCGTGAACGCCCCGTACACGGCGGAGGCGAGCGCGAGCCCGGCGAGGACGGGCACGGCGGTACGGGCCCGGAGCCGGGCCAGCGCCGCGGCCGGCGGCAGGAGCAGCCCGAACGCGGGCATCATCAGGCGCGGCCGGGACCCGAAGTACGCGGCGCCGACCAGCGAGATGACGACGACGGCGACCGTGTAGACGAGCAGCGGGAGCGGCTGGCGCTGTCGCACACACAGGAAGAGCAGCCAGCCGAGCAAGGCGAGGGCGAGGCACAGCCCGAGGGCCGCCGGCCAGGGCAGTCCTGCGATGAAGCGGGCGAGCGCGACGCCGCCGTCGATGGAGTTGCCCCAGGCCGCCTGCACGTCGAAGTAGGCGGTGGCGCTGCCCTGCCGGACCCCCACATACACGACGTACCCGAGCCAGCCGAGCGGCGCGAGGAGCGTGCCCGCCGCGACCCGGGCGCGCAGCCGCCGCTCCCGTACGACGGTGACGACGGCCGTGATCCCGATCGCGGCGATCAGCGCGGCCGCCGTCGGCCGGGTCAGCCCGGCACACACGCACAGGACGCCGGCGAGGACCCAGCGGTCGCGCAGCAGCGCGAGGATCGACCAGGCGGCGAGGGCCGTGAACAGGGTCTCCGTGTACGCCATCGACTGCACGAACGCCGTCGGGTACACCCCCCACAGGACGGCGAGTACGACTCCGGTGCGCGGGCCCGCGACGTGCGCGCCGACCGCGTAGATGCCCCAGGCGGCGGCGAGCGAGGCGGCCCAGGAGACGAGGAGTCCGGCGGTGGCGGCGTCGACGGGGAGGACGGTGGCCAGGGCCCGTTCCAGGGCGGGGAAGAGGGGGAAGAAGGCCAGGTCGGCGTGGACGGCGCCGTTGGGGAGGGTGACCTGGTGGCCGTAGCCGTGCTCGGCGATCCGCGTGTACCAGACCGCGTCCCACCGGCCCGTCAGCCGGTGCATCCCGTCCTTGCCCGTGGCCGCGGCGACGATCGCGAGCGCGGCGAGCCCGAGGAGGCGGGTGGCGACGTACCCGCCGAGGGCGAGGGTCCGTGGGGAGAGCGTGGAGGGTGGGGCGGAGCGGAACATGCGCTCGATTATCAACCGCCGGGTCGCAGCCTCAGGAATCTGGCCGCCATGACCGGCCCCAGCTCGCCCACGATCCCGTACCCCGGCTCGTACGGGTGCGGCAGGTCCCCGAGGAAGGACGTGACGATGACGTCGTCCACCCCGGCCTCGCCGCGCCGGCTCTGCTCCTCAAGGAAGTCGAGGGTGCGCCGCCAGTCGACGGGGCGGCCCTCGTCGCCCTCCTCACCGAGGAAGGCGCGCACCGTGCCCTGCACGACATCCCAGAAAAAGACATGCGGCTGGACGCGCCCCTGGCTGAAGACGTGGGCGTCGTAGGCGCTGCGGAACCCGGGGACGCGGTCGACGAGGTCGCTGACGAGCTGAACGCCGCTGGTGGTCGGGGCGAGGGCGGGAGTTGTCATCGGCTGCCCGTTTCGGAAGCACTGAAAGCACTGAGAACCACTGAGAAGCCCTGCGAGCTCTCACTCAGTCCTCAGCATGCCCGTTCCGGGATGTCCGATCTCACCACCTACCAGCACTTTTGCAGTTTCCTGACGGACCCTTTCGCGGAGTTTTCCACAGGGGGATCGTTTGCTCGTATGTACGAGTTGATGAGACTCGCCAGGGGCGGGGTGCTGCTCACGGTGTGGGCGCTCACGGCGGGCTGGCCGCGCGGCCGGCTCGCCCGGCGGCTGCGCGTGGACGGCTGGCATCGGATCTGCAGGGGCGCGTGGGCCGTCCCGGAGAAGGAGGTGGACTGGCGGGTGCGGGCCCGGGCCGCCCAGCTGCTGCGGCCCGAGCTGGTGTGCAGCCACCGCACGGCCGCCGCGCTGCACCGCATCGAACTCCTCACGGGGCCTGGGGCGGACGCGGATCTCCTGGAGTTCACCGCACACCGGAGTTCGGGGCCCCACGACCGGATACGGGTGCACGCCACGTCCCAGCTCACCGACGCGGACTGCGGGACCCGGCGCGGCCTGCGCGTGACGACGGCGGCGCGCACGGTCGGCGACCTCATACGGGCTGCCGCCTCCCGCGAGGCGGCCGTGGTCGTCGCGGACTCGGCGCTGTCCCCCCGCTTCGTCGCCGGCCTGCGCCGCCCGCCGCTCGTCGGTACGGCGGACCTGGCCGCCGAACTCGCCGCGCCCCGCCGCCCCGGCGCCCCCTCGGCCCGCCGCTGGCTCCCGCTCGCCGTCGCGGGATCCGGCTCCCCCGCCGAGACGGTCGCCAGGCTGCGGATGCACGACGCGGGCCTGCACCCCGAGACCCAGCCGACCCTCCACACCGACACGGGCCGCCCCCTGCGCCCCGACTTCCTCTTCCGCGCCGCCGGACTGGCCGTCGAGATCGAGGGCTTCGCCTTCCACGGCACCCCCGCCGCCCACGAACGCGACGTCCACCGCTTCAACGACCTCCAGAGCTGCCCGGCCGTCCGCCGCGTCCTCCGCTTCACGGCCCGCGAGGTCTTCACCCACCCGGACCGGATGATCGCGACGGTCAGGAGGGCGCTGGAGCGGTAGCCGCGCGCCGCGAGCCGAGGTGCTCGGGCCGGGGGGTCCTTGAGGGCTTCTGGTGCGGCCGCCCTCTCTCCGAGTGTGGCCCCCTCCACCACCGCGTCAAGGGCGCCTTCGGCGTCGCAAGCGATGGGCTTCGCCCACCCTTGACCCGGTGCCTCTGGGGGCCTTTTCACACTCGGAGGGCGGCCGGGGGAGCGGGCCGCGCGGACAGGTCCGGGTATCGGCCGGCCGCCGTAGGCGGATGGCGGGTGCGTGGGTGGTGGGACCGGGTATCGCTCCGCCGAGGAAGCCCCTTCGCATTGAGGGGGTGGGGGGCTCGGTTCGTGGCGAGGGCAGTTGGGACCGATCCCTCGGTGGGGGTGCGCGGGAGTGGAATGGGGCGCCCATTCCCGGCTCGGCGGCCGACGGCCGTCGCCGGGTCGGGCTGCATGCCCGGCTGGTCATTCCTGTTAGCGGATTGGGCGCGGAATCAGTCCGCGTCCTCGGGCAGGTGGAAGTAGACGGTTCCCGACCGCCAGGGGCCGTGTTCGGTCATCTCAGATGTGATGACCACGTCCTGGATCTCGGCGGGGCCGAGCGCCTCGATGGAATCGGCCAGCCGCCGCAGGAGGGCCGGCACGCTGTCGCAGCCGGGGCCGGCGGGGTTGGCCTGTGAGAAGTGGCGGATGGTCCAATGCGTCGGGATGTCGCTCACGGGCCCGATCGTAGGCCCGGCCGTGCCTGGCCTACGGCGTCATACCCGGCCCCTATCCTCGCGAGCATGACGATTCAGCGCATGGACAACGTCGGCATCGTCGTCGACGACCTCGACGCCGCCGTCGCCTTCTTCACCGAGCTCGGCATGGAGCTGGAAGGGAGGATGCCGATCGAAGGAAGCTGGGCGGGGAAGGTCGTCGGGCTCGACGGCATGCGCAGCGAGATCGCGATGATGCGGATCCCCGGTGCCCCGGGCCGACTCGAACTGTCGACGTACCACTCCCCGAAGGCGATCACCCCCGAGCCCGCGATCACCCCGGCGAACACGCTTGGCCTGCACCGCGTCATGTTCGCCGTCGACGACATCCACGCCACCCTCGCCCGCCTCCGCCCGCACGGCGCCGAACTCGTCGGGGAAGTGACGCGCTTCGAGGACAGCTACCTGCTCTGCTACCTCCGGGGCCCGAGCGGAATCATCCTCGCCCTGGCCGAAGAACTGAGCTGACCGTGGCGGCGCAAAGTCCGCAATCCGCAGACGAAATGGGGCGGGTGTGAACTCGTGTGACTCCAGAGGCGTTCCCTAGCGAACCCGACCTCGCGCTAGCGGACTTTGCCCGGTCATCGCACGCGCCGAGCACTGCCGGGCGGTGCAAACTCCGCAATCCCCACCCCGGGACGAGACATCCGGGACTCCTGTGACTCCAGTGGTGGCTGGCGGCGTCCAGGGCCTCGCGCGAGCGGGGTTTATGCCGCCCACAGGCCGTGCCCAGCGGGGCATGCGCCCCGGCCCGCCGACGGCTGCCCCCCATTCCACGCCCCGAACCGGCGGACACCGTCCCACCAACCTCAGCCACGAACCGAGCCCCCACCCACCGGGCAACAGAACGCCCCCCGGCCCGGAGCGATACCCGGCCCCACCACCCACGCACCCGCCATCCGCCTACGGCGGCCGGCCGATACCCGGGCCTTTCCGCGCGGCCCGCTCCCCCGGCCGCCCTCCGAGTGTGAAAAGGCCCCCGGAGGCACCGGGTCAAGGGTGGGCGCAGCCCATCGCGGAGCGACGCCGAAGGCGCCCTTGACGCGGTGGTGGAGGGGGCCACACTCGGAGAGAGGGCGGCCGCACCAGAAGCACACAAGCAACGGCCACCCCGACGGCCGTCAGAACCAGCACCTCACCAGGGCAGTACCACCCATGACTTCGTCCCCCGGTGCGGCGGCTGAGCCTCGGTGATGCCCCACTCGCCGCCCCAGTCCTCCACGGCGACGTCGAGCAGCCACAACGCCCGCCGGCGCCGGGCCGCGCAGACCGTCTCGGCGTCGGGTTCCTCGTGGCGGGGGTGTTGGTCCCAGAGGACCAGGCGGAGTGAGTCGGGGCGGCAGCCGAGGGAGAAGTACGCGTCCTCGCCCGGGGCCAGCCGAGCGGCGGTACTGACCAGTTCGCTGGCGGCGAGTTGCGCGGGGAAGGTGTAACGGCGCAGCCGATGCGCATGCAGGGCGGAACGTACGGCGGTACGGACGACGGCAGCGCTGCTGCACGTACCCGGAACGGTGAGGCTGTACGTGAATCTGACGCCGGCCTCGGCGGCGTGCGGAGAAACGGGGCAGATGGCGGTGCGAAGGGTCGGCGACATGCGGACTCCCTTGCTCGGAGCTTGCGTTGACCTGGCTGATCCGATCGACGACGACTCATCGAGGCGCACGAGTGGCCCGGCTCCGGCGGTGCGTACGCGTGGTGGCGTGTCTCCCTGACGCGAGACCACCCCTCCCAGGGCAGGAGGTTCCGGGCAGGCCTGCGCGATGCACTTCCACGCGCCCACGGTGAGCGAGCGGTGCGCCCCCAATGTAGACCTGGAGGGCAAAATAGCCCTCGACTTCGCGGAGATTAACCCTTTCGTGGATCGCTGGCGTACACAGGCGGCAGACTTCCACCGACGACACGGTGAGGAGCGGCATGGCAGCAAGGACATCCCCGACCGAACGCCAGAAGCGTCTTGGCTACGAGGTCCGCAGGATGCGCACGTCGTCCGGGATTTCCGCCGAGTCGGCGTCGAGCCTGCTCGGTGTCGATCGCAGCAAGATCTCCAACATCGAGTCGGGCAAGCGCCCCATCAGCCCCGAACGCCTTCGCGCTCTCGCCGCCCATTGCGACTCCGCAGACGACAGGTACGTCGAGGCACTTACCGAGATGGCACAGCCCGGCCAGCGCGGCTGGTGGGAGGGCTACCGCAGCTCGCTACCTCCCGCCCTCCTCGACATCGCCGAGCTGGAGGCGAACAGCGTCGGCATGCGCGCGGCCTACTCCATGCACATGCCCGGCCTGCTCCAGACTTCGGAACACGCGATGGCGGTCTTCCGCATGGTCATCCCGCAGCTTCCCGAGCACAAGATCGCCCTGCGCCTCGCGCATCGCATGGAGCGCCAGCGGGTGCTCGACGGCCCCGACGCCGTCCCGTACCTCGGCATCGTGCACGAAGCCGCCCTGCGAATGCGCTTCGGCGGAAGAACCGTGGCGCGCGCCCAGTTGGAACACCTGTTGCAGAAGTCGGAGCAGGAGAACATCACGATCCTCGTCCTCCCATTCGAGGCGGGGGCGTTCCCCGGAGCCGGGCAGACCGTCCTCTACGCCGAGGGAGCCGTTCCCCGGCTCGACACCGTGCAGATCGACAACTCGCACGGGCCCGACTTCCTGTACGAGGAAACGCAGTTGGCGAAGTATCGAGCGCACCTGGACTGGATGGAACGCATCGCGCTGTCCCCGACGGACTCACGCGCGTTCCTCCATGAGATGGTGCGCCAATTCTGAAGGAGGTCCACATGCCAGAGGTCAGCTGGGAAGAGCCGTACTGCGGGGAAGGAAACTCCTGCTACCGCTTCGGGACGGACGCCGACGGCAACAGCTACATAGCCGTCGCCGGGCAGGAGGACCACCACCTCACCGACAGCCGTGACGCCCTCCGGCAACTGATCCTGGACATCAAGGCCGGCAAGGCGGATCACCTCCTCTGACAAGGCGGCCGCTATCCGCCGGAGGTGCGCGGGAAGGAGACCTCGACGCGGCGGTTCTTCTTCCGGCCCTCCTCGGTGGCGTTGTCGGCGATGGGGTAGTCCTCGCTGTAGCCGCGGATGTCGAACGTCGTGCCGGGGTCGAGGTTCTTGGCGAGTTCGAGCTGTACGGCGTCGGCGCGTTCCTTGGACAGCTTCAGCCCGTGCTCGTACGACCCGAGGTCGTCGGTGAACCCGAAGACGCGGACACGCCGGGAGGCCTGCTTGTTGATCTCGGCGGCGATCGCGGCGATACGGGCGGTGGCGGACGGGCTGAGCTTGGCGCTGTCCTTGGGGAAGAGGACTTCGGCCTGAAGGGCGAAGGTGACGTCGACGTTGGTGTCCTCGCGACGCTGCTCGCCGCCTTCCTCCTCGACGATCTGCTTGATGTCGAGGACCTTGGCGGGCGCGAGGGTGGCCCCGTCGGGAAGCATCAGGGCGGGTGAGCTCGCGTCGATGACGGGGGGCGGGCCGCCGTTGGTGGTGGAGTTGGGCGGGTCGTCGGCGCGGGCGGCACCGGCCGTGCCGACGGTGCCGACCGTGCCGGTCAGGAGCACGAGGGTTGCCGTGAGGGTGGCGAGGCGGCGCGGGGTGGTCGTCGTCGTCATGACTGCGCCTCAGGAGAGTTTGATGGTGGCGGGGGTGAAGGTGGGGAGCTGGAGCGAGACCTCGGTGGTGGTGGCGGGCGGGGCGGGGAACTGCATGAATACCGGGGACGAAGCTCCTGGCGCCAAGCTGTCGAAACCAGTCGTCGTAAGGGGGCGGCCGTCCGTGTCGCGAAGGACGTAGTAGCGCTTCTTGCCAACAGAGTCGACGAGGGTGGCGCCGCCTAGTGAGATGCCGTGCTTGATGATCTCGGTCTCGTTGCCGCCGACCTGGGCAGGGATGACGGCCACGTCGCTCCCCGCGTTCGTCAGCTTGCCGCTGACGGTGACGAAGCCGCCCTGATCGCGCTTGGCGGAGGAGACGACCAGTTCGAGCCCTTCCTGGCCCTTCAGCACGGCGATGGGTTCGGACGGCTCCTCGGACTGCGGCTGGGGGTTCCCACCGGTCTTCTTCGGAGCGGAGGTGGTGGGCGCCCCCTTGCCCTCGGGCGGCTTCTCCTCGCCGCTTCCGCAGCCGGCGAGTCCGAGCAGCAGCCCCGCCGCCATGACCGCGGCGACCACTCCTCTGCCGGTCTTCTTCGCGTACCGCACACTCATGGGAAACAGGGTCCTTCGCTCGTCAGTCGACCAGTCGGACGGAAAAGAGATCAGCGGCGCCGGGCAGCTGCGGGTCTTCCGGGTCGATCGTCCACTCGACGCCGTCGCAGACGAGGCCGGTGATCGGTTCCGGTTCGGGGCTCGGTGTGGGAGTCGGTTCGGGCGTGGCCGAGCCGGTCGGTGCGGGCGTGGTGGGCGGGGGCGTCGGCTCTGGGGCATCGAAGAAGCAGCGGGGTTCCAGGATGGCAGTGGCGGTCGCTTCTGCACTCCGGTCACTGTTCGGCACGATCGACTTGCCCACGGTGCCGCTGGTGCTGATGTGCACGCGGAACTCGATTCCGTCGCCTGATGGCTGGTCGGAGCAATCCGCGTCGGACATCTCGGCGTCGTTGTCATGGGCGTACTGCGCTGCCCGCTCGCAGGCCGCGCCTCTGTCGTATCCCCTGCCTTGGAGGAATCCGCCCCAGGAATCCGGGTCGAGGATCACCTCACGCCATCCCTCGCGTAGTTGTCTGCGGGCGTCCTGGGCCGCAGCAAGTGCGGCGGCGTCAGCTGCGGTCTGCCCTCCGCTGCGCAGGACTGACGCTTGTGCCACGACGAAGTAGACGAACGCGAGGAACAGCAGGCCGCCGATCACCGTGATGTATACGGGGAAAGCTTGTCCTGAGTCGCCCGATCGGGGATGCCTCAGCTCCCCCCGCCTCCGGTGAGGCTGGCGATCTTCCGGGAGATGGCGTTCCTGATGCTCTGTCCGATGTCCGTCCCCGAGATCGCGATCACGATCGCCACCACCACAACGATGATCCCCAGGTACTCCACCGCCGTCTGCCCCCGGTCGCGGTCGCGGTCCCGCCGCGCCGCAGCTCGGCGTTCGCCCCAACTCGCCCCGTGCACCTTGGCCTTGGTCAGGGCCCTCAGCAGCGCCTCGTTCATCGTGTTCCCCTCCGAGTCCGGCGACTCGGGCAGGGTACGCCGTTCGGGTGGGGGGATCACAGGGTCCGTAGGCCCAATCACCCTGGGTAGTCAGCGCCCGAGGCGCCGCCGGGCTCATGACGCGGTCCTCGTGCCGAGCCAGGAGGCGATGGCTTCGCCGCGGGTGGTGCTGTGGAGTTTGGCGAAGATGCGGTTGATGTGGTTCTTGACGGTCTTTTCGGAGATGGAGCAGGTAGTGGCGATCTGCTGGTTGGTCAGGCCGGTTGCGATCAGGTCCATGACCTCCACCTCCCTCGCACTCAGACCGAAACGTTGCACTCGCGAAGCTGGATTTCTGAAGTGCAGTATATTCCCCAGAGTTGACCTCACGCCAGCATGTGCAGTCGCACGCACCGTCCGTACGAGCTCCGCCACGTCGAAGCGGCCGTGGACCAGCCGCCCCGCTGCCGCCCCGAACGCCCCGTCCCCCACCGGCTCGTGCGTCAGCAGCAGCACCGGCGCCAGCGCCGACAACCGCTCCACCGCCTCCGCGTCCCCGTCGACCACCACGAGGTCCGCGCCCGCGCCCTCCCCCACCACCTCCATGTCCGGGCACGCGCCCAACAGCACCGTCAGGCCCGCCCGTACGACCGGGTTCGCGGCCACCACCAGAATCTTCAGCGTCCGCATGTCACTCGCCCGTGATCGAGCCGAAGTCGGTGCCGGTGCCCAGGAACAGGCCCGCGCCGAGCAGGATCATCGTGGCCGGGACCATCAGGGTGGTGATCACCATCGTGGCCTTGGGCACGGCCTTCGCGGCCTTGCGGCGCGCGTTCTGGGCGTCGGTCCTGCGCATGTCGTTGGCGATCTGGATCAGCGTGTCGACGATGGGCGCGCCCAGCTCCTCGCCCTGCTGCAACGCCGTCACGAACTGGGCGACCTGTTCGGAGTCGTTGCGTCGCCGCAGTTCGTCGAAGGCGTCGCGGCGGCTGACGCCCATGTCCATCTGGCGGAGGGTGATGCGGAGTTCGTCGGCCCAGGGGCCCTCGTACTTGTCGGCGACCCGTTCCAGGGCCTGGCGGAATCCGAGGCCGGCCGACACCACGACCGCGAGCACATCCAGGAAGTCGGGCAGCGTCCGCTCGATCTGGTCCTTGCGGATGCGGACGGCGGACCAGATGCCGACCTCGGTCCAGAAGGCGCCGAAGGCGAAGAGCAGCAGGGCGACCAGGAAGGACCCCCTGCTCAGCATGAGCAGGCCGCCGAGGACGCCCAGGAAGCCGTAGACGGCGCGCCGCGCCCCGTAACGGTCGATGGTGAGGCCGCCCGGGTTTCCGGCGAGGTCGATCCGGCGGCGGACGGAGTTGACCCGCTTGGGGCCCATGAGCCGGAGGACGGCCGGGGACCAGCGCATGCCGAGGCGGTCGACGACGGAGTCGACGGCGCCGGTGCGGGTGGCGCCGACCTCCAGGGCGAGCTGGAGGTCGGTCGGGAGTTTGGCGTCGGCGCGGTAGAGGCGGATGCCGTAGGCGGCGCCGGCCACGGAGAGGCCCCCGAGGAGGGCCAGGAGAAGATCCACAGTCCTTGTCCCTGTCCCTACACGTCGATCTTCGCGAAGCGGCGGATCACGACGAAGCCGACCACGTACAGGCCGAACGCCAGCACCACCGCCAGCTGTCCAAGGCCCGAGCCGGTCATCCGGTCGAGGGCGCCGGGCTGCATGTTGTCGATGAGCAGCAGCGAGCCGACGCCGATGACGGGGACCGCGTACGCCGTCATGCTCACCTGCGACAGCTGCGTGCGCACCTCGCGCCGGGTCTCCTTCCGCTCCTCCAGCGTCTCGGTGAGGTTGCGCAGCGAGGAGACGACGGTGCCGCCGGCCCGGTTGGCGAGGACCAGGGTCGTGACGAGGACGACGAGTTCGCGGGACGGGAGGCGTTCGGCGAGTTCGCCGAGGGCGTCGTCGATGGAGGTGCCGACGGCGAGCTGCTGGGCGACCTTCTCCAGTTCGTCGCCGGCCGGCGCGTCCATCTCGTCGGCGGCGAGCGAGAGCGCCATGCGCAGGGCGAGGCCGGCCTGGGTGGCGTTGGCGAGGATGCGGGAGAGCTCGGGGAGCTGGTTGATGAACTTCTCGATCCGCTTCTGCCGCTGCCAGTTGAGGAAGCCCATCGCCACCCACACCCCGAGGAAGCCGCAGATCGGCCCGAAGAACGGCGACAGCAGGGCCTGCCCGGTCGCCCACAGCGCGGCGACGGTCACGGCCATGGCGACGACGAACTCGCCCGGTGTGACGTCGAGTCCGGTGGCGGAGATACGGAGCTCCAGCTTGCGGCCCAGCGCGGTGCGGCGCACCCGCCGGTCGACGCCGCGGAACGGGCGCCTGCGCCGGCCGCCGGGGTCGCCCGTCTCGCCCGCGTTCTGCGAGAGGCGCGCGATGAGCGCGGAACGCTGGGCGGCGCCGCTCGCGTACAGCTGGATTCCGGCCACGGCCAGGACAGCGCACACGAGTGCGGCGCCGACGGTCAGCAGGGTCGGGGTCGAGGTCAGGGTCATCGTCCTTCTACTTCCTTCCCTACGTGGCTACGTGGCTTCTCGCGTGGCGAGTTGCGCGTCGGTCGCGGCCACGCCGAAGGCCTGGGGGATGGGCTGGCCCGCCATGTAGAGCCGGTCGGCGACCCGGCGCGGCAGCGGGTGGTACGAGAAGCGGCCGTGCACCCGGCCGTCGGCGCCGATCGGCTGGGCGTCGAAGCGGCACACGGTGGCGAGGAGGTAGCCCTCGCGGCCGTGCGAGGCGAGGACCGCGATCTCGGTGACGCGGCGGGTGCCGTCGGGGTGGCGGGTGAGCTGGACGAGGATGTCGACGGCGCTGTTGATCTGGTCGCGCAGCGCCTCGAACGGCACCTTCACCTCGGACATCGAGGCGAGGGTCTGGAGGCGCATGAGCGCGTCCTCGGCGGAGTTGGCGTGGACTGTGGCGAGGGAGCCGTCGTGGCCGGTGGACATGGCCTGCAGCATGTCGAGCGTCTCGCCGCCGCGGACCTCGCCGACGACGATACGGTCGGGGCGCATGCGCAGGGAGTTGCGCACGAGGTCGCGGATGGTGACCTGGCCGCGGCCCTCGATGTTGGGCGGCCGGGCCTCCAGGCGGATGACGTGGGACTGCTGGAGCTGCAGCTCGGCCGAGTCCTCGATGGTGATGACCCGCTCGCCGTCGGGGATGAGCCCGGACAGGGCGTTGAGGAGGGTCGTCTTACCGGTGCCGGTGGCGCCGGAGACGATGATGTTGAACTTGGCCTGGACGAGTCCTGACAGCAGGAGCAGCATCTGCTCGTCGAGCGAGCCGAGACCGATCATCTCGTGCAGCGTGTACGCGCGCGGGAAGCGGCGAATGGTGAGCGTGGCGCCGGTGAGCGACAGCGGCGGAATGATCACGTTGACGCGCTCGCCGGACGGCAGCCGCGCGTCCACCATCGGATTCGACTCGTCGACCCGTCGGTTGACGGTCGACACGATCCGCTCGATGGTCTGCATCAGCTGCTCGTGGGACGCGAACCGCAGCGGGAGCAGCTCCACCCGGCCCGCCCGCTCGATGTAGATCTGGTCGGGGCCGTTGACCATGATCTCGGTGATGGAGGCGTCTTCGAGGAGCGGTTCGAGCACGCCGAGGCCGAGGGCCTCGTCGACGACGCGGCGGATCAACTGGGCGCGCTCGGCGGTGGAGAGCACCGGGCCCTCGCGGCTGATGATGTGGCCGAGGACGCGTTCGAGCCGGGCCCGGCGCTCGGCGGCGGCGAGCGCGGACATCTCGGTGAGGTCGATCTCCTCCAGGAGCTTCGCGCGGAACGCGGCGACGAGATGTCCGTCCTCCCGTCCGGCGGCGCCGCCGGACCGGTTCTCCTCGGGGGTGTGGATGCGGGACCGCAGGCTCATGGGCGCTCCTCCTCGGATGCGGAGTCGGGGACGGGCATGGTGGCGGTCCTGGTCACCCTGAACGGGCCCAGGAAGGGGATGAGGCCGGGGACCCGGACGGTGACGCTGTAGCTGCCCTCTCCCGAGGAGCTGAACGACCTGTGCTCGACGATCCAGTCGCTCATGGACGCGTCCGCGGCCGCCCTCGGCCTCGGTACGGAGTCGGGGTCGTCCACGCTCGCCGCCCGCGCCGCCGCCCGCGCCCCCGTGCCCGCCTGCTGGGCCGCGTACGCGACGAGGCCGAGCTGGATGCCCGCCAGGCCGACGATCAGCAGGATCGGCAGAAAGCCCAGGTACTCGATGGCCACCGAACCGCGGTCGCGCCTTCGGAAGCGTTTCATCGGTCCTTCCCCTCCCACACCGCCGCCGCCTTCCCGTCGACCCGCCACGGGAAGGTGATCGAGCCGGGGAACAGCACGGGGGTGCGGAGCGTGACCGTCACCGTGACCATCCCGCCCGACGGAACCCCGCAGTCGACACTCGCACCCGACGCCCACGCGCCCTCCACGTGCCGCCGCGCCGCTCCCTCGCAGTCGCCGTCGACCGCCGCCGCCCGCGCCGCCTCGTCCGCCGCGTTCCCCGCCAGCGTGTACGTGTAGCCGATCAGGACGCACTGCCACAGCAGCACCAGCGTGAGCAGGATCAGCGGCAGCATGCCGACGAACTCGACCGCCACCTGGCCGCTGTCACTCCGCCCCCACACCCGCACGGCTATCGCCCTCCGCCGCCGCGCCGCCGCAGGCCGAGCGCGCCGCGATCCCCGCCCCGTACGAGCTCCTTGCTGGGCCCGCCCACGCCCGCCGCCTTCACCAACCCCAGCTCCCCCGCAAGCGCCCACAGCGCCTGCTTGACGCTCGACCGCGCGTCCAGGTCGTGCAGGCGGCCCGCGTCGACGACGGCCGCCAGCTCCTTGTACGCGGCGGGAACAGCCACACCCGCCATCCGCGTCCCGGTGATCTTCTGGACGAGCGGGGGCTGGATCTCGGTGGCGCGCTGGTGGCGGTTGACCAGGACGGTGCTGTCCTCCGGCTTGCGGATCTGGAGCCGGTCCCACATCCGTACGACCCGCTTGGCGGCCCGTACGGCGACGACGTCCGGGGTCGTCACCAGCAAGGCGACGTCCGCCGTCTCCACGGCCGCCGCGCCCGCCGAGTCGAGATGGGTGCCGCAGTCGACGACGACGACCTCGTGGCGGGTGCGCAGGGCGTGGACGATCTGGCGGGCGGCGCGGTCGGTGACGTCCTCGCCCCGCTCGCCCTCCCCCGGGGCCAGGAGCAAGGACAGACCCGTCTCGTGGACGTACACGGCGTCCTGAAGCACCCGCGGCGAGATGTCGTTGATGGCGGCCAGGTCGGCGACCGAGCGGCGGAACTGGACGTCGAGGTACGAGGCGATGTCGCCGCCCTGGAGGTCCAGGTCCACCAGCGCCACCGTGTGGCCGGAGGCGCGGGCGGCGAGGGCGAGGTGGACGGCGGTGACGGTGGTGCCGACGCCGCCCTTGGCGCCGCTGACGGTGACGACCCGGCCGCCGGGGCCGGTGAGGGCGGCGTCGGGGCCGGCGGCGCCGAGGTGGCGGCGGACGCCGGTGGACCACTGGGCGGCGGCCTGGACGCGGCTGGCGAGCTCCTCGTAGCCGAGGGGCAGGGTGACGAGGCCGCGGGCGCCGGAGTCCATGGCGGCGGAGAACAGCACGGGGCTGGCGTCGGCGGTGATGAGGACGACGCCGACGGCGGGGAAGCGGAGGGCGACCTCGCGGATGAGTTCGAGCGCGGGGACGGGGCCGATGCGCTCGTGGACGAGGACGACCTCGGGGAGCTCGTCGAGGGAGTGGGCGGCGAGCCGGGCGAGGGTGTCGAGGAGCTGGGTGGAGTCGGCGACGGGCCCGGCGGGTTCGGCGTCGGGCAGCTGGCCGATGAGGGTGGTGACGGCGCGGGCCGCGTCCGGGTCGCCGACCGCCGGCAGGATCCTCGTGGTCATGCGGGCCTCACTTGTCCTTGTCGAGCGTGTACGTGCGGTCGCCCGGGGCGGGCGCACTGCTGCCGCCGCCGGGGGCGACGAGGGCGAGGCGGACGTGTTCGGCGAAGGACTCGGCGTAGGCGACGCGCTGGGTGTCGGCGGTGGAGAGGGCGAAGGTGATCGGCACGGCCTCGGTGGCCCGGCCGGCCTTGTCGTCGCGGCTCTCGATGGGGGTGAGCTTGCCGATGGCGAGGACCTTGGCGCCGGCGACGATCAGCTTGGACTGGTCGGGCGGGCCGCCGCGTTCGCCGGCGAAGGTGGCGTAGATGTTGACGGAGGCGCCTGGGGTGATCTTGCCGGCGACGCCGGTGGCGCCGTCGACCATGATGGCGAGTTCCTGCTGGCCGGGGGCGAGCGCGGGCCGGTCGACGATCATGTCGCTCTGCAGCAGGGAGCCGGCCTTGAGGGTCGTGACGGCGATCTTGCCCTCGGTCCTGCGGAGGTCGGTGACGGCGGTGGCGGGCAGCCAGCGCTCCGGCATGGTGATCTTCTCGAAGTTCCCGGGGCCGAGGGCGGCGTACGGCTCGATGTCGTCCTTGACGCGGTACGCGGTCACCTCGGGCCCGACCTTGGAGTTCACGTCGCTGATGACCGTGAGGACGCCGGCGAACACGCCGAGGGCGCACAGGACGGACAGCAGCAGCAGGAGCACGCCGCGGCGCTGGCGGGAGTTCATGGCCGTACTACCTCGATCGATCGTGGACGGGAACAGGGAAGGGGCAGGTTGAGGCTGGCTAGCGGGACGCGGGCGTGGGCTCGGCTGTGCTCGGCAGGGGCGCGGCGCAGAAGCCGCAGCGGTCGCCGATGAGCTCCATGCGGCACCAGTGGCAGGTCTCCCGCCGTACGGAGGAGACGAGTTGGTGCAGGACGGGCAGATCGGGCAGGTACGCGGCGAACTCGACGAGCTTGCCCGTGCCCCACCAGCGGGGCGAGGACTCGGGCAGTGCGGCCTCCTGGACGGCGCGGACCCGCCAGCCGGGGGCCAGGGTCGCCGTGGGCCAGTCGGTGGCGAGCTGGCCGCGGGCCAGGACGAGGTCGGTGGTGAACTCGGGCCCGGTCAGGGTCTCGTG